>CACWJS010000056.1 GCA_902761275.1 uncultured bacterium | reverse complement strand
ACTATGAAGATTACCGATGACATTCTCTATGTCGGCGTCAACGACCACGACGTCGATCTCTTCGAAGGCCAGTTCGAGGTTCCGCTCGGCATGGCCTACAATTCCTATGTAGTCAAAGGCGAGAAAGTCGCCGTGATGGATACGGTCGACGCGCGCTTCGGCGACGAGTGGCTGAAGAACGTCGCAGCCGCGACCGACAAGGTCGACTATCTCGTCGTCCACCACATGGAGCCCGACCACTCCTCGAACATCGCGCGCTTTGCAGAGGCGTACCCGAATGCGAAGATCGTCTCTTCAATGCAGGCGTTCGCGATCATGAAGAACTACTTTGGCACCGATTTCGCCGACCGTCGCGTCGTCGTCAAGGAAGGCGACACGCTCGACCTCGGCGGGCACACGCTTGCGTTCGTCGGCGCGCCGATGGTGCACTGGCCCGAGGTGGTCGTCAGCTACGACACGGCGACGAAGACGCTTTTCTCCGCCGACGGCTTCGGCAAGTTCGGCGCGAACGACAAGGTCGATCCCGAGGGGTGGGACTGCGAGGCGCGTCGCTACTACTTCGGCATCGTCGGCAAGTTCGGCATGCAGGTGCAGGCGCTTCTCAAAAAGGCGGCGACGCTCGACATCGCGCGCATCTGCCCGCTTCACGGTCCTGTGCTCCAGACGCCCGAGGAAATCGCCCACGTCGTCAAGCAGTACCAGACCTGGAGCTCCTACGGCGTCGAGACCGAGGGCGTTTGCGTCGCCTACACTTCGGTCTACGGCCACACCAAGGCCGTCGTCGAGAAGTTCTGCGAGATCCTTAAGGCGAAGGGCTGCCCAAAGGTCGCCTGTGCCGACCTCGCGCGCGACGACATGTACGAGACGATCGAGGACGGCTTCCGCTACGGGCGGCTCGTGCTCGCGACGACGACATACAACACGGGCGTCTTCCCGAAGATGGAGGAGTACATCCGCCATCTCCTTCGGCGCAACTACCAGAACCGCAAGGTCGGCTTCATTGAGAACGGCTCGTGGGGCCCGATGGCGGCGAAGGGCATGAAGGACCTTCTCTCCTCCGCGAAGGGGCTCTCGTTCTGCGAGGCGACCGTCACGGTGAGGGGCGCGATGACGGATGACACCGTCGCGCAGCTCGAGAAGCTTGCCGACGAAATACTGAAGTAGCATTAGTCGCTGCACGTAAGATGAGAAACAGGGTCGCAGAGCACGTAGCAGCGCTGCCGAAGAGCGGGATAAGGAAGTTCTTCGACATCGTTGCCCAGTCGAAGGACATCGTGTCCCTCGGCGTCGGCGAGCCTGACTTCGACACGCCCTGGCACATTTCCCGCGCCGCGGTCACCTGTCTCGAGAACGGCGGCACTCACTACACCTCAAATCTCGGAACGCCCGAGCTGAGGCAGGCGATATGCCGCTACCTCGACCGCCGCTTCTGCGCGAAGTTCGACTGGAAGTGCGAGGTGCTTGCGACAGTGGGCGTTTCCGAGGCGATAGACCTCGCGATACGCGCCATTTGCTCTCCTGGCGACGAAGTGCTCTACCACGAACCGTGCTTCGTGTCGTATGCGCCGACGATCCGCCTCGCCCATGCCGTTCCCGTCTGCGTCGAGACGCGCGTGGAGGACGAGTTCCGCCTTACCGTGGACGCGCTCGAGAAGAAGGTTACGCCCAAGACGAAGGCCGTGCTCCTGAACTTCCCCTGCAACCCGACCGGCGCGACGCTTTCGCGCGACGACATGGCGGCGATCCTCGACTTCTGCGAAAGGCACGACATAATTCTTCTCGCGGACGAAGTCTACTCGGAGCTTAACTACGAGATTTCGGGGGAAGAGAATTTTAACGCAGAGACGCGTAACCGCCCCTTGCGGGTGGCCGCAACCCGTGGGGACGCGGCCGAGCCGAGCGAAGCGAGTGCCGAGAGTCGCAGAGACACAGAGGGCAGAGGGGGCAATGTGCTCCCGTCGTTTGCATCGTTCCCGAGATACCGCGACCGCGTGATTCTGCTGAACGGCTTTTCGAAGTCGTGGGCGATGACCGGCTACCGCCTCGGCTATGCGTGCGGGCCTACCGACGTCGTCGACGCGATGATGAAGATTCACCAGTACGGCATAATGTCCGCGCCGACGCTCGCGCAGGCGGCGGGAGTCGAAGCGATGGATTTCGGCGACAAGGATGTTGATCGCATGCGCCGCGAATACAAGAAGCGCCGCGACTGGCTTGTTCCAGTGCTTAACGACATGGGTCTCAAGACGCTTATGCCGAAGGGCGCGTTCTACCTTTTCGTCGACGTGCGTTCCACTGGGCTTACCGACGAGGAATTTGCGCTGAAGCTCCTTAAGGAGTTTGGCGTCGCCTGCGTTCCGGGCACCGCGTTTGGCGCGTGTGGTGCAGGGTTCGTCCGCATGTCCTACGCGACGTCGCTCGACAAAATCAAGCTCGCGGCATCGCGCATCGCGAAGATGCTTAAGTCGATTTCGTAGGTGACGTCATGCGCGGCGAACGGACAGTGCTTGTGACTGGCGGTACGAAGCGCATTGGCAAGGCGATTTCCGACGCCTTGCGTGCCGACGGATGGCGGGTCATAACGAGTTCCCACCGCGAAGATGCAGGCGCAGACATTGTCGCCGACCTTGCGGAGCCGCTTGGCGCGGCAAAACTATACTCAGCGTGTCTGCGGATGCTTGGCGGCAACCCGCCTGACGCTCTCGTCAACAACGCGGCGCTTTTCGTCGGTGACGATGCGACGCTTGAGGCAGTGAATTTCGAGGCGCCGCGCAAACTCACGACCTTGATGGCTGGGCGGGAGACTGGGCGTGGCGTCGTCGTGAACATTCTCGACTGCCGCGTACTTGGCGGGATGGAGCCGCGTGATGCATACGAAAGGTCGAAGCGCGAACTTCGCGATAACACCACAAAATCTGCGGCGCTTTTTGCCGACACGATTCGTGTGAATGCCGTCGCTCCCGGACCTGTGCTTGCGCCAGAGGGCGTGAGCAATAAGGCGGGCGAGATGCCGCTTGGAAGGCCACGACTTGAAGACGTCGCCCGCGCAGTCGTCTTTCTTCTCGAGGCAGACGCCACAACCGGCTGCATCATCCCAGTCGACGGCGGGCAATCCGCATTGGGCGACAATCGACTCGAGTGAAGATGTGAAGACTTGCACACACGACATAAAGGATAGTCGCAGGTGTGCGCTCCCTATTGCAAGGCGCGGGAGGATTATGATATAATACGTCACAAATACATGACGTAAAACGCGTTTAGTGTTTATTGTGTTGCAAAGTTGTGACCGTATGAATATGATTGATGACATGAATGACGAAGCTTTGCTGCAAGAAGTTGGGCGAAGGATAGCATTTCTTCGCCGCTCTTCGCAGATAAAGCAAGAAGAACTTGCCGAAAAGGCGGGTATCTCTCGTTATGCTCTCTCTCGCCTGGAAAATGGTGCCGGAGGCATTAGACTGGAATCGTTTTTGTCTGTCTTGCGCAGTTTGAACGTTCTAAACAGGTTGTCAGTTGTGCTGCCAGAACCGACATTGACGCCGATTCAGCTTGTTGAATTAGAGAAAAAGTCGCATGAGGAACTGCCAAAGCGCATTCGCACGCGGCGCAGTTCGTCTAATCGTGTGTGGGGCGATGGAACGTCTGTAGCGTAGTTTGCGGGAAGGAGAAAACAAATGCACAATGTAGCTAATGTCTATTTGTGGGGAACGCATGTCGGAACTGTTTCGCTTCAGGACGGCAATCCAATTGCGGCGTTCCAATACACTGATGCGTTTCGCGGCATGGGGGTTGAAATCTCGCCTGTAAGAATGCCGCTTTCTCCCGCTGTTTTCTCATTCCCCGACTTGCCGATACAGTCTTTTCACGGGCTTCCCGGGCTTTTGTCCGATTCGCTTCCCGACAAGTTCGGGAACAAGGTCATAGCCGCGTGGCTGCGCGAGCAGAACAAGAGCCCCGAAGACCTTAACGTAATTGACCGGCTTTGCTATGCGGGGCGGCGAGGGATGGGCGCGCTGGAATATCGTCCGGCGCTTCTTGACGAGGACGATGTGAGCGAGCGCGTCACGGTCGAGGCGTTGTCTGAACTTGCCGACAGGGTGTTGCAGATGCGAGAGGATGCAAAAGCCGCTTTGATTCCCGGCATGAACGAATATTCCTCCATCCTCAAGGTTGGGTCGTCGGCGGGCGGGGCGCGCGCGAAGGCGATCATCGGCTGGAACGAGGAGACGGGCGAGGTGAGGTCCGGGCAGGTAAAGCTGCCTGAGGGCTTTGGCTACTGGCTCATCAAGTTCGACGGACTTGTCGGCAACGGCGACAAGGAGGGCGACGACAAGTGGGGCTACGGGCGCGTCGAATACGCCTACCACCTGATGGCGCGCGCGGCTGGCATCAAGATGTCGGAATGCCGACTCTGGAACAAGCGCCACTTTATGACGCGCCGCTTCGACCGTCTCGCGGACGGCGGCAAACTCCACATGCAGACGCTCGGCGCAATGGCGCACCTTGACTTCAACGACCCGATATCGCATTCCTATGAGCAGGCCTTTCGCGTAACCCGCCGCGTAGTGAACGATGCGCGCGCCAACGAACAGCTTTTCCGCCGCATGGCGTTCAACGTGCTCGCCTGGAACTGCGACGACCATGTTAAGAACATATCCTACCTCATGGACCGCGCCGGCGAATGGACTCTCGCGCCCGCCTACGACGAGTGCTATGCGTACAACCCTGCGGGCGACTGGACTTCCCGCCACCAGATGGCCGTTAATGGCAAGCGCTTCGAGATCACCGACGACGACATCCTCGCCTGCGCCCGGTTCGCCAACATGCGCGAGCGCAAGGCGCGCGCGGTTCTGGATGAGGTGCGCGCGGCCGTGCGCGAATGGCCGCGCTTCGCCGTCGAGGCGGAGGTCCGCGACGACTTCGCCGCCGCGATAGCGAAGACGCTCGGCTGCACAAGATAGGCAAGGACGCAGGACTTGTGCGGATGTACGAGTAGCCCGTTTCAGTAGGCGAGGCGCAGTTCGTCAAGCGTGCGGGCAATTTTGATTACTGGCCAACGACGCTTCCAGCGCAGAAGATCCTTCCAGTAGGCGATAAGTTCCTTCATGCGCCCAAGGACTGGAGAGGGGCCGCACAGTTCCTCTGACGAGGCGTCGATGTATTTTGAAAGGAGCTCGCCTATGTCGTCGCGCATCCCGAGTTGGCGAATAAACGCCCGCCCGATCATCACCTCACCATCCTTTTGCGGTTGAAGCGGCAAGTCGCCATTCGCCACGATCGGCATCTTCGCGACGGCGGCGACTTTCCTGAATGCCTCCCAGTCGCACTCTCCTCCGTACATCTGCCGCGCGTTTCGCGCATGGACGGTGAGGAACCTGAGCGGGAAGGAATTGAGCATCGGCATAAGCGCGAGCAGCTCGTCGTTTCCGTCGAAGCCAAGTCGCGCCTTGACTGAGAATTTCCCCTCGCCCATCGTCTCGCAGCCGACGGCGATCATCTTTTCGAGTATGGCCGGCGTCCTTAGAAGCCCGCTGCCGCGCCCCTTGTTCCTCACCATTGGATAGGGGCAGCCGCAGTTGAGGTCTGCGGTGTCGTAGCCGGCTTCCTTTATCCGTAAAAGGCACGCGCGCAAAGATTCTGGATCTTTTCCAATGAATTGTGGGGTAACTTTGATTGTGTCGCGCAGAGATGGCGAGCCGCAGAGAGAGTTGGAGGTTTGAGTTGGAGTTGGAGAATGGAATCGTGTCAATTCGCGATCCATCAGCGGATCGAAGCCAGGGTTCGCCGAAAGGAATGGCGTTATGGCCTCGGTGAAGCCGGCCTCGCGTATCTGCTCCGCGAAAACCTCGCGGAAGCATCGTATCGTCACGCCTCGAAGTGGAGCCAGGATCGTCATGTCCACACATTATGGCAAAGTTGGCGTGTTATCGTCAAGCCGTGGCCTCTGCCGCAACGCAGCCGAATTTGGTATAATCTGCACATGAGCAAATTACACCTCGGCGTTCTCGGGTCCGGTGCGGGCTCGAACATGCAGTCAATCGTCGACGCGATCGAAGCGGGTACGCTCGACGCAGACATCAAACTTGTCCTCGCAGACGTCCCAGACGCGAAGATATTGGATCGCGCGAAGAAGCACAACATCCCGTGCCAGTATCTCGACTGCGCTCCGTGGAAGACGAAACTGGAAGGCCCGGCGGAAGACCGCTGCATCGAACTTCTCAAGGGCGCTGGCGTCGACACTGTCGTTCTCGCGGGCTTCATGCGCATCGTGAAGCCCAAGTTGCTCGCCGCGTTTCCGAACCGCGTCCTCAACATCCACCCAGCGCTTCTCCCCGCGTTCCCCGGCGTCCACAGCTGGACGCAGGCGCTCGACTACGGCTGCAAGGTCGCGGGCGTCACGGTGCATTTCGTAGACGCCGGAACGGACTCAGGTCCCATTATCGTCCAGAAGGCGGTGCCAGTCCTCGAAGACGACACGCCCGAGTCGCTCCATGCGCGAATCCAGGTGCAGGAGCACATCGCGTTCCCCGAGGCGCTCAACATCATCGCGTCGGGCAAATACCGCGTTGAAGGCAGAAGGGTGATAATCGGGTGATACTGAAGCACCGAGACACGGAAGTCCTTCGCTTCGACTGGATCAAGCCTTTCGGAGTAAAGGACGTCGAGCTCAACAAGTCGGCGGAACGATTCCTGCCGCTTGCGTTCCGCGACCGCGTTCTCGGCAAGGACGAACGGACTCTTGCGTACGAGTTCGAGGAGTGGCTTCTGCACCGCACGGCTCCAATGCGGCGCGAGTGCATCGAGGACATGCTTCGCCATCTCGGATTTGCTCCCGATGAGCCCGACTGGCGCAGGAACCTGATAACTTTCTCACGTGCGCTTTCGCTCAACGACGTCCATTGGATCGCCAAGGACGATTCGACGGAGAAGTGGGAAGGCATAAACCTCTACGACAATCCCTTTTCCACGACCGTAGCGTCGATGGCGTTCACCGGCGACAGGCGGTCGAGCGTGCGTGACGCATCGTCGTCGCCGGAATATTCAACGGACGGAAACCTCCGCAAGTGCTGGCGGCGTGTCGACGGAAAAGTGCTCCTCTACAAGGCTGGGGCGCATCCGACCGACGGATTTTTCGGGCGGCCCGAGGCCGGTGGTTTCGAGCCGTTCGCCGAATACTATGCGGCACAGGTGGCGGAGGCGATGAAGCTGCCACACGTCAACTATGGTCTCGCGCAATTCAAGTACCGTCTGTGCTCGACATGTCCGCTCTTCACCAGCGACAAAGTCGGCTATCTTGCCGCAAGGAGTGTGCTCAGGAAGGAAGAAGTCCTGAACGACCCTCGCTTTGCCGATATCTTCTTCTTCGATGCCGTTGTATTCAACACCGATCGGCATACTGGCAATTTTGGTTTTCTCGTCGACAATGACGTCAATGAGATATCCGGCGTTGCACCCATATTCGACAACGGCTATTCGTTGTTTTCACGTGCGATATCCAATTCAGGCAAGAAGGGCGACGAATTTCACGACCTTCGGCTTTTCCTCGCCCACAAGAAGCCAAAGCTATATGATGAATGGCTTGGCTTTCCCACAGGCGTCACGGACGAGATGATTGATAGAATCAGAGGAATGGGGAATTTCGAGTTTAAGACCCATCCTGAGTTCGTGATGCCAGATAAGCGGCTTGAAGTGTCACAATATTTCCTGCAAAATCGCATCGCTAAAATTATCAAGTATCGCGAGAAAGCCGACAGGTACTTAAAGATTCGTGCGTCCAGTGTCAGAATAAATCCGTTGATTTCTGACAGGATGCTGAAAAAGGCGAAAAAAGCAGAAGACCTTCGCAAGGAGTTAAAGACAACGCTGAAGTCTTTCCCAAGAGCCAAGACAGATCGGCTTGCCGTTCTTTTCAAGACGACAACGCGTACAATTGCGCGGCATATCAAGTCCTTGCAGGAAGCTGGTGAACTAAAGCGCATTGGCTCTCGGAAAACCGGGTGGTGGCAGGTAATTGAAAAGGAGACGCGCAGGCGGAATTTGTTCGGGGCTGGTTGACCACGACGTTACCGACTGGAGAGGAAACGGTCGAGGTCGAGGCGGAGTGGTTTGAGGACTATGGTGGATGGGTCAACGACACCCAGTTCATGGACCAGATGGGTTCGCCATATCTCCTCGCCCACGGCATGGGCAAGCCTGTCGCCGACGCTAAGACGACTTTCTTTGCCAAGGGCGGCAAGTACGGCGTCTGGGTGCGGACGAAGAACTGGACCGCGCCATGGCATGACGGCGTCGGCGCCGGCACCTTCAACCTCGTCGTCAATGGCAAGACGCTACCGGCTGTTCTTGGCGCACATGGGAAGGGCGAATGGCTGTGGGTCAAGGCCGGAGACGTGACGCTCAAGGAAGTCATGAACACGCTCGCCTTGCACGACCGCGACGGATTCGACGGACGCGTTGACGCAATCGCCTTCACGACTGAGGTCGACCCCTGTGCTACCTTGAACGGCCCTCGGCATCTGCTGCTCCCCCCTATGTCGACGCCCGTATTCTTTTACGATGTCGTTGTTGTCGGCGGAGGAATCGCTGGAATCTGCGCGGCGGTTTCGTCGGCGCGGCTTGGACTCAAGACTGCGCTCGTCCACGATCGCCCCGTTCTCGGCGGCAACAACTCGTCCGAAGTGCGCGTACACCTCGGTGCATACGCGAACCTTCCTCCCTATCCGCGGCTGGGCGACGTAGTTGCGGAAATCGGTCCGAAGTCAGGCGGTAACGCGCGCGATGCGTCCGTCTACGAAGACGACCTCAAGCTTCAAGTCGTCAAGGCGACCAAGGGTCTTGATCTCTTTCTTGGCCGGCATGTCAACGGAGTAGTTACGAATAGCGAAGGGCGTATTACCTCGGTCGTCGCGAAGGGCACGCGTTATGGAGATGTATATCACTTCAATGGAAGCTGGTTTGTTGACTGCACCGGCGATGGGACGGTTGGCTATCTCGCCGGCGCGGACTTCCGCATGGGACGCGAGGCGAAGGCCGAGACGAACGAACCTGACGCGCCCGAGAAGGCGGACATGGTCACGATGGGCGCATCCGTCCAGTGGTATGCGGAGAAGGCCGATGGCGACGCGGCGTTTCTGGTGCGTCCGTGGATGCTGAAGACAATCAACGAGCAAAACTGCTCGCCGCACTTGAAGGGCGACTGGTGGTGGGAAGCTGGGCTCGGCCGCGACCAGATCAAGGAGGCGGAGTACATCCGCGACTACGGGCTTCTCGTAGCTTTTTCCAACTGGGCGTTCGTCAAGAACGGCTACTCGAAAAGTGCGGAGTTCGCGGACAAGGAACTCAAGTGGGTCGCGTATAATGCTGGCCGCCGCGAGTCGCGCCGTCTTCTCGGCGACTTCATCCTCGACCAGAACCACCTCAGGGCCAGGGACTTCCAGCCGGACGGTACATGCGCTACGACATGGACGATCGATCTGCACCTCCCCAAGACGGCGAGCGAGTCGAAGTTTGAGGGCGAGCCCTATCAGGCCAACTCTCTCAACGAGAAGATCTGGCCCTATCCGATTCCCTATCGCTGCCTCTACTCGCGCAACGTGTCTAACCTCTTTATGGCAGGGCGCGACATCTCGGTTACCCACATTGCGCTCGGCACGACGCGACTCATGCGTACCCATGGCATGATGGGCGAGGTTGTCGGCATGGCGGCGAGCATTTGCAAGAAGCACGATTGCAATCCGCGCGACGTCTACAAGTCGCACTTGGACGAACTAAAGGCGTTGATGGAGAAGGGCGTCGGCGACGGTAAGAAGCATCCGCGACAAGACTACAACTGTCAGGCGTCGCTCGATCCAGACATCAAGGAGCAGCACGAGGAAAGCGTCAAGGGGAGGGTGAAATGAAGGAAAAGTTCCTTGCCATAATCGAGAAGACTCTCGACGAGGTTCTACCGAAGGTCGGGGAGCGTCCTGCGGAATTGAGCGAGGCGATGCGCTATGCCGTCGGCACGGGCGGGAAGAGGATTCGCCCTCTAATTTGTCTCGCGAGCGCGGTCGCAGTCGGCGGCAGCGCAGAAGACGCGCGCTATCCCGCTGCGGCGATAGAACTACTTCACAACTATACGCTTGTCCACGACGATCTCCCCGCGATGGACAATGACACAGAGCGCCGTGGCAAGCCGACGGTCTGGACTAAGTTTGGCGAAGCGAACGCAATTCTCGTCGGCGACGCGCTGCAGGCGCTCGCGTTCCTCGCTGCGGCAGATGCGCCGCGCAACGTCGCGGAGATAGTCTCGGCGCTTGGCGCGGCAGGCGTCGGCGTCGTGCAGGGACAGGTAGAGGACTTGAAGCGGGAGAGTGGAACGGACGGGGCTTCTGGCAGCCCCGCACCCTTGCCTGTGGAATGTGTAGATTTTGTTTATACCCACAAAACCGCCGATCTCTTTGTCGCGGCGGCGGCGATGGGCGGGTATGCGGGCGGTGGAAGCGAAGGGGATGTGGCCGCGCTTCGGCGCTTTGCGCTCAACCTCGGGCTTGCGTTCCAGTATGAAGACGATCTCCTTGACGGCGACTCGCCGTATTCGCGCGAGAAGACCGAGGCGCTTGTCCGCGAGACTACCGCCGCGTCGATCTCTGCGCTTGAGGCGCTTCCTGGCGATACTTCGTTCCTGAAGGCGCTTGCCGAGAAGCTCGTCGGGCGCTCGGTCTGACGTTTGTCGACTTTTCCATGGCTTATTTTGCGTGCCCGTCAGTGTGCGCGAGAGGCCGCTTTTTGGTATAATCTACCGTATGGACAAGCGTCTTAAGGAATACATCAAGAGCGGCGGAACTCTCGGCAGTCTCGCAAAGCTCCCGAAGGGGCGCGCGGCGTCCGCCCCGTTTCCCTGCGATCCTGCGAAGGTCTACGCAAAACAGGTCGATGGACTCGCGCTCCGACTCAAGCGCATCGGCGTAAAGGACGTCGTTATCGGCGTGTCGGGAGGGCTCGACTCCGCGCTTGTCCTTCTCGTCGCCGTCGGCGCCTTCAAGAAACTCTCGCTTCCTCTCTCCGGCATCCACGCCTACACGATGCCGGGCTTCGGCACCTCGAAGCGCACGAAGACGAACGCCGACCTTCTCTGCGAAGGGCTCGGGGTGAAGATGGAGACGATCTCAATCGCGAAGTCGGTGAGGCAGCACCTCAAGGACATCGGGCACGACGGAAAGACGCCTGACGCCGCCTACGAGAATTCGCAGGCGAGGATGCGTACGCTAATCTTGATGGACAAGGCGAACATGGTCGGCGGCATAGTCCTCGGCACGGGCGACATGTCGGAGATTGCGCTCGGCTGGTGCACCTACAACGGCGACCACATGTCGATGTTCGGCGTCAACTCCGGCGTTCCGAAGACAATCGTCCGCAAGGTCTGCAAGTGGTGGGCGGAAGAGAGAGTTGAAAGTTTAAAGTGTAAAGTGAAAAGTTGCACATCAACTTTACGCTCTTCACTTTCAACTTTAAACTCCTGTATGGCGGCGAAGGCGCTACTTGACATCGTCGCTACGCCCGTGAGCCCCGAGCTCGTGAAGGGACAGGTTACCGAGGACAAGATCGGCCCCTACGAACTGCACGACTTCTTCATCTGGAACTTCTGCAAAAACGGCCTTGGCCGCAAGCAACTCTACGACGCTGCGGCGAAGCGCTATGGGAAGACTTTCGGGCTCGATCTCATCGGCCGCACGCTCGATACGTTCCTCTACCGTCTTGTCTCGCAGGCGTTCAAGCGCAACTGCGCGCCTGATGGAATAAGGATTTTCTCGTTCGACTTCTCCAAGGAGAGCTGGTCGATACCGTCCGATATGCCAACGGGGATACTATGAAAAAAGTCATTGTCCTTCTTTCCGCGTGCATCTGCGCGACAGTCTTCTTCGCGCTTGCGTTCGTAAACAATGTCGTCGCCATATTCAACTGGTGGTCGTCGTTCATCGCCGCCGGTGGCGACTCCTCGGCGTTCACTGCAAAGGCGACGGGTTTTCTCCCCTGGCTCGACTGGGCGGTCGTCGACTATTCGGCAGTTACGACGTTCATCCCAATGCTTGGTTTCCTTTGCATGACGCTTTCGTTGTCGCGGATGCTCGGCGGTCGCCGCTGCCGCGCGGGCGATTTCCCGTTCTTTCGCGGGTCCGACCAGTTGAATGTCGCGCTCGGGCTTCTCGGAACGCTCTGGGGAATCATAGTAATCGGCTACTTCAAGCTCGACACTGTGACGATGGCCGACCTCATGCAGTGCCTCCATACGGCGCTCTTCTCGACCTTGGCCGCTGTCGTCTGGGTGTTCCTCGTCGACCGTCCTCTCGTAAGGCCGTATTTCACGCGGCTTCTTGAGGAGACTGGGCTCGCGGAGACTGACGACGGCGATCTCGCGGCCGCAGTGGACCGGCTCGTCGTGCGACTCGGCGCGGCGTCTGACGCGTTCGAGCGTCGCCAGCAGGAGTTCGAGGCGGAGTTCCGCAAGCGCCTCGACGACTACGCGGCGGAAGCGTCGCGCAGGGCGGCGGCCGACGCGGCGGAGTTCGAGAAGCGGCGCGGCGAATATGCCGCGCATTTCGAGAAGCGGCTTTCCGACTACGAGCAGACATTCGAGGCGCGGCAGAAGGAATACGTCGAGTTCTTCAAGCGCGAACTCGATGCGCTCGAGCGCCGCGCAAAGGCCGCGGACGAAGCCCGCGTAGAGACGGAAGCGCGTCTTTCGCGAATTGCCGCGGCACTTAGGGGATAAGGACGCGCCATGACGGAATCTGACCGCGCTGCGCTGAAACGACTCCTGGGGAGCGAGGGCTCTCGCGGGGCGACGACTGACGACTTGCAGGGGCTTCTTCTCCAGGTCGTGTTTGCGCTCCTGATGGTCTTCATGATCGCCTACTTCATCTTCGTCGAGACGTCGCGCAAGGAGCGTGCCGAGGAAATTATCGAGGTGAACAGGCAGAAGCTTATCCTCGCGATTGACAAGGTTGCCGAGGACCATCGCGTGAAATATGGTCTCAACGCGCTAATGACCCAGGGCACCGACGGACGCCGCTCATTCGACGCCGACGAGCACGTGAAGGGCGGGCGCATTGAGCTCGCGCCTGCGGCAAAGGCCGCGTTTGCGTCTGGTTCCGCCGCGGCGTTCGCGGACTACCGCGACACGGCCGCGCTCGCCACAGCATGGAAGTCGGCCGTTCTCGAAGAGGCGAAGCTTGAGGAGGCCGCGCTTACCGACGACGAAAAAACGTGGCTTGGCGACGAGGTCGCGCGCTCGGTCGAGGAAATACGCCTCGACGCCCGCGGCGTGCAGCGCGCGCTTGCCGCGCGGCTTCAGCGCCAGTGGATCGAAAACCCGTCCGCGCTCGGTGACATTGCCGACCCAAGCGCACTTGCGGACGCACTAAAGGCAAGGTCGCTTAAGCTCGTCGCCGAGGCGACTGGCGCGGAGGTTCTGCCGTGAACATGATTGCACTGCTTTTGGCCGCGACGCTTTCGGCCGGAAACGCCGAATTCGACGCGACAGCGCGTGACGGAGCGCGCGACATCTCGCTTTCGCGCGCTCGCGAGGAGCTGCGCGAGAAGGGGCCGGCGCCGGGGGCGCTAGAAAAGGCGATGCTTGCCGACCCAAAGAAGTTTGAGAAGCCGGACGAGTCCGAGACGCTTTGCCGCGACATCTTTGCCGACGAACTGCGCGCGCAGTTCGCCGCGAAGGCGCGCGCAATCGCCGAACGGCTTGGCATAGAGCCGGACAAGGTTGAGTTGGATGCAGGCAAAGTCGATGAGATTGCCAGCAAACATTTTGGCTCTGCGTTTGCCTCCGAGCGGAAGGCCGCAGTCGAAGCGCAGGCAAAGACGATTGTCACGGCGACTCGCCCGACGGAAGCGGAATTTGACGAGAAGGAAGACTGGGAACTTCGCGAGCAGATGCAAAAGCGCATCCTTGACGAGCAGAAGACAGTCGTCTTTTCCGAGAACCGCCAGTTTATCAGCGAGCGCATGGTGGAGCCCGTCATAAAGGACGCACGCGCCGAGCAAAAGCGCCAAAAGGATTACCTTATGCGCGCGCGATGCGACACAGCCGCGCCGTCGAAGCTCGCCGCCGACCTAAAGACGCGTCTTGAGGAAAACGTGAAGGAGCGCCGCGAAAAGGCGGACGATCCGTCGAAGGCGTGGGGCGTCTTCGCAGGGACATTTGAGAAGTCCATCGGGCCTGCGGTTGAGCGACGCACTCTCGACCGCCTTGAAAAGAAGATGGATGCGACAAATGTCGAAGTCGACGTTGATTCGATCTTGAAGGAGATCGTCGAAGCGCCGCAAAAGCACGTGAAGCAAGCGGAGAGCGAAAAGGTCTTCGCGACCCGTTATTCTGCGGCGCTTCTCGCGCGGGCTCTCGACGGAACTTGCAACGACGTGCCGCAGTCGGAGCGCGACGAACTGCGGGAATACCTTTCCTCTCGTCTTGGCGGCGAGCGGATTCAGAAGGCCGCCGATGCAAAGGTGAAGAAGGATGTCCTTCCAAAGTGGCGCGAGGCGCGCGTGACTGCGGCGAAGCGCCAGGCAGACGACACGTGGCCCACGCTTGCAGACGGAACCTGGTTCCCGCCGGCAGACCTCGCGGACGACGTTACGGCGAGAAGCGACTACGCGAAGTCGGTCAAGGAGTGGCGTTCTCTCTCGGCGCTTAAGTCCCTCGCCGACGCGCCTAAGGGCAGGCCGCTTATGGAAGAAGCCGACAGCCGCGCCGATTCCGAGGTGGCTGCGGCGTTTGACATCGCTCGCAGCGCGATTGCCGCGCAGAACGCCATTGTCGATGGAAGCCACGCGCAGGTTCTTGCCGAAGCAAAGAAGCGCAAGGATTCGTTCTGGACGCGCACACCCGATTTGAAGACCGTAGTCGGGCTTCTTACACAGGCGACAGAGGAGTCGTGGAATGCAACGCGTCTCGACACGCTCTGGCCAGACGAGGCGAAGCGCCCCGCGAACGCCGACGAGCAGCACAAGTCGCTTTTCCCGAGCGTACGGCGCAAGATCGAACTTCTCGCAAGGACGATTCTCGAGGAGATGAACGAGCCGAAGCCGGAGAACGAGGAAAAGCCAGAGGAACCGCCGCCAGAGGAGCCGCAGCCCGACGAAACGCCCGAGGAGCCGCCAGAGGAAGTTATTGAGTTTGCGATATCCGTCCGCCGTGCAGGGAACGAAGTCGAGGTCTCGCTGAAGCAGGGCGAGACTGTCGTCGAGAGTGCGACGGTTCCGGCGAAGAAGGACGATTTCGAAAACGCGATGTTCAAGGTCACGAGCGCGATTTCGCGCATCCTCGGTCTCAAGTAGCGGCGACACCTGCCGCCGTCGCGGTTTTTCGCCGAATATGGTAAAATATCGTCCATGAAGGCGAAGACATTCATAGACCAGGTCGAGGTTCTTGTCAGGTCGGGCAAGGGCGGCGACGGCGCGATGTCGTTCCGGCGCGAGGCCCTTGTTGAGTTCGGCGGGCCTGACGGCGGCGACGGCGGCCGTGGCGGCGACGTAGTTTTCAAGGCGTCCGACCACGTGAATTCACTCCTGTCCCTCTTCTACGATCCCAAGTGCTTCGCGCAGGACGGCGGTCCTGGCCAGGGGCAGAAGATGTATGGAAAGCGCGGCAAGGACCTTGTCGTGCCAGTTCCGCTCGGCACCGAGGTGTACGATGTCGACTCTGGGCTTCTCGTTGCGGACATAACGGAGCCGGGCCAGACCGCAATAGTCGCGAAGGGCGGCGCTGGCGGGTTTGGCAACGTCCACTTCAAGTCATCGGTGAACCAGGCGCCAACCGAGCACACTCCCGGCGGCGCCGCCGAGGAGCGTCGACTCCGGCTTGAGCTTAAGACGATTGCTGATGTCGGGCTTCTCGGTTTCCCAAATGCGGGCAAGTCGTCGCTCCTTTCGTCGCTTTCGGCCGCGACCCCGAAGATTGCGAGTTATCCTTTCACGACTCTGAATCCGATAGTTGGAACCGTGGTCTATCACGACTACGCGAAGATTCGCATTGCGGACGTGCCGGGGATAATCGAGGGCGCGGCGAAGGGCGTTGGGCTTGGACTTGCGTTTTTGAAGCACCTTGAGCGCTCGCACGTCCTTGTCTACGTCATCGACATGGCGGGCGTCGACGGGCGCGAGCCGTGGCGCGACTACGAGGTTTTGCGCCGCGAGATCGACGAGTATTCCATCGAACTTGCGGAGCGTCCGTCTGTCGTTGTCGCAAACAAGCTTGACCTCGAGGGTGCGAAGGAAAATCTCGAGCGCTTCGTCAAGGAGACCGGCGTAAATCCAATCTGCGTCTCGTGCGAGACGCGCGAGGGGCTCGACGCCGTCAAGGACGAGCTTAGGCGAATCGTGAACCCGGTCGTGAAGTTCCATCACACCCACGAAGTCGCTCCCGACATAAAGGACATGCCAGACACGACGGGCGACGAAATCCCGGCCGAGGCATTGAAGTTTGCGACATTCCTCAAGTTCGAGGATCCGAAGGCGAAGAGCCATCCGTCGAGGGGAAACATCCATTGAGAAAGGACAACGGAAAATGAATCAAATCGCGAGAGTCGTATATGCGGCTCTTCTGCTGTGTGCGGCGGGGTGCGTTTCGCCCACGCCCGACTTTAGGCAGGTCGTTTCCGAGGCAAAGGCCTCCGTCGCGCCCGCAGTAGTCTTCATCCGTGTAATCTACAACGACACCGAGTCTGGCCGCAACCGCAAGGGCGTCGCGTCGGGGTCTGGCGTAATAGTCTCGAAGGACGGCGAGGTGCTGACTAACCACCATGTCGTCGACAAGACGAGCGAGATACGCTGCCAGCTTGCCGACGGACGCTCGTTCTCGGCCAAGGTGCTCGGCAAGGACAAGGACCTCGACATCGCGCTCCTTAAGCTTGACATGCCCGAGGGAACTGACGTTCCCGTCGCGGCGCTTTCGCCGCGCCGCCTCGAGGTCGGTGAAGTCGTGCTCGCCATGGGCGCGCCGTGGGGTCTTGCGCGTTCGGTCTCGATGGGCATCGTCTCGTGCAACGACCGATTCCTCGAGGACTGCGGCGACTACACGCTCTGGTACCAGACAGACGCGGCGATCTCGCCCGGCAACTCGGGCGGGCCGCTCGTCGACACCGACGGTCTCGTGGTGGGGCTCAACGCGCGAGGCAACCTCTGGGGCGACCAGGCGTTCACGATTCCTTCCGAGACGATCCTCGAGATCCTCCCCGACCTCAGGAAGTACGGCGAGGCGCACTGGGCGTGGTTCGGGTTCAAGCTCCAGCCGCTCGAGGACTTCAAGCGCAACATACGCTTTGACGCGAAGGAGGGTGCTCTCGTCGCCGACGTGGAGCCGGGTTCGCCCGCGGAGAAGGCGGGGCTAAAGTCGAACGACCTGCTTATCTCTGTCGACGAGGAGAAGACGACGGCGCGGTTCTGGGAGGACATTCCCGCAATCGAGCGACATCTCGGCCGCAGGGAGTTCGAGAAGTCCTGCAAGTTCAAGGTCGTGCGCGACGGGAAAGACATTGAGATCGCCGTCGCGCCGACGGAGAAGGGCAAGGTCGAGGGCGAGGAGTTCGCGTGCGGGCGCTGGGGTCTCACGGCGAAGGAGATCAACCGCTTCTACAACCCCGACCTCATTTTCTTCGCGCCCGAGGGCGGCGTCTATGTCTCTGGGCTTGCGTGGGACGGAAACGCTGATTCCTGCGGCTTCCGCGAGAGCGACATAATCGTCTCTATCGGCGGGAAGCCGGTCAAGACCGTCGCGGAGGTAAAGACCGTCTACGAGGATTCCATCGCAAAGCTTGAGGAAAAGACGCGCCTGCCGTTCGTCGTCATGAGGAGAGGGCGGCGCACGACGCTCGTCCTCGACTACACAGAAGACACTGAAGAGGAGGACTGAGACATGCTTTCCGTATTGGCCGCGTCGCTGCTCGCCGCAGCAGTTCCGTCTGACAAGCTTTCCTCCGTAGCACTCGCCGCCTACTGGTACAAGAAGGACGAGCGCGGTAGGGGCGACGAGATATCCGAGCTTGCGAAGCCGAAGCGCTTCCCTGCGTTTGCGATTTCCGAAGACGAGTTCATCATTGCAGATCCACTCGTCCGAGAGAAGCACCTTGACCGCATCGAGGTGTGCTTCAGGGGCGACAAGGTTCCCGCGAAGGAAGTCGGGCGCTTCGTGAATCCCGATGCAGTGCTGCTTAAGGCGGATCGTCCGCTCAAGGGCGTCAAGCCGCTTGCGTTCCAGAAGGGCGATCCTGTCGAGAAGCTTATTTGGAAGTGGCAGGGCGACACGCTTACAGTCTCTTCTGCCGGCGTCGGGACAAACGATTCTGTGGTCGTTGTTGCGTCGACAGGGCGCGTGTTCAGGAAAGGAGTTGCGAATGCGCTCTACGTCGACAAGGATCGCAATCCCGTGTGGCTTGACTTCGGCTCGCGATTCGAGATTCCTGACGGCAAGTTCGACTATGTTCCGCCTGCAGAGTGGACGCGGCTTCCTGCGGACGAATACGAAAAGTCGGCGAAGCGCATGGAAGACCGTCTCGCGGCGGCGATGCTCGGCATTGTGATCCACCTCAACCCCGTCGACAAGGAGAATTCTTCGCGCCACTATTCGCGCTACGACGACGATGGCGGCAACAACGAGATCGACGCGCTCGGCTATTCGATCAATGGCCGCGTGCTTGTTCCGTCCGATCTCAACGGCGAGAAGATCTCCCGACTCGGCAAGGTAGAGGCGACGTTCCCAGACGGCTCGAAGACGAATCTCGTCTTCGCCGGGGCGATTGCAGAGTGGAACGCAATTGTGTTCGACATACCCGAGGGCTTCAAGGACAAGGTCACTCCCCTCGCGGTGGCGAAGGGTGCTCCCGAGGACTTCGATAACCGCGTTGCCTGGGTCATGACCGCCGAGAACGAGAACGGGCAAGTTGTCACGACGGCGGTGCGTCGCCGTTTTTCTGGCGTCAAGTTCGTGCGTGGCGCCGGCTTCGTTCCCTTCGTCGGGGAATGGCGTTCGGGCGTGCGCGGCGACAGCGATGACGACGATATGTGGTCTCGCGGCTTCAAGGCGTTCGTCCTCGACGGCGATGGGAATATCGCGGCATTCGCCCTTTGCCGCAGGTTCTCTTCCAGCCGCTGGGCGAGGGACGACACGGAGGCGGTGACGATGGCGGATCTCTCGCGCTTCATCGCGGGCGAGGGCTTCAACCCCGAGTTCATGCCGCGCAAGGAGGAGGAGCGCAACCGCTTCGTCTGGCTCGGCACCGAGGCGGTGCGCCTCACCGATGCCCTTGCGCGCGAGAAGAAGGCGCAGAGCTTCATAAGGGAGTATTCAAGGCCGCCCTACGTGACGGAGGTGTATCCCGATTCGCCAGCTGCGAAGGCAGGGCTTCAGGTCGGTGACGTCCTGCTGGCTGTCAGGCGCGGAAGCGAACGAGAGCGTTCGCTTGAGGCGGACTACGACTATTCGTATTCATCGTCCGGTCCGTGGCCGGAAGTCGAGAATTCCCTCAACACGCTTATGACGGAATTCGGCGCAGGCGCGAAGGTGACGATCGTGTATGCGCGCGACGGCAAGCGCTGCGAGGCGCCTGTCGTCCTCGAGCCCGCGCCCGTCCACTACAAGAACGCGCCCAAGGCCCGCAACCGCACGCTCGGACTCTCGGTCCGCGACATGACGTTTGAGGTGCGTCGCTTCTTCAAGTTCGACGAAAAGGCGCCCGGCATCGTGATCGCCAAGGTGAAGCCGGGCTCTCCCGCCGATGTCGCGGGGCTCAGCGAGCACGAGCTTGTCACCGAGGTGAATGGCGAGAAGGTGACGAGCGCGAAGGATTTTGCCGCAAAGGTCAAGGGCAAGAAGGATCTCGTTTTCGCGGTGCGTCGTCTTGCCCAGACGCGCATGGTCAAGATACACGTCGAGCCGGATGCCGATGCGGAAAAGGACAAGGAGAAGGGGAAATGAAGAAGTGGAACGTTGCGGCCATAAGGGCCGCGAAGGGAAAGACTAAACTCGGTTGCGTAGCAGCATACGACTCGTGCTTCGCGCGGCTTGCCGACGAAGCGGGCGTGCCGATCATCCTCGTCGGCGACTCGCAGGGGAATAACTGCCTCGGATACGAGACCACGCTCCCGGTAAACATGTCCGACACGCTCGCCGCGGTCGCGGCGGTGGCGCGCGGGGCGAAGGACGCGATGGTCGTCGGCGACATGCCGTTCGGCTCGTACCAGTGCGGAGACGACGAGGCGGTGAAGAACGCCGTCGCGATCATCAAGGCCGGCGCGGACGCCGTGAAGCTTGAGGGCGGGGCGTCCGTGTGCGGACTCATCCGCCGCCTCACGACGGCCGGCATCCCCGTCCTCGCGCACGTC
Organism: uncultured bacterium; assembly: GCA_902761275.1. GTDB lineage: Bacteria > Verrucomicrobiota > Kiritimatiellia > RFP12 > UBA1067 > UBA1067. The sequence continues at coordinate 3,478 of CACWJS010000056.1, read as the reverse complement.
GGGATGACGCCGCAGAGTGTAAACGAATACGGCGGGTTCAAGATGCAGGGCAAGACGCGCGAGGCCGCCGAGAAGGTGCTTGCAGACGCAAAGGTCGTCGAGGACGCGGGCGCGTTCGCCGTCACGCTCGAGTGCATTCCGTCTGATCTAGCCGCCGAGATAACGGCTGCGCTCAAGATCGTTACGATCGGCATTGGCGCAGGGCCAGTCTGCGACGCGCAGTGGCTCGTCATGCACGACCTTCTCGGGCTCAACGAGAAGGTGCCGTCGTTCGTCAAGAAGTACGCCGACCTTGCGACAACCGTGCGCGGCGCATTTGCCGCGTACGTCAAGGAAGTCGCGGACGGGGCGTTCCCGAGCTGACGGACAGCGCCTTTGTTTTAGCCGTTTCCGTCATGTCGTCGTCTATTTGTGGTATAATATCCATTTCTTAACAGGAAAGAAACACAGGTAAACGACATGGCAGAGATTACATTGGAGCAGCGTCGGCACAGCGCGGCACACTTGATGGCCCGCGCTGTAATGAACCTTTTTGAAGACGTGCAGGTCGATATCGGGCCTGCGACAGACGACGGCTTCTACTACGACTTTGACCTTCCTCACCGCCTTTCGCCCGAGGACTTCCCGAAGATCGAGGCCGAGATTGCGCGGATGATTGCGCTCGACGAGCCGTTCGTCAGGAAGGAAGTTTCCGCCGACGAGGCGCAGAAGCTTCTTGCGGGGCAGAAGTACAAGCTCGAGCGTCTTGCAGACGTCGTTGCAGACGGTGTCACGATTTCCACATACGCGGTCGGAGAGTATGTCGAGATGTGCCGCGGCCCCCATGTCGAGCACTCGAAGCAGATTGGCGTCGTGAAGCTCACGCGCGTCGCGGGCAGCTACTATCGCGGCGACGAGAAGAACAAGATGCTCCAGCGCATCTACGGCATTGTCGCGAAGGACCAGGCCGAGCTTGACGAGATTGTCGCTCGCGCCGAGGAGGCGAAGCGCCGCGACCACAGGCGGCTGGGCACCGAGCTCGACCTCTTCCACCTCGACCCCGAGGACCCCGGCCAGATCTTCTGGCATCCGCGCGGGTGGTCGGTCTACGTGACGCTTCAGGACTACATGCGCCGCAAGCTTGTCAAGGACGGCTATCGCGAGGTCAACACGCCCGCGATCATGCCGCGTTCGCTCTGGGAAAGGAGCGGCCACTGGGCGCACTACCAGCAGAACATGTTCATCACCGAGAGCGAGAAGCGCCTCTTCGCCGTGAAGCCCATGAACTGCCCGGGCGCTATCGAGATCTTCAAGAGCCGCACGAGGAGCTACAAGGACCTTCCTCTTCGCCTCGCCGAGTTCGGCCACTGCGCGCGCAACGAGCCGAGCGGCACGCTCCACGGCATCATGCGCGTCCGCGGCTTCGTCCAGGACGATGCTCACATTCTCTGCACCGAGGAGCAGATCGAGGAGGAAGTCGCGAAGTTCTGCCGTCTCCTGAAGGACGTCTACTCCGACTTCGGCTTTGACAAGAACCTTCTCGTCAAGCTTTCGACGATGCCCGAGGACCACGTCGGCGACGAGGCCACCTGGCAGCACGCCGAGACCGCTCTCGCCGCGGCTTGCAAGGCGGCTGGAATGGACTACGAGATACAGCCGGGAGAGGGCGCTTTCTACGGCCCGAAGCTCGAGTTCACTCTTGTCGACGCGCTTTCCCGCCAGTGGCAGTGCGGCACGATCCAGCTCGACTACCAGCTTCCGAGCGCGGAACGCCTCAATGCCGAGTACATCGGCGCCGACGGCAAGAAGCACCACCCGGTGATGCTCCACCGCGCCGTCCTCGGCTCTCTTGAGCGCTTCATAGGCATTCTCATCGAGCACTACGCGGGCGCATTCCCGGTCTGGCTCGCGCCAGAGCAGGTTCGCATACTCCCGATCTCCGACAAGGCGCTCGCCTACGCGGAGAAGGTGCGCGGCGCACTTGCCGCGGAGGGCGTGCGCGTCGAGATCGACGACTCCGCCGAGAAGCTTGGCGCGAAGATCCGCGAGGCGTCGGCGTGGAAGGTTCCCTACAAGCTCGTCGTGGGACCGCGCGACGAGGCGGCGGGAACGGTTTCCGTCCGCAAGAGCGGAGAGGGCGATCTCGGTGCGATGTCGCTCGCAGATTTTGTAGAGAAGATACGTGGCGAACTTGCGCCGTGAGTTTAGTGGAGGACATGGCATGCTGACATGGATGGACAGCCTCAGGGGGCGTTCTATGATGCGCCTCGCGTCGTTCACCGACGAGGAGATGCTGAACTTGATAGACCTCGCAGCCCAGCTTAAGGCGCGGCGCGCGGCCGGAGTCAGGGGCAACCTGCTCCACAGGAAGAACATCGCGCTCATCTTCGAGAAGAGCTCGACGAGGACGCGCAATTCCACGCTGATCGCCGTCAGGGACGAAGGCGGCAACGGAGAGTACCTTACGCGCCCCGACATCCACTTCGGCAAGAAGGAGTCCGTGAAGGACACGGCGCGTGTACTTGGGCGCATCTACGACGGCATCCTCTTCCGCGGCTTCAAGCAGGCCGACTGCGAGGACCTCGCGAAGTACTCGGGAGTTCCAGTGTGGAACGGGCTTACCGACGACTACCATCCGACGCAGATATTCGCCGACCTTCTGACTGTCCGCGAGACGTTCGGTTCGCTTGACGCCAACACCTGCATCGCCTACGTGGGTGACGGCCGCAACAATGTCGCGAACTCCCTTATGATGGGCTGCGCGAAGTGCGGCGTCAGGTATGTCTGCTGCTGCCCAGACGAGCTTAGGCCCGACGAGAAGGTGCTTGCCGAGGCCGAGGAAGTCGCAAAGCGCAACGGCGTCGACATTCGCGTGTTCAACGACCCTAAGGCGGGCGTGAAGGGCGCGAACGTCCTCTACACCGACGTGTGGGTTTCGATGGGCGAAGAGGCGAAGACTGCGGAGCGCATCAAGATGCTCCGCCCCTACCAGATCAACATGGATCTTATGAGGGCGACGGGTAACCTCGAAGGGCAGCTCATGTTCCTTCACTGCCTCCCCGCGTTCCACGACTTCAACACCGAGGTCACGAAGGATTGCGGCGCCCTTGAAGTCACCGACGAGGTCTTCGAGTCAAAGTACTCCAAGGTCTTCGACGAGTCCGAGAACCGCATGCACACGATCAAGGCGCTTCTCGTCTCGGCTCTCTGCGACCGCGCGTCGCTCTGACGCCCGCCGACGTCTCGTCAGCTCGCTTAACCTTGTCCGCGTATCCCCCGGAGCGAAGCGGAGTCGCCGAAGGCGAGCTCAATGCGGGGTGCAAATCTACCATGTCATCTTGGTAGGGGCGCATCTCCGAGGCGCCCGCTCCCGCGGCAAATCCGCCGCGTGGAGCCGACAAGACTTGATTGCCACAGATATAATGAGAGGCCTAAACACCTGAAAGTCGGTTTCTGATATACTCAGAACCAGACAATAACCACGAGCTAACCGGAAGGT
>CACWJS010000055.1 GCA_902761275.1 uncultured bacterium | reverse complement strand
GGGCGGCGTTCTTGACCCAGCCGGATCGGAGGGTTGGGGAAATCACCATGTCACCTTCAACGGCGGCATGGTCTCGAACACCGTTGCGTGGACTACCTCTACCTACGGCGTCTTCAACCCAAGCCTTACCGTCAACGCCGACTTCATCTTCGCCACGATGCAGAACTACGGATGGGCGATCGGTGAACTCAATGGCCACACCGCCACCGTTTCCATCGTCGGCGCCACGCTCTTCATCCAGAGCCACCCCTCGGAGCCGCCGACGTCCGGCTGCCTGAACGTCGTGCGTGGCGGCTACCTCACCACTTTCACGCCGGGTCAGAACCGGCCCACTCAATTCCAAAACGTCGATTTGCTGTGCAATGCCGCGCTGGCTCTTCAGGACAAGGCGTCGTTGCCTTTCCGGGACTATGCCGCAAACTATCCCAACAACTACAGCGAGGGCAACGCCGCGCTGAATGTCTATGGGACCTTCACGCCGAACAGCAGCTACTTCTACGGCCCGACGATGCAGGACGGCTCTACGATTGACCTTTCGGGGAAGACGGGCACGTGGAACGTCACAACATCACTTTCATACGGCAGCACGACGACGACGTTCGCCTCTGGTGCTAAAGTCACTGTCGAACTTGGCAACCGCGCCATAGCGAAGGGCGAAAAGGTGATTTCTTGGACGACCCAGCCAGAAGCGACATTCAAGAGCAAGACCTGGGAGCTGGAATCGCGCTCCGACGGCCTCTACGCAGTGTCGCGCAAGGGCGGCTTCATGATCATCGTCAAATAGCACGAGAGAAAAGGGCGGGCTAAAGGAGGTTCGACAATGGTACAGGATAGAAGAGAGTTCCTCAAGTCTGCGGCATGGATGAGCGCAGTGGCGATGGCCGCTGGCTGTGCGAACAATCCTCTGAAACTTTTTGGCACGACTGGCGCGCCGATGCAGGGCTTTGCGCTCAAGCCGATGAAGAAGGTGCGCGTCGCGGTAATCGGCGTTGGGAGACGCGGCGTCTCGGCGCTTAGGCGCATCTCGATGATTCCGGGGACTGAAGTTTCCGCCATCGCCGACCTCTTCCAAGACCGCATTGACGGCGAGCTCAAGTGGCTGAAGGAGAGCGGGAAGCCGACGCCAAAATTCGCCAAGGCCGGTCCCGAGGAATACAAGCGCATCTGTGAGTCTGACGCGGTGGACGTAGTCTACAACGTGACGCCGTGGCACATGCACGAGCCGATTGCGGTATGTGCGATGGAGCATGGCAAGGTTGCGCTTAACGAGGTGCCCGGCACCCAGACGGTCGACGGATGCTGGAACCTCGTCGAGACGAGCGAGCGCACGAAGATGCCGTGCATGATGCTCGAGAACTGCTGCTACGGCGAGGAAGAGCTCTTGATGCTCAACATGGCCAAGCTCGGGCTCTTCGGCGAGATCACCCACGGCGAAGCCGCGTATATCCACGACCAGCGCGACCTCCAGTTCAAGTCGGACCGCTATCACACGATGGACGGCGAGCGCGACGCGGCCAAGGCCGGCAAGCCCGGCTGGACGCTTCACTTCTACGCAAAGCAGGGCGGCAACCAGTATCCGACTCACGGGCTTGGTCCTGTCGCGAAGTACATGGACATCAACCGTGGCGACAGCTTCGACTTCCTCGTGTCGATAGAGTCGAAGCAGGCGAGCTATCGCCATTACGCGCAGGAGCTTTTCGACGATTGGCGCAGGGATTTCGGTGTCAAGATTGGCGACATGAGCCAGACTCTAATCCGCACCAAGCTCGGGCGCAGCATCCTGCTCCAGCTCGACGCCTGTACGCCGCGTCCATACTCGCGCATCAATCTCGTCTCCGGCACGCGTGGCATGGCGATGGGCTATCCCGAGTTCCGCGTCGCGCTTGAGGACAAGACGGGAGACGGCAAGGCGCACAAGTTCATGGACGAGGCCGCGACGGCGGAATTGCGCAAGAAGTACGCCCACCCGATATGGAAGGCGGCTGGCGAGGTGGCGAAGAAGGTCGGCGGACATGGTGGCATGGACTTTATCATGGATCTTCGTTGGAGCTACTGCCTTCAGAACGGAATCCCCTTGGACACCGACGTGTACGACCTCGCGGCGTGGAGTTCGATGGTGGAACTTACGCGGCGGTCGGTTGAGTCTGGCTCCAAACCGGTGGAATGTCCCGACTTCACGCGTGGCGCGTGGAAGGGCGGCAAGGGCTTCACCATCGACGAAATAGACCTTTCCAAACTGCCCGGGGACTTCGGCGGCGTCAAGCACGACGACAACTCCGATGCGAACGCGCGGCAGGAAGGATTTATCTGATGATTGCAGAATTTGAAATCAGGAGTTATATATGATGCACAAATCGAATATTGTCGTAACGGCTATTGCCGCTGCGTTTGGCGCAGCCGGTGCGGATTACCGCATTGTCGCCGCAGACCAGTCGACGAGTTCGCTTGTGATGGTGTCGGGCGCTCCCGGCGCACAGGCGGAGATCCTGTGGCGCTGGGATTCGCGCAAGGATTCGAAGATACTGCCGACCTACCGCAATTCTTTTCGAAACATAGACGAATGCAAGCCGTCCGCCGACGGTAGTGAGATACTCGCCAACGCCTCCTGCGGAGGTGTCGCCGCGGTGGATGTCGCCACGGCGAGCGTGAAGTGGTACGCATACCTGCCAGAGTGGAACGCAGGGCCCCATTCGCTCTGCGCACTTCCCGACGGAAAGGTCGCGGTCGCGAATTCGACCGGCGTCGACGCACTTCAGATAATCGACGTCTCCGCCGCGCCGCTCGACCCCGCCCGCCAGAAGGTCGTGAAGGCGATGTCGCTCCCGGGGGCGCACGGCGTCGTGTGGGACGCGCGGCGCGGTTCGCTCTTTGCGCTCGGCTACACGAATCTCTACGAACTCGCATATTCGTCCGCCGACATGTCTGTCTCAGTCAAGCGTAGCTGGGACTATTCCGCGAAGCTCTGCGACCAGTACGGACATGACCTTGTTGCAGACGGCTCCGGCGGCTACTTCCTGACGAACCACACCGCCGTCTGGCATCTCGACCCCGATGCGGATCGCTGGACAAAAGTGCGTGACATGGCAAATGTCAAGAGCTTTTCGCGCGACGCCAAGAAGGGCGACCTTATTACGATCGCAAAGGAAAAATGGTGGACGGACGAGTTGAAGATCATAGAACCGGACGGAACCACCAGGGTCGTCGGACCTTTCCCCGGCGCACGCTTCTACAAGGCCCGCTGGATGTGAGACACTCACCTTTCGCGCCGTGCGGTGACCGATTGCCGCGCAATTGACGCGGACGCACGGCTCTTTTCGCCATTGGCGGATAAATGACATAATCGTTGCAGGATTGCGTATGGCAGAAATTTGACGGAGGGAAGCGGAATATGGTAAAATCATAATCAACTGTTCGGCAAAAGCGTACAACCGAAGAAAGGATATGCCATGATAACTTTGCAAAACACCATGTTTTCCAGGGGGGGGGGTAATTATCGAAACCTCCTGATTGCCGCGCTGTCCGCGGTTGCATTCGCGCCGCTAGCGGCCAGCGCCGCCGCGCCTGAAACAGTATGGACAGTCGATGATTCAAGCGACACGCTTGTGATTACCGAGCAGCCCGCGAGCGGCACGGCTTGGGTGTTCTCGCTTACTTCAAGTGGCGTCTTTGGCAAGACGACCAAGGGGGCTTCGACAGCGCTTAACTTTCGCACGATTCCCTTGCCCGAAGGTTATGGAATCGAGACCATAGGGGCTTCCTTTATGAGCAGCGATACATCGATAAAGTCGGTCTATTTCCCGTCAACGGTCACGAACATAGCCAACTATGCTTTCAAGAGTTGCACGGCTCTCGCTACCTGCGAGTTCCCATCGGGAACGCCGATCGAACGAATTGGCGACGAGGCTTTCTGGGAAGACCAAAACTTGTCCGCAGCCGTTGATTCTCTCTGCCCTCCGACGGTCAAATACATTGGAAGCGCGCCTTTCCGCAAGTGCGGCAAGGTTACAGGAAAATTATCGCTGCCGGCGCTGGCCTCTTTTTCAACTTTACAGGGCGGCACCGGACAGCAGTTTTACAAGTGTGGATTGCGTGATGCGGAGATAACAAGCCCGTTCTTGACGGCCGTTGGCGGCTTCTTCCCCAACTGCACGTCGATAACCAACATAACGGTATCGTGCGAGAATCTAACCTCAATCAGCAAGGACTTTGCGATTAACGACTCGGCGCTCAAGACTGTTTCAATCGACTGCCCCAAGCTGACGACTATCGGGCAGGATGCTTTTAAGAACACTGGTCTCAAGACGCTTACACTGTCGGCGCCTTTGCTCAACGGCAATGTCAACGGCACTGCCTTTTCATCGACGAGTCTGAAGGAGGTCACAATCCTCCATGGGCCTTTCAATCAAAGCGGGACAGACTATACGACAACCGTCATGGATCGCATTCTTACCGGCGTGACGGCTGTTGATTCGGCGACCGACGCGGCGAAAAACTGCACGGTTTATGTTCCGGCGGCAAACAGACGGGCGTGGGCTGGATACGCCGACGCGCTCGCTGGATATGAAAGCGCACATGCGCCGAAAAACACCTTTGGAGTTTACAAGGCCGGTTCGCGCAAGGCATACATGGTTGCGCTCGGTGGAGTCCCCGGATTGCAGATAATCGTCCGGTAGTTGTCGCGGCGCTTTTCGCAGACGCCGCGTTCCTCACCTATGGCGAGGTGAAGAGCGGCGGCGGATTCTTCCTGATCGTCAGGTAGTTCAGTTGGGGACGGCCCCGCAAGACCATGCTTGACCGCGCCGTTTATTTGTGAGATAATAGGCGCATTGTGGAAAAGGTTGCTACAGACATATACACGTTCTCCCGGCTGCGCGAAGACGGCTTCACATACGTTGACAAGACGGAAGCCCTCTATGCCATGGCCTCCGGAGAAGCCGGTGCGCAGTTCTTCATCGCCCGTCCGCGCAGGTTCGGAAAGTCGCTCGCCGTCTCCACCCTGAAGTCGCTTTTCCTCGGCCAGCGGGAGCTGTTCAAGGGGCTTGCGATCGAGTCGAAGTGGGACTGGTCGAAGAAGTGGCCTGTCCTGCACCTCGACATGGGGACGATGCAGTATGATACGGTCGAGGATCTGGAGAAATCGTTAAAGGATTATTTCGCCCTGCAGGCGAACGCCCATGGCTTGACATTGGATTGCGGCAAGTTGATGCCCGACATTTTCCGCGACCTCATTCATGGCGTGGCGGCGCAGTCGCCGGATGGTCGCATGGTCCTCTTGATTGACGAATACGACAAGCCTCTCCTCAAGGCCCTCAATACGCCGGATGTTGTCAAGTTCAGGGACTTTCTCAAGCCTTTCTACGGTGTTGTTAAATACGAGGAGTCGAAGCAGCGCTTCACGTTCATCACCGGCGTCTCGAAGTTTTCCAAGGTGTCGATCTTTTCCGATCTCAACAACCTGAAGGACTGGACGATGCTCCCTCAGGCCGCCACGCTCTTCGGCTACACGCACGACGAGGTTCTGCAGTATTTCCCAGGGCGTATCCACGAGCTTGCCGAGACCAACGGGTTGACGGACGAAGGGGCGTTTGCGAAAATCGTCGAGTGGTACGATGGGTACAAGTTCGAGGAAAACGCCAAGCCCGTCATCAACCCGGTGTCACTGGGATGCTGCTTTGAGGCAGGGAAGTTCAACGACTACTGGTCGGCGACGGCGGTCCCTACGTTTCTGATAAACATCTTGAAGGAGCATCCTCTCGACTTCTCGACCATCGACATCGGCGAGGACGTGCTGAACGCATACGAGCCCGACAACCCGAAAATTGTCACGCTCCTCTACCAGACCGGCTACCTCACCATCAAGGGATTCCGGCAGATGGGGGGGATCCGCAAATACAGCCTCGGTTTCCCGAATTTTGAAGTCCAGAACTCCTTTGTGACTAAGCTCGCGCCGGCGTATGCCGGATTGGAGCCGATGCGCGCGGAATCCGCGCAGATTGCGGCGGCGGAAGCTCTTTACGAGCATGACGTGCCGAAGTTCATGAAGGCCCTGAAGGTGTTTTTCGCCAATATACCATACAGCCTCACCGACCGGCAGAACGAGCAGATGTGGCAGACGATTGTGTATGTTGTGCTGAAGGCGATAGGCGTTGGAGTCTGTTGCGAGGTTCAGACGAACGACGGGCGCATCGACATGGAGATCGATGTCCCCGGCTACATATACATCGTGGAGTTCAAGCTCGACCGCTCGGCCGCCGAGGCGATGGAGCAGATCAAGGGCAAGGACTACGCGGGCAAGTATGCGCTCTCGAAGAAGCGCATCACACTGATCGGCATTTCCTTCTCCGCCGAAAAGCGCACCATAGTCGAGGAGCTCGTGGAGGAGATTTAGATAACTTTGCACAGTACGGACATGACCTTGTTGCAGACGGTTCCAGGGTCGTCGGACCTTTCCCTGGCGCACGCTTCTACAAGGCCCGCTGGATGTGAGACACTCACTTTTCGCGCCGTGCGGTGACCGATTGCCGCGCAATTGACGCGGACGCACTACTCTTTTCGCCATTAGCAGATAAATGACATAATCGTTGCAGGATTGCGTGCGGCAGATATTTGACGGAGGGAAGCGTAATATGGTAAAATTGCAACAAACTGTTCGGCAAAAGTCTTCCGTCAATGAAGGAATGTACCATGGTAACATCGCGAAACAACAGGTTTTCCAAGGGGTGCAATTGCCGCAGACTCCTGGTCGCGGCCGCTATTCTGTGCGGCGCATACGCCGCGCAGGCGGCCCTGCCTTCCGGCTACACCGAGCTCCAGTATTTCTCGATGTCCGGCAACGGCGCGGCCAACAACTCCACGACGCCGCTCAAATTCTGGCTCGACACCGGGGCTTCCATTGATCACGATTCGACGCTCGAAATCGCCTTCGCCTACGACAAGCATGCGGATGCAAACTTGCAGTCGTGCATCTTTTGGTCTAAGATGGGGGATGGCATGGAGACGGCCTTCTGGGTTTACACGCCTTCGAGGAGCTACCACGCTCTCGCCGATGTCAAAAACACATACTACGAACTTTCCTACGTCCTTGCGGAAGGGGAGAAGCATGTCTTCAAATTTGTCCAACGGAGTTCTCTATATCGACGGGTCTCTTTGGAAGGTTGATCGGGCAACGGGCAGCTTCGGGAGCAATCCTGTGCTCTTCGGCTCCTACTACAACCGCAGCGACACCGTGCCGACGAGCCGCGGCTACGACGGCAAGTTCTACTACGCCAGATTGCTGAACGGCTCGTTCTCCGAGGTGATGAACCTGGTTCCCGCACGACGCGACTCCGACGGCGTCGTCGGCGCTTACGACACCGTGGCCGGGCGATTCCTCGAGAACGCCGGCTCGGGCGGCTCCTTCACGGCGGGCCCCGCCAAGGCCGACGAACAGGAGGGAATGGCGGTCGTTTCGGTGCAGAAAAGCGGCAGCAGGAGCGAGCCGGTCTATTCCCCTGTCGTCAGGTGTGGCGGCGCAAAACTGAAGGCGGGGCAGGACTACACCTTCGCCGTCACGACCAACGACGCGGGAACGGCCACAATGTCCGTCACGGGCATAGGCACATACGCGGGCGAGACGGCCGAGGCGAATTTCCAGGTTGTGGTCAATCCGGCGAGCGGCTATGTGGAGCTGGAATACCTGCGTTCGTCGCTCGTCCAGGCGAATGTCATGCCTTACATCGACACCGGCTTCGTGCCAGACCGCAACACGCGCGTTGACTTCTCCTTCACGGCCCATCCGCACGTTTCGCAGGCCTTTGCGCCGTTCGGCAAAAGCACTTCAGACCACAAGAACAAGTTCCAGGTCATCGGACTCTACGGCTCAAACGCGAGGGATACATGGGAAACGGACTATGGGAAGGGCGACAGGAAAAACCTCGCGGCAGGGGCGCCATACGGCCCGGGGCGGCATCTCTTTTCGCTCGACAAAAACGTCTTCACGCTTGACGGCTACACCGCCACATACGATGAGGAGTCGGATTTTGTCAAGGATAGCATCACGGCCTATGTTTTCGCGGAGCATCATGGCGATGAAGCAGTTTATCCAACGCCGATGGACCTCGACTGGATGAAGATATGGGACAACGGGGAGCTTGTCCGCAACTACATTGCCGTTTCGAACACGGCGACTGGCGCGGTCGGGCTTTACGACACTGTGAACAGCGTCTTCTATGGCAACGCCAATGCCAGCTCCGCCAACTTCATTGCCGGCCCCGCGCTGCTCGTCCCGGAGCCGGCGGAAAGCGGCTTTATCATATTCGTCAGGTGACAATCGGGAACGGCCAGTACCCCGACCTGATGCGCAAGGGCAAGTGGTCCGCGGAACTTCAGCATTTCCTGTATTGGCAATTACCATGTCTTCCTGATCGACACGCTTTCCGCGCTTTCGTTCTCGCAACTTGCCGCGCAATATGAAACAACGCTTTCTCGCATTCCTTATCGTATTCGCGTCTTGCATGAACTGTGCAATCGCAGAGGATATCGTCGTCTCGAATGGCGGAGGATTTTCCCTCGCGTCCGGTCGCGGCAGCCATTTTGAGCCAAAGCTGTTTGACGCAAGCTGGTGGCCCTGCCGCGTCTTTGGCGGATGGGACGACGAAAATGCCGGCGATGACGGACCTTGGACGCGCACCTTCCTGATTGTCGGCAAGGACGATGCGCCGGTTGTGCGTGGAAAAGTGACGTATGATTTTCGCCGCGATGCGACGAACGACGAGACTGTAGCGCAATTCGTCTGGGATTTCACTGCGGCGAAGGACTTCGAGGGCAAGTGCTTTTGCCTGTCGTGGACGCTTCCCTGCGAACAGTTCGCCGGCCACACCTCGGCGGGGTATGTCGTCCTGGGCGACAAGAGAGTAGCGCTGCCGCAGAACTACGGCGTTACGCGTCTGGGCGATGCAACCTGCGACACGCTGGAGGTCGCCGCCCCTGATTGCACGCCGGTTTGCATGAAGCTCGGCAAGCCGACGTGGTGCATGGTGCAGGACGACCGTCATTGGAGCAATCCTGTCTTCTTGCTTCGCCTGATGATCGGGGATGGAAAGCTTTGCGCCGGCGAAAAGCGGACAATCTCGATGGCGATGCGCGGTGTCACGGCCTTGTTCCGCGACACGAAATACATTGTGCGGGCAGACGACACGTGGGTGCCTGTCAAGGATACGACGGACGTCAAGGCCGGCACCGCTCTCGACTTCTCCGCCGCCGGCTGGATCGACGCGCCTGCCGGGAAGCACGGCCGCGTCGTGCGCAAAGGCGACCATTTCGAGTTCGCCGGCAGACCTGGCGTCAAGCAGCGCTTCTATGGCGTCAACCTCTGTTTCTCCGCCAACTACATGAGTGCGGCCGATGCCGAGGATCTGTGCACGCGCCTCGCGCGTCTTGGCTACAATGCGCTGCGCATACACCATTATGAACGCGATCTATGCGATCCGAAGGACGGCACGACGATCCGCCCCGAGAAGATGGCCGAACTCGACAACCTCCTGAACGCGTGCATCCGCCATGGCATCTACCTGACTACGGACCTTTTTATTTCGCGGAACATCCCCTGGCGTTCCTGCGGCATCGACCGGGATGACTGTGTTCCGATGAAAGACTTCAAGGAACTCGTGCTTTTCCACGACGGCGCCTTCAAAAACTATCTCGACTTCGCGCGTCAGCTCCTCACGCACGTCAATCCGGAGACAGGGCGCCGCTGGGCCGACGAGCCGGCCTTCGCGTTCCTTGCGCTTGTCAACGAGGGCAATCTGGGCAACTGCGGCTACGGCTTCATGAAGAACCTGCCGGAGGCGAAGGCGGCGTGGGAGAAGTGGCTCGCCGACCACAAGGCGAAAGAGCCCGAGACGTATGCCAAAATCACTGACAAGGTGCCGGAAAACTGCTGGGAGAACTCGCCGCAGAATTGCGCCTGTTCGCTCTTCTTCGCCGACGTCGAAACAGACTTTGCCCGGCGAATGACCGCTTTCGTCCGCGATGAAATCAAGTCGCAGGTGCTGCTGACCGATCTCTCCTGCTGGAAGAACCCAATCCACTACCAGCTTGTCCGCACGCATTACGATTATGTGGATGACCATTTCTACGTCGATCACCCCCAATTCCTTGAAAAGAGCTGGCAGCTGCCCAGCAAGTGCCCGAACACCAATCCCGTCTGCGGCCCGAACGCCGGTTTCGAGGCGGTTGCCGCGCACCGTCTCCTCGACCGTCCGTTCACGCTTACAGAGTTCAACTACTCGGGCCCCGGCCAGTTCCGCGGCGTCGGCGGCATGATGCTGGGCGCACAGGCCGCGCTTCAGGAATACGACGGCATCTGGCGCTTCGCCTGGAGCCACAATGCCGAGGGGCTTCTCAAGCCGCAGCCGATCCACTACTTCGACGTTGCCAGGGATCCGCTACAGAGGGCGACCGAGCGCGCCGTCACGATGCTCTACCTGCGCGGGGACATGAAGCCACTCGCCAAGAGACATTCGGTCGTCTTGCCGGAGAAGGCGCTCCGCCACGACTTCGGCCGCGGTCCCCATTTGAATATCGCGGACATGTGGTTCGGCTGGCACGCCCGCATCGGCACTCTCGTCGCCGACGCGCTTCCGGCGGATGCGGACTCCGGAGGGCTTTTCCCTGAAATATTTTCGCGCACGGCAGACGACTACCAACGCCTGGCCGAGGGCACGCTTCCAGGCGACGGGCAGGTGATCATCGACCGCGAGAGGCGACTCTTCGGCGTGGACACGCCGCGCACAGCCGGTTTCTTCGCGGAATGTGGCGAGCGTATGGTCGGCCCGCTGACGGTGAAGCTCGACGGAAAATCGCCTGCCGCAGTATGGGTGAGTGCGCTCGACGATTCGCCGATCGCAAGTTCCGGGCGTCTTCTGCTTATTCGAAGAAGGTACTGCTCAAGTGGGGACGGCTGCCGCACCTCATGCGTCGGAGCGTGGCGGAAGTGACGCTCGCGTTTGCTGACGGGAAGCCATGCAAGGTATATGCTCTCGATGCGGACGGTACGCGTCGTGGCGAAGTGCCGGCCGTTCAGAAGGGCGGGAAGGTTTCATTTGCGGCGAACACCGCCCGCGACCCCACCGAGGCGACTTGCTATTATGAAATTGTTCGCTGACCCTTTGCACATTTGTGTTGAAACTGCAATGGAGGCAAGTGGAATTGGTTGTGCAGCAGTTCTTTCGGCGGCAGATTTCGTCCGCACCGTAATCGCACGGTAGCTGTGAGTCAAACCTGTTTTGTCGTTTTCTGCATCTTGGTGCGGTAGTCGCGCATTGTCATGCCGATGATCCGCTTGAAGGCCGACTTCATGTAGTTGGCGTTTCGGAAGCCAGATGCCGCGGTTATGTCCTTGATCGATCTGTTCGTCGTCGCGAGCAGATGCTTCGCCTTTTGGATCCTTGCGGCGATGACGGCGTCCATGACCGTCCCGCCGGAGAATTCGCGGAAGCGGAGCGACAGCAGACTCTGCGACACGCCGAGTTCGCGCGCTACGTCGCGCATCGATATTCCCTTCGCGGCGTTCTTCGCGATGTACCGCATCGCGCGCTTCAGCAGGTCAGACGCGGGGGATGTAGCCGTAGCGGACTCGCGCACGAACACTGGAAGCGGGCGGCACATGACGGTCAGGGGCTTTTGCAGGTGTGCCGCGGGCTTTTCGAAAAGCACGGCGAGCGCCGCCGCCGATTCGTACCCCTGCCGTTCGTAGTCGAACGGTATGCTCGAAAGGGGCGGAACCGTCGCGTCGCAGACGAGACTGTCGTTGTCCACTCCGAGAACCGCTACGTCGTGGGGCACTTTGAGCCTTTCGGAACGGCACGCCTCAAGCGCCTGCATCGCCGGATAGTCCCATGCCGCAAACACGGCGGCCGGCTTCTGGAGGGAGACGAGCCACTCTGCGAGCGCGAGCGGCGACGCCCCCGCATCGGCCGCACCCTGGAAGACCGAAAGCCTGCGCCCATAGCGGTTGAGTTCCGTACGGAAGCCGTATTCCCTGCCGGTGGACCATTCTTCGCCGGAATGCGCCGCCGGTATGTAGCCGAACGATCTGAAGTTGCCGAGCGAGCGGAAGTACCGCGCCGCGATGCGGCCCGTCTCGATGTTGTCGTTGCGGATAAACGCGATGGCGGACTTCCGCGACAGGAGGACTTGGCTTCGGATGCCGACAACTGCGAGAGGCACGTCAGATTCTGCAAGCGCGTGTTCCGCCTCCGGAGACCCCGCGTGGTTGACTATGATTCCGTCGACATGCGCCGATCGTGCCCCTCTCACAAGCGCGGGTGTGAAATCCACCGGGTTCGCGACGAGTCGCGGCGTCCATTGCGGTCTGCTGCGCAGATAGCGCAAAACGCCGGAAAGCTGGTCGCGCCCGGCTATTGACGAAATGTCGAAGGACACCAGAATGTTTCGTGGAATCGCCGCATGCTGTCTTCTCATGGCGGATATGTTATCATACCTCCGTCTGCGGCGCAAGCGGCGAGGCCGGCAAGGCCAGGGTCTTTTCGCCGTTGGCAGATAGATGATATAAGTTTTGCCGGATAGCAGACTGCTTGCTGTTGACATGGGGCAAGACGGAATGATAATATTCCCGATGACATTTGGCAGTCCATGCCTTTTGCCGAACACGAAAGGAGCTTTCGATGGGAAAAAAGACAGTTGCTCTGGCGTCGTTCGCCGTTCTCGCGGCGTCGTTCGCGGGCGAGTTGAATGAAGTGCATAGCGGCGGCCAGCTCGTGGGTCTGTCGCTCTTTGACGGCAAGGTGCTCGTCAACGGGAACATCTCCGGCAGCGCGAAATACATTCTCGAGAACTGTCCGGTGGAGGACGGGGTAAAGTACGAGACCCGCGCAGGCGCGAACTCGGCGCTCGTCAAGTGGATTTTCCCGAAAGCGATAGAGCTGCGCGTGCAGATCGACTTCGGCTATGGATTCCCCAAGGGAACAAAGGTGAGGATGTACAGCCCGACGGACGGCATAATCGGCGCCGAGGTCGACGCGCCGGACGGCAAGTGGTATTTCTTGACCGAGATGTCTACGCCTTATTCGCGCCCAAGCTTCTTCGCGGACGGCGAGATCCGCACATGGACCGGCAACTGCAGCGAACTCGTCGGCAGCGCTCCCGTTGGCTATTCGCACGAGTGCTTCTATGGCGTTGATGGCGACGACATACAGCTCAAGACGGCGTTTTCGCGGAAGTCTCCCGAGGACGCAAAGAGATTGCTCGCCGCCGAGCAGCCGGGGTTCCTCCCGAAGAAGCGGGACGTCATCTGGCAGTTTGACGAGTCCACATTCCCGAAGCGCGAGCCGATGAAGGGGAACGCGAACGCGCCTTCGCTCAAGTACATCCAGCGCACGCTGAAAAAGCTCGAGGAGTCGACTGCCGAAAAGCCCGCGAAGGTGCGCGTCCTTTTCTACGGGCAGTCCATCGTCTGGCAGTTCTGGAGCCGTCTTTTGATGCGCGACCTGATGGCCCGCTATCCGACTGCGGAATTCACCTGGAAGAACCTTGCGATTGGAGGCTTCGAGGCCGACAAGCTTCGCGACCAGTTCAAGCGCGACGTCGGCGGTTTCTATCCCGATCTTCTCTTCTTCCACGACTACGGCGACGTCCGGCTTTACACGGAGATGGTGAAGTGGGCGCGCGAGAACACCGCCGCCGAGATCGTCCTTTGGACGAGCCATCTCGCAAGCTACGACAAGGAGCCCGCCGAGCTTCTTGAGAAGCGCGACGCCCGCTCGCTCGGCATACTCGAGGCGGCGGAGAAGTACCACTGCCACATCATCGACCTCAACGACAAGTGGTGCCGCCATCTCGTCGGGAAGGGGCTCAAGAAGGGCTTCTATCTCGCCGACGGCATCCATCTCAACGGCGCAGGGCAGATGCAGTACAAGGACTACATCGAGGAGGAGTTGATTCGCATCCCCGGCTCCTGCGGCGACGAGGCGGCGACTGGCTGCGAGAGGTTCTTCCCTGTCGGCGACGGGAAGTGCGTAAAGACGGGCTCTGACGGCACTCTTACGTTCTCGTTCGACGGCAACAGGGTTGTGGCAGTTTCCGACGGCACGGCGGACGCCGGGCTCGACGCCGAGGTTCTCCTCGACGGCAAGCCCCTTGCGGGTATGCCCGAGCTCTGGGCCGCTACGCGCCCGACGCCGCTCATCATGTGGTTCCCCGGCCTTCAGGACTTCTCCCTCGGCCCTGCTGCGCCGGTGGAGGAGGATTGGACGCTTGAGATACTGCCCCCGAGAGGCGGCGATCCGACGACAAACGTCTTCCACGCGATTGGCGAGATACCGCGCTCGTGCCAGCTCGTGCCGGCGCGTTTCAAGGTGACAGGTTCCGTCACTGGCGAGGACGGCGAGGGCATTACGTCCGATCCGTTTGTCTCGAAGTCCGGCCGACTTTCGATACCCGTCCGCGCATGGGCTCTCTGGCCGCATTGGAAGGGCAACCGTCCAGCGCCGGGGGCAAAGACGTTCTGGTCCGTCCATCCTATGTTCACCGACCGCCTGAAGCCGATGGAAGCGGGCGAGGAGAAGTTGCTCGTCCAGGGTTGCTCGAAAGGACGGCACGAACTGACTATAAAACTGCCGAAGGGCGCGAAGAGCGGAATAGCCGGCTTCAAGGTGTGGACGCCGGCAAAGCAGTGATTTCTCGGCACAAATACATAAGGAGGAGTGGTCATGACGGCGTGTCTTGCTTTTGCGGCGGTTCTCGCAGCGGCGTCGCCGACCGCCGACATCGGGTCGCTGGACGAACTCGACATCGAGCTTGACGTCGGCGAGAAGGCCAAGGCGGAATACGAAAAGCGCAAGGCGACGCCGCCCAAGGTGATGGGGTCGTGGAACTTCGACGACATGGTGCCGGGAAAGAAGGGCCATCCGCGCGGATGGTGGTCTGGCATCTGGGGCGACCGCAAGGTTAACTACGGCAGCACGGTCGGCGCGGACGGCAAGGGCCGCGCGTTTCTCATGGACGTGCGCAGCATCGCCGGCGGCGAACTGCAGGTGTTCTCGCCCGGATGGAACCTCAAGAAGGGCTACTGGTACAAGATCACATTCAAGGCGAGGGGTTTCGACCACCCTTCCGGCGTGACCGTGACGGTCCGCGAAATCGCGGGCTCCTGGCGGACGCCGTGTGGGGGTACGTGGGTGCGGCTGACAGACGAGTGGAAGGAGTATTCTTTCGGCGGCAGGAGTTCGTGCAGCATGGACAGGGGACAGTTCGGCATCATGATCGGGCAGGGCTCCGCCGGCATATTCGCGATAGACGACGTGAAGGTAGAGGAGTATCTCGAAAATCCCTTCCCGTCGCCGAAACCTCCT
This sequence comes from uncultured bacterium, assembly GCA_902761275.1. GTDB lineage: Bacteria > Verrucomicrobiota > Kiritimatiellia > RFP12 > UBA1067 > UBA1067. Next base: position 23,522 of record CACWJS010000055.1, on the reverse strand, counting down.
CCGCCGCAACCAGTTGTCGAAGGGAACCTCATCCCGCGCGGCTCGTTCGAGAGCGGGACAGATCCATTCTGGTGCTATGATCCGTCGAACTTCGACCCGGACGAAGTCCTATGCGAGCCTTCGCTCTCCCGCGCGGACGAGGGGCATACCGGGACTCACAGCATGCGCTTCGCCGGACGGAAGAAGCCAGACGGAAAATTCTCCTGCCACGGCAACATCGAGTCGATAGAGATTCCCGTAGCCCAGGGACGGAAGTACACCTTTGCGCTGTGGGCGAAGTCCGAAGATCCGGGGGCGAGCGTCACGATAGGGGGAAAGTCCAGCCAGAAGTCGTTCGAGATAAGGGGCACAACGGTTCCCCTTGTCCCCGGAAGCGGCTGGCAGCTCGTCTCGCTGACGACAAAGCCGATGCCGAAGGGCGTGCGGACCGTCCGCCTGTCGATAACGCCGCACTGCGGCGCAAAGGGAGTTCTCGTCGATTCCGCGTTTTTCGGGACGTCGGAATGGGGGACGCCGGGCATCGATCCGCACATCGTCGAATGGGGCGAGAACCTTCCGCTGACTGTCGGCGCGTGGCCTGTCGACGGAACGGGGAAGGGGCGCACGGTCGGAGCGACGCTGAAGGTGACGGGATTCCCGGACAAAAAAGGGGCCGAGCTGCATCTCGACCTCGTAGCCGGGGAAGAAAAGTCGATAGACTTCGATCCGGGGCTGAACGGCATCCTGCGCGTAGAGCTCGTGCCGGACGACGCAAACGACGCGCAAAAACTCGAAACGATTATGGGGAGGCTCCCGAAGCCGCGCGCGACCGGCGCGAAGGGACGTTTCGGCATCCATGCGCGCATATCTCCGCAGATACTTGCGCACGCGAGGGCGATCGGCCTCACGTGGGAACGCATACACGATTGTTCGCAGATCACGAAGATGGGCTATGCCAATCCGAAGAGAGGTGAATACCGCTGGGCGGACGCCGAGGTCGACGCGCTGCGTTCGTACGGGTTCAGCATCCTCGGCATGCCGGACTACCCGCCGAAGTGGTTCTACACCGAGAAATGGATCGAGGACGAAAACGCGAAGAAACGCGCCGAGGCGAAAGAGAACGCCATAAAGCTGCCCGATTCCGGCGAGATGAATCTCGATTCCGACGAAGACGAGATACTTGCGGACATCGACAAGCGGCGCAGGGATGTCGACAAGAAGGCCCGCAGCTACAAAGTCGTTCTCTGCGACATCGAGGCGTTCAGGACATACTGCCGGGAGCTCGCAGCCCACTTCAAAGGCCGTATCGACCACTTCGAGATGTGGAACGAGCCCTACTGGGATACGTTTTTCAAGGGCGAAAAGTGGCAGTTCATGGACGTGTTCCACGCCGGCGCGAAGGGGATCCGCGAGGGAAATCCCGACGCCAAGGTGCTCGGCTACTGCAACGAGTTCAACAACGCAGGGCAGTACGCCGCGGCCGCGAGGAAGCGCCCGATAGAGGAGAAGGTCGACTATAATTCGATGCACTACTACTACATGGGGATTCCTGGGACGGGCGAGTTCGGCGTCGAGAAGATCGTCGCGTCGTACAAGAAGGAGTTCAAGGAGCACGCGGGTTCGGAGCTCTGGAACACGGAAGGCAACATCTTCGGCGGATCGAGCTTCTATTCGTGGCGCTACGACCGCGACGGATGCGAGTCGCACACAGCCTTCGGCGTGCGCGGCTGGTGCGACTCCTTCTTCGACGGCATCGACCGCGTGTTCATCTTCGGCATGTTCAACACCGACGGCTGCCGCAACGGAGGACTCCTCAACACGATCGACTACGACCGTTCGCTGACAGGCTGGGGCGCCGCGACGGCGACTACCGCATACTTTATCGACGCGATGACGCCGCACCGCGAGGTCAAAGCGCCGAAAGGCGCGAAGCTCCGGGTGTTTTCGGACGGCTCGCGCGCGAGCGCCGTCATCTTCGACGACTGCCTTGAGATGGGCCGGCCCGTCTTCGACGCTACGAAACTTCCGTCCGGTTGGATTGCGACGGATGCGATGGGCAACGATCTGAGGAAGGAGCCGGGCGGGAAACGCGCACTGTCGCCTGTGCCGTTCTTTGTATCTGCCGAGGGTGTCGAGCCCGCGGCGCTCGGCGATGCGATCGCGGCGGCTGTCTTGCCTCCGGCGGCGGACGTGGGGAAGGTGGAATGACATGGGTTTTCTGAAGACTGCGTTTTTTACGTTCGCGGCGCTCGTCGCGGCATCGGCTCTTGCCGCGCCTATGCAGGGCGCTGCACGCCCGCTCGAGCCAGTCTCGCCTGTCGGCGGCGAAATCGTTCCGCTCCTGCCCGACGTCCAGAAGACTGTGCTTTCGATTCCTTCGCTTGAGGAACGCATTGCCTACTTCAAGGCGAACAAGGACGACAAAGACCTGCACTGCGGAACCTTGCACCGCTCGTCACGCCCGCTCGTGTTTCGCTTCCGCGATCCCGGTAACAAGAAGGGCCCGTCGTGGAACGGCCCGTGGAAGGTCTTTATCGGCAAGAAGAGCGACCTTTCCGATGCCCGCGTGTTTGTCGTGTGGCAGGACCCGAGCCCGGGGCCGAACGACGGCGACGCTTTCGACCCCAAGGCCGTCCACGAGTATCGCATAGAGGTCGAGGGCGCAAACCTCGAAGTCGGCGCGAGATATTACTGGAAGATTTCCTGTCGCCGCAGGTGCTCCATGCAGTGCTGCCCAAGCCATGGCTGCGAGCGCTCGAAGGACATCGCCGAAACGCCGGTGTCGGAGTTCAGGACCGAGGATATGGCGCCGCGGTGGATCAAGCTTGACGGGCCGAAGATCTTCAACGTTCGCGACTTCGGCGGCCGCGTGGGGCTCGGCGGCAGGAGGGTTCGGCAGGGCATGGTCTATCGCGGCTGCACGCTCAACGGCGACAGCCAGACCGGCGACATCCCCGGCAAGATACGCCTCATGCCCGACGACATCGTCTACATGACGGACGTCCTTGGCATCAAGACCGATCTCGACTTGCGCACGACAGGCGAAACAGGTGGGCTCGTCGTCTCGCCGCTCGGGAAGGGCGTCAATTACATCCACCGTTCGTCGCAGAGCTACAAGTGGCTCTTTACCGACAAGGACGGCGGCAAGGCGATGGCTGACAATTTCCGCGTGTTCTGCGACAAGGCCAACTACCCGATATACTTCCATTGCAGCGGTGGCGCCGATCGCACCGGCTCCCTTGCATGGGTTCTCAACGCCGTCCTCGGCGTGAGCCGCCACGAGACGGAGACTGACTGGGAGGTGACTTTCTACCCCGACATGCCAGACGCCAATCCCGGCGACTGGCGCGGCGAGCATCATTTCGACGAGGGCTTTGGAAAGTACGGCGATGCCGACACGCCCTGGAACGAGCGCATAGTCTTGTACTTGAAGTCCCTTGGCATAACCGAGAAGGAAATCGAGACCGTCCGTGCAATCCTGCTCGAACCGGCCACGACACCGTAAAGTTCTGCTAATCCTGTAAATCCTGTTTAATGAAAAGCATTGGAGGTTGATATGACTAAGAACATTGGCGTCTGCGCCGCAACGGCGCTTTTCGCGACCGCTCTATGCGCGGCCGAGGTGGTGGTCAAGCCGGGCGACGACATCGGCGCGGCGCTTGCGAAACTGCGTGAGGGGCGCAAGCCGGGCGAGCGCTGCGAGCTTGTGCTTGCCGACGGCGTGCATCGCGTGATGAAGACGATTAAGCTTGGCAAGGATGACGGCGGCATCGTCATCCGCTCGAAGAACCCCGGCAAGGCGACTGTCGCCGGAGGATGGATTTTCAAAGGTTCGGATATGAAGCCCGCCGCCTCGTCGTGGGTCGGCTCGCTTTTCTCCGAGACCGATCTCGAGCGCCGCATCCAGAAGGAGGTGCGCGGCAAGTGTCTCGCGATCGACATTCCGGAAGACATCTACACGAACCGCTTTGCCGGCCTTTCTCGGCTTTTCCACGGCGGGATTCAGAAGCGGATTCCGATACTTACCGTCGACGGCGAGTACCAGCCGATTTCGCACTGGCCGAACGGACGCGAGCGCTGGTGGCTGACTAAGGAGGCTCTCTGCGGCACAGTCGAACGCGAGGTGGTGATATACGAAAAACCACGCAAGGTGCAGAACCCGTATTTCAAGGTCGAGCGCGCGAAGGGGTGGGATCTCGCCGATTCCGAGGCGTTTCTGTTCGGGTGTCTCTCGGGATGGGGATACGAGGCCGGCTCGGCCGGCGTCTTCGCGTCTACGAACGGCGCGGATGTCGTCGAGGTAAACCGCCTTTCGCCGCAGAGCGTCAACACCTATACGCGGTTCGTCTTCTTCAATCTTCTCGAAGAGATCGACGAGCCCGGCGAATGGGCGTTCGACGCGAAGACAAAAAAGCTCGTCCTTTATCCGGACGCGGGCTTCACGGACGGTTCCACATGCGCCGTCGGCACCTTCGATAGTCCGTTCATTTCGCTGAAGGGCGCGTCAGATGTGCGGATTGAAGGAATCGTCTTTACGGCGAAGTGCGGCGAGCACTGCATCGTCATTGAAAACGGCAGCGGCAATGTCGTCGCGGGATGCCGCTTCTCCGGCGTCCGCCAGGGCGTGAGCGTCTCCGGTCTGCGCAACAAGGTCGTGTCGTGCGACTTCGAGAATCTTCTCGACAACGGCGTGACGCTTGCCGGCGGCGAGGTGAAGTCGATGACACGCGGCGGGAATGTCGTAGAGAACTGCCTCTTCAGCGAGTTCGGCATTCTGAGCGGAGGATATGCCGACGCCGTCATCGTGAACGGCTGCGGCAATGCCGTGCGCCACTGCGAAATGCACGGAGCGATCGGCCACGCGATGGACATCCGCGGCCCAGAGAATCTTGTCGAGTACTGCCGCATATACGATGTGTGCCGCGACCACGACGACTCTGGCGCGCTGTACGCGAACGGCGTCTGGTCGTACGGGACGATCATCCGCTACAACGACATCGGCACGTCCGTCGGTCTTTCGAGCGGAATCTATCTCGACGACTTCTGCTGCGGCACCACGGTCTATGGCAACATACTGCGCAATGTCGGACACTTCGGCGTGTTCATCAGCGGCGGCCGCGACATCACAGTTGAAAACAACATCTTCACCGGCTGCTGGGGCGGTATCCGCCTCGACAACCGCGGACTTTTCTGGGACGCGTGGAAGGATCGCGAGAAGTTCTGGAATGATGTGAGCAGACACTTCGGCCTCGCGGAAGGCACGGCCTTCGCCAAGGCGCATCCGCGCCTTGCGGACTGGATGAACAAGGACGGCACGAACATAATCACAGGGCCAGTCGACAACGAATACAGGAACAATCTCTACCTCGACATTCCGGGGTATTCGACATCGTTCCTCGTCTGCCTCGGCCGCGACATCCCTGACAGCCGCATCACTGCGGAAGGCAACATGTATGTGCGCACGAAAGGGCTCGCGCCAGGCGCGAACGATTTCGCGACGGGCGATTCGTCCAAGATCCCCGACAACAAGCATACCGGGAAGTCGTACTACGTCCGTTCGCTCGACAGGAACGTGAAAGTCCTCGACGGAACGGCGCAGGAACCGGTGGATCTCGGCTTCGTCCGCGTTGCGAAACCCTCGTTCGACGTGTCGGACTACTACTGGGAGCAGCAGGGCTGGGTCGACGAGGACAAGCTCCGCGCAAAGCGCGAGAAGGGCTACGAGCAGACGCCGTTCGACGTCGGCGACTACTCGCTCGCTGCGGGCGCGAGGCTCTTGAAGGAGATGCCGAATTTCAAGCCGATACCGTTCGCCGAAATCGGGCTTTACAAGGACGAGTACCGGACGACCATCCCCTAAATTGTCGCACCGCAGTTCGTGATGCGGTGGAGCGAAGGTCCGAGCGAATGGATACGGCGTATTCGCCGAGGGTCCATGAGCCTTCGGCCGCCGCATCACTTTCCCCTCCGAGAAGGGTTTGGTCAGTTTAGATTTCTTTGAACACAAGTCCTCTTGCATGCATTCCCCCTTTTAGGAGATGGAGGTCGCGGCGCTCCTTTCCGCCGACCCCTACCATGGTAGGGGTTGGCATCCGTCCGCGAAAGATGTATAATCTTGTGAAATGGACTTATTAGGACACTTGTCAGTCGAAATAGAATTTTGTAAACTATGCACAATATGAAAAGACAGATTCTTCTTGTCGCATTTGCGGGAACCGCGGCCTTTGCCTTTGCAGACACAGATCTGGAGAAGGAGTTCGTCGAGGCCATCAAGTCTGGTCGGCCCCTTGCCGCCGAGGCCGCGTTCAAGCGGCTTTCCGAGGAACGTCGAGACATTGCTCCGATACGCTACTTCCAGGCGGCGGAGATAGCGCGGCAGATGGGCCGCGAGACGCTGCGCCGGGACCGGCTCGCGCACTACCTGCGCACGGAGAAGACGTGGAACGCATCGGTGGAGGAGGCGGCCTGGTATCTCTGCCTCAACGGCGGCGCGGCCGAGCATTTCGGGCGTCTTGCGAAGTCTGTCCCCGCGTCGGACCAGCTCTACTCGGCCGGGCGGACGCTGATGGACCGCGCGCGCGAAGCGAAGCGCGGCGCCGAGATACTCAAGGTCGCCGAGGTGATGCTCGAGAAGTTCCCGGAAAACAACAGGCGCCGCGCGCTGCTCTCGTTCGTCATGGGGCAGCTGTTCAACAACATCCAGGGCATCGGACCGGCGCAGGTGCGGGAGATGCTTCTCAAATACCCCCTCAAGGACATCGGCGGCGGCGAAAACTGGTCTATCCAGTGGATGATCCTGAACCGCCGCGGCGACTTCCCCGCGGATTTCATCCTTGAATGGTGCATCAAGTGCGGCGTTGCGCTGCCGCCTGCCGTATTCGGCCAGATCGGCCAGTTCAACGCCGACTTGAGGAACGAGCACGACGCTGAATACTGCCGTCGCCTCGCCAAGCTCTTCAAGGAGGTCGAGCCGATCGTCCTCAGACCCGGCTGCGGCGACCAGGCCAATTCGCTCCTCTGCAACAAGATAAGGCTCTCAGGCCTGTATTTCAAGCCGTCCCAGACGAACGAGCAGGCCGCGGCCTACTACAACCTCCTCATGAAGACCGTCGGCTGCTATGAAGCCGACAAGGTCAACAAGCGCGAGATGATGGCGCGCACCCGCGAGATGTGGCAGAAGGGGCTTCTCTCCAACGGCAAGGTCAACTATTGGCAGAAGCTCTGCGTCGAGCGTCCGGAGATACTCGACGACGACGTGCTCTTCGGCCCCAGCGGGATCATGCGCGCGGAGGCGGCGAAGGCGAAGAGCGTCGCCGGCATAAAGGCGTTCATCGCGAAGAACCCCGATCGTGCATGGGAGGCCTGCCGCCGCACGCGCGATCTGTGGATCGAATGCGGCGAGACGAAGCAGGTGCTTGAGGACGTCGAGTCTGAGCTCGTCTGGAACGCGGCCTCCGGCATGGACGGGAACGCCATCATGAACACCCTCTCGACGGTCAGCGCATGCAAGATCAAGGACGCCGAGAAGATCGCGTTCCTCAAACGCGTCTACATCCGTATCGGCGCGCACGCGTTCTTCAACACGATCAAAACGAACAAGAGCGTCCGCGACAGGTTCGCGATGTTCAAGAAAGGAGCTTTTCCCGATGCAGCGACAGGCGGGCAACCTCTGCCCCGACCGTGCGCACGCAATTATGGCCGAGACGTTCGCCGACTACGGAACCGCGTTTCCGCAGGACGGCCGCAAGGAGAACGGCATCGTCAACCGCATGGTGGAAAAGTACTTTGGCCTTTGCCGCGACAACCTGCGTTCATGCGAGAAGTTCGCGGAAGTTCTTCTCAAGGGCTTCGGGAAGCAGAAGAAGGCCAACTGGGACTATCTGCGGGACATCCAGGGCAACCTTCGCGAGAAGCCGGAGCTGCACTTTGCCGTCCGCGACCGCCGCGCGGAGGTGCTTGGCTTCGCCAATATATGGGACGGTTACCAGTTCCCGGCCGACACCGGCAGTCTGCCGAAATCAGCCAACCTCGAGGAGATGCGTGTGGACGTGCTTTACTCGCTTATGCGCGCGAATGTCGGCATTCCCCAGTCGACTCCGCACGACAAGGCGCGTTTCACCGACGCACTGAAGGCCAAGGTGGTCTCGACGGCCTTTAGGCGCTTCGACATGCCCAAGTGGTCTGTCGACAAGTCGGCCGAGATGCTCAGCTGGCTTGGAGGGGCCGCTACGAACGGCGCTCTGATGGCGCAGTTTCCGTTCGACAAGGTCGCGGGCGACGTTCTTGACCGCGAGAAGGGCTGGAACCCCGACTTCGCGCCGCGTTTCATCGCCTTTGCCGCGCAGTCCGGCCGTCGCGACGCGTATCTGAGGAAGTATCTCGCCTCCCTCGGCAAGGTCGAGCCGAGCGAACGCGTCTTTCTGCTTGCGCGTCTTGCCTGGAACCCGTCCGCCGCGCCGTATCCCGGGAAGAAGGAGGACACGACCATCAACTGGTTTGGCGACGTGCTCGAGCAGCATCTTCTGCCGACGCTGAAGGCCGTTCCCGACTCGAAGGCTCCGCTTGCCAGGTTTACCTGCGTCACTCCGGAGTGGAATCGCTACTGCAACTACTTCAACGCCGACTTCCGCAAGGGCGACGAGGCGGTCCAGAAGCTCAGCGGCGATCTGAGCTGCGAATTCTCGCGGCTGATGCGCCACGGCATGCGCTGCACCGATGTCGACAACGGGGTGCGGCCGACGTTCAACCAGAACGCCTACAGGCGCGCACTGCGCTCCACGAACGAGGTCGAGATGGTGAAGGTCGCCGACATGATCGGGCGCGACGCGCAGTACAGCTGGCCGCAGGGCCTCATCAACCTGATCAACGAAACGCGGAAGGCGGAGGCCTGGCAGCCGCTCTACCTTCTCGTGAACGCGATCCCCGGCAACGTCCATGCCGACGTCGTGACGCTTGCGACCCGCTGCCGCGCCGAGGCGGCGACGAAGCTTCCCGGCGTCTATCCAGTCGGCGAGAAGGACCCCGCCTATCCGCTCTACGTGGCGGCAGACGAGCTTTCTCGCAAGAACGCCGAGGGCGCGCTCAAGCTTTTCAAGGCGAACGTGCCCGTGTTCGAGCGCGAGATACTCAATCTTCCGCCGGATTTCGTGGCATGGGGCGTCGATCAGCTGCGCCTGCAGCGGGGGAAGAACGACGAGCTTCTCCTGAAGGCCCGTAAGCTCGCGACGGCGATCATATCGGCCGAGTCCAAGGTGACGCCCGAGCTCGTCGCCGCGATGCTTCTCGTCAGGGCCGAGTCGTTCCGCGACCAGCGCAACTTCGAGGCGGCGAAGCTCGAATACCAGTCGATACGCGACAACCCCGTATACCACAAGACGCCGTCCGGGCGCAAGGCCATGTTCCGGGCGATCGACCTCCAGATCGAGTCCGGCGCGGGTTCGCAGGCCGAGCAGACGCTCGAATACTGGCTCAGCCAGCCCGACCCCGAGATCCAGGCCGAGGCGCACTACTTCCTCGCCCGCATCGCCTTCGATCGCAAGGACTACGACGAGTGCATCAAACAGCTCAAGGAGGTGTTCGCGATCAACCTGACGCACACCGACGCACGGTTCCTCCAGGGCAGGTGGAAGCTCGCCACGAACAGCGAGGTCGACGAGACGGACGTCTGGATCGGCAAGCTCGCCGACCGCACGGCGATATGCCCTGGGCAGCAGCTTTCCATCACTGTCCAGGACCGCAACCTTTCGGTCGCAGGCGGCGGAAGCTCGATTCCGGTAGTCGTGACTACCGACCGCGGCGGAGACCTCGAGCGCATATACCTCTATCCCTCCGCCCGCGACCCCAACATCTTCAAGGGGCTCGTCGACGTCCGGCTCGGCAAGGCCGCGCCGTCGAACACGGTGCTCGAGGTCTGCGGCGGAGACACCGCCTCGTACGCGATAGATCCCGAGTTCCTGAAGGCGCGGGGACTGCCGCTCAACGAGCCGAAGAGGCTCCGCGTCGTCGACGACGCGCGGCTCGCGATCGGCGCGGGTGCGCCCCGCACCGAGGAGAGCGATGCCGAGGCGCAGATCGAGGCGATGGTAGGCGAGGGGCAGACCTCTGGGGCGAACGCGATAGCGGCGATCCTCAGGCCCGGCAATCCCCTCTACATAGCCGTCTCCGACAAGGACCGTTCGCTCGGCGGCGATTCCGACACTGTGTCGGTGTCTGTGCGCACCACTTCCGGCGACCGTCTCGACGATGTCGTCCTTACGGAGGTCAGGCCCTACTCGGGCGTCTTCCGCGGCGTCGTGCCTACGACGCTTCCGCAGCCGCGCGCCTTCGCGAGCGACACGGCCGCGGGCTTCAACCCCGGCGACGTCATCAACTCGACGCGCGACGGGCTCTGGCGTTCGCTCTCCGACGGGCAGGCGATCAAGTGGTTCGCGGTCGACACGATGGGCTCGCACGTCGTGTCCGCCGCCACGGTGCGCGTCGTCGCGCCCGAGGAGATAACGGCCCTCTCGCTCGACGGCGAGCTCGGCGGAGAGAGTATCCCCGTCGCGACGCTGCCGGCTGTCGATCCCAAGACGAAGGTCGGCCTTAGGTACCAGACGGCAAATGCAGGCGGTTTCCGCGGCGAGGCGGCGATACGCGAGTACATGTCGCGCGCCGACGCGCCGAAGGCGACGGCCGTGACGAACATCGTCTATGTCCCGGCATGGAACGACCGTTCGAACGTGGCCCGCTACAGCGGCGCGTTCCTCCAGCCGAGCGGGTACGACTATCTCCGGTTCCGCCTTGTCCCGGTTTCCGAGGCGACCGACGCCCTGCGCAATCTCTTCGTGGCCGTTGCGCTCGACGGCAAGACAGTCTTCACCGGAAAGGGGCCGGACCTGCAGAACGCCGCGATTGTCGCCGATGTCGCCCCCGGCGCCCATTTCCTCGAGGTCTTCGCCACGGCGAGCTCGCAGAAGAACGATGCGTTCAAGCTGCTCTGGGAGCCGATCGACGAGGAGCCGCGCGATCTGCCGATGGACTGGTTCGACGCCGAAAAGCACAAAGAGGTCTGGGACATGGTTGCGGACAAGGCGGTCATCACGCGCACTGCCGACGGCTTCGAGGCGGTTTTCTCGAAACCTGTGCGCCTGAGGACGCTTCGCTGGACATTCACCGGCCGCAGAAGCCCGGACGTCGCCGTTTCGGAGGTGACGGCCGTCGATGTCGACGGGAGGCAGATAGTCCCCGTCGAGAGCGACTTCTCGGACGCGCAGTCGAACGAGACGCTCGAGGTCGCGCCAGGCGACCAGATCATCGTCCAGTACTCCGACGAGGTGACGGCCTCCGGCTCGAAGCGGGTTCTCGAGCGCAGCCTCGGCTCGCGTTTCACGGACGGCAGGATCAGCCTCAACTTCGAGCAGGCGGCTCCGCCCGTCAACGGCGTGCCGCAGCTCGCCTACCACGAGGCGTACCGCTTCATCCCCGGCGACTCGATGGTGGTGATCGTGAGCGATTCGGATCTCGACGTGACCGACGGGGCCGATTCCGTTGACGTGACGGTCAAGTCGAAGCTCGGCGGCGAGCAGAAGCTCCGCCTCGTCGAGCAGAAGCCCGATGTCAGTGGATGGAAGCCTGAGGACGGCATCCACACCGGGCGCTTCTTCGGGCTTCTTTCCACGGTGCGTGCAGACGCGGCGCTCCCGACGAACGCCGCGGGAAGGGTCTCGTCGAAGCTCACGATCCGTGCGGCGGAGGACGACGCCGTCACCGTGAGCTACGATGACCGCGAGAACACGCTTCCCGGCGTCCCCTGCGAACGCAGGGCGAGCGTCCACGCCACGAAGCAGGCGGTTCCGCGCCTTACGCTCTTCCATACGCGCAAGGTGCGCGTCGTAGACACGTCTGACGACGCGAAGCTAAAGCTGATGTCGATCAGAAAGCGCGCCGGAAACGAGAACGTGGAGAAGGTCTTCCGCGACGCTGTCTACGCCGTGCCGATGACGCGCAAGGCGTCGGACGACACAAACGCGATCCCCGTCAACATCTCCGCCCCGCTGCTCGTGCGCGTTAACGACGTGTCGCGCGCGCGCCATGCGGCCTCGCGCCTTACGCTCGAGGCCGTGACGGAGCGGGAGCTCGAACGCGCCGAAGCCGAGGGAGGGAAGCCCGTGGCCGCGCACGCCGCGCTCAGGCTCGGCGGCGACTTCGGCGGCGTGAAGCTGAAGGCCGGCGACGAGACGGCGCGCGAGGCCCGCCGCGCAGGAAGCTTCAACGGCGTCGTCTACCTCGCCATCGGCTCTATCGACAACGCCGACGAGAGCGTCCTCAAGGCGCTGAATTCCGCCGGCGGCCAGAGCGACCGCGAGCCGGCCGTCCTCGCCGTGAACGGCAGCGACATCGTGCGCCTCAGGGTGAAGGACGGCGATGAAGTCCTCGCGGAGCGCACCGTCTCGTTCGTCTCGAACGGCTCGCTTGCGCTGCTCGACTCCACGTGGTCCGCAGAGCGCGACGCCGTGCATGCGGGCGAGCGGTTCTTCGTGCAGGTCAACGACGCCGACAGAGACGCCACGGACGACGCCGACAGGATCACGGTCGACGTGAAGAGCCTTGTCACCGGCCGCGGGCGCAAGGTGGTGCTGACCGAGACGATCCCGCATTCCGGCGTCTTCAACGGCACGCTGCGCCCGATACTCTTCCCGAAGTCGGAGGAGATACCCGGTTCCGTCACGGGCGCTGTCGCGAGCGTCGACGAACTCGTCGCGGAAGACCGCTTTGCGGCGGATTTCGGCGACCGGCTCGTCTTCTCCTACTGCGATGAGCGCGTGCTGCCGGGATCGGAGCCGCGCACGCTCTGCACGACGGGCCTTGTGCACCGGGGAAGCGACGGCACGGTGCGCCTCTTCTCGAAGCGCTTCCGCGACAGCGACCAGGCGGTGCTCGTGCAGTTCCGCCTCGCGGAGTGCCTGTTCGAGCAGGCCAAGGAGCACCGCAAGCTCAAGCAGCCCGAGAAGAGCGCCGACGCGATCGCGAAGGGCCGCTTCATACTCGAGGAGGCCCTGAAGAACTATCCCGACTCGTCGCACGTGGTGCAGGGCGAGTTCCTTCTGGCGAACCTCTTCCAGGAGCTCGCGACCGAGGCGCGCGACGCGAAGGACACGGAGCGGGCGCGGCAGCTCTTCACCGACGCTCTCTCGCGCTTCTCGACGATCGTCGCGGTCTGGCCCGAGGGCGAATACGCCGCGCGGGCACAGTACCACAAGGCGCTGTGCCTCGAGATGCTCGAGGACTACCGCCGTGCGGCCGAGGAGTACGTGAAGATGACGTACCTCTATCCCGAGAGCGAGCTTGTCGGCGACGCGACGATACGCCTCGCGACGCACTACTACACCCGCGAGAGGCGCTATGACGTTTCTGCCCGGATATACGAGAACTTCCAGCGCCGCTTCCCGCAGCACGAGAAGGCCGCGCGGGCCCTCTTCATGTGCGGCAGCTGCTATGTGAAGCAGGCGGAGGAGATCCAGAAGAAGGCCGAGGCCGAAGCCGAGGAGAAGAACGTCGCCCTGAGGGGGACGGTCAAGGGCGCGTGCGAGATGTACGAGAAGGCCGCCGAGGCGTTCGACCGCCTGGGCGAGGCCTACCGCGAGACCACGACGCCCGAGCTCCGCGCGCAGGCCATGTACTGGTCTGGCGACGTGCAGCTCCGCGCCGGCAACGCCAAGGGTGCCTACCGCACTCTCAAGCGCTGCGTGCTGGAATACCCGGAAACCGAGTGGGCGCGCCGCGCGCGCGGACTGCTGCTGCAGGAGTCCGACGCCTTCAGGGACATGGACACCTGACTTTCATTGGAGGGCAGACGACGATGAACGCGACAACGAGGATTTTTGCAGCCCTCCTCCTGCTGGCGCTCGCGCCCGCGGGCGCGGCGGCGGCGAACGGATGGAGCTGGGAGATGCCGGCGGAAGTCTACAGGGAGCTCGACTTCTCAAGCCGCGCGGGCGTCGACCGCGCCGCCAAGATATTCGCGCAGGCGTACAACGCGGAGCGGCAGGGAATGCGCGTCACGGACCTCGTTCCGCGCTACCGCGCCGCCGCCGCGGAATGGCGCAAGGTGCAGATACAGGCGGAGGCGGAGAACTTCGACGAGACGCTGATCTCGTACTCGCTCTTCATGCAGGCCTATGCCCGCGAGCGCGCGCACGACACCAACGAGGCGCTCAAGCTCTACGGCGAGCTCGTCGAACTGCACCCCGACGTTGGGTGGATCGTGATCCCGGCCAAGTACCGCATCGCCGCCTGCCACCTCGCGCTCGGGGAGAAGAAGAAGGGCAGCCGCGCGATAGACGAATTCGTGGCCGACAAGTCGAACGAGGGGCATGTCCTCATGGCGAACGCGCTCAATACGCAGGCGTGGAACTTCTGGGGCGCGCGCCGGTACGACGAGGCGATGGAAGACTGGCTGCGCATCCTCGACGACCGATACGCCGCGAACAACCGCGACCTGTGGAACGCCACGCACGACCTTCTCGTCGTCATCAGCCTCGTCACGTGCGACTTCGACCGCTTCGACGAGATGGTGTTCGCCGGCGTGAAGGAGAACGACGTCAAGGGGCGCTACGAGCGCTGCCGCTGGGCGCTCGACTGCGCCTTCCGCAGCATCGTCCACGGGCAGTGGGGCTACAGGGAGCGCTGCGCCGAAAGGTATCCGAACGAGAAGGAGCGCGGCCAGAAGACGGCGGAGGCGAGGAAGTGGTTTCTGCGCTGGTTCGACGGCTGCCGCGAGACTTACGAGAAGGCGGGCCACGGAACGGACTACCTTTTCGCCGCGCTGCGCACCAATCTCTACCTCGGGACGGACGAGCAGACGGCGAGGACTCTCGACGGTGTCAGGGGATATCTCCGCTCCGAGAAGAACGATGGCGCGGTCAACGCGCGCGCGAACGAGGCGATAGGCATTCTCCTCGAGCGGGGAAAGGCCGACATGGCGCGGACCGTTCCAGACCTGATGAAGGGCGCTCTCACGCAGGGCTGGGCCCGCTACACGATCGAAAGCCGCGTCGGCAACTGGAAGGGCGCCGCGCAGCATCTTGAGGAATACATCGCCCGCAAGCCCGACCCGGCCGCGCTCAAGCGCGCGAAATGGGCGCTCGCCGACATCTGCCGCGAACGCACGGGCGAAGTCGAGAAGGCCGTCAAGCTGTATCGGGAGATCGACGATCCTCCTGGGACGCTGTGGGCGCTCGCCGACTGCTACCGCCGCCTCGGGAAGAAGAAGGAGGCCTATACGGTACTTGACGAGATCGCCTCCATCTTCGAGAAGGAGGCGCCGCGCGCCGTCATAAGGCAGGCCCAGTACCGCGAACAGGACGGCGAGAAGGACAAGGCGATAGCCCTCTACCGCCGTCTCCTGTCGCATCCCGAATGGAAGAAGTCGGGCGAATCGTCCCAGGCCCATCAGGCGCTTGAGCGTCTCGGAGTGGCGACTGGCGGCGCAATGACGAACGAAGTAAGGTAAGTATCTGGAGGACAAGACGATGAAAAGAACATTGATGCTGACAGTTGCGGCGCTGTGCGCCGCGCTCTGCCACCCCCTGGCGGCCGCAGACGCCGCCGCAGACGCCGCCAAGGAATCCAAGGCCGGCGCCGAGGCCGCGAAGCTGGCCGAGACCAGGGCGCAGCGAATGGTCAAGGGCGCGGTGAATCTCTTCGAGCAGAAGGAGGACGAGCGCGCGATCGGCATGCTCGAGGCCGTGCAGCGCATGTATCCGACGTCGCAGGCCCGTTTCAGCGCGTCCTTGGAGCTCGGTCGCCGCTACATCGAAAAGCGCGTCTTCGACAAGGCGCTTGCCGAGCTCAGGAAGGCAGAGAAGGCCGAGAGCTCCGAGCTCCGCGCCGAGTCGATGCTGCTGCAGGGCCAGCTGCACCTCGCGAAGGGCGAGAGCGGGGAGTCAGTCATGGTTCTCCGACGCCTCACGCACGACTACCCTACGAGTGCGTTCGCGAACGACGCCTATTTCATGATCGGGCAGATACACTTCGAAGCCGGGCGCTGGGCCCGCGCGGCCGAGGCCTTCCAGATGGTGGGAACCGCCGTGCCCGAGTCGGCGAGCAGCAACCAGACGGTTCTCGTCGAGGCCGGGCAGCGCGTCTTCGCGCACGTCCGGGACAAGGACCTCGCCGTGCTCGCCTCGCTCGGCGAAAAGAGCTTTGTCCGGTTCAAGAGCCGCTCCGGCGACTCGGAGAAGGCCGAGCTCGTCGCATTCGGACGCGGTGACGGCGACTTCATCGCCTCGGTGCGCACGAGCGAGGAGGCCTCGAAGCCGGACGACGGCGTGCTGACCGTCCAGGGCTCGGATGCCGTTGAAGTCGTCTATGTCGACGCCAACAACGAGAAGGGCGATGCCGACTCCCAGGTCAATGCCGACGCAGAGGTGGTGTCGTCCGCCGTGCTGTCCTTCCTCGACGGCGCGGAACGCCAGCGCATCCGCGGCCTGTTCGTCGACCAGCCGACGTTCGTCCATCTGCGCGACTGCGACCTCGACGTGACGCCGGGGCCGGACAAGGCGACGATCGTCGTCAAGGCACAGTACCGCGAACGCCCCGAGCCCGCGCCGGGCGAGACCGAGGCGCCTCCGCCCGCACCCGACGCGCCGTGGCTCACGCGCTCCGAAGCCACGATGACGCTCGTCGAGACCGATGGCCGTTCGGGGCTCTTCAAGGGGCGCCTCGTGGCGCGTCTCATGCCGGAAGGCACGAACGAGCCGCCCGCGAAGCTGCCCGCCGGCGAGATATACATCCTTCCGGAAGACCGCGTCGTCGCGGAATACGAGGACATGAAGCACCTTGAAGGCGCGAAGCCCGTCATGCGCAGCGTTTCCGCCGTTGCGCTCGTCGGCGGCTCGACCGAACCCCAGTCGATCGTCTCGCACTCGAACGAGGCGAACGTCCAGGCGAAGAAGCTCCTCCTCGAAGCGCAGCTCCTGTGCAAGTGGGGCACGATCTTCAAGGACGTCGGCCTTCAGGAAAACGCGAAGTCGAAGGCCGACGAGGGGCTTCGCCGCATCGCCGACATCCTCGAGCTTTCGCGCCGCCACACCCTCGAGCGCAGCATCATCGAGGAGACGTACGAGGCCCGCTGGAACCTCCTTCTCGTCAACGGCGACCTGAGGGGCGCGATCGCGACTTGCCGCGCGCTCGTAAAGCTCTATCCAGACACGCTCATCGCCGACCGCGCGTTCATGCAGATCGCGAACGCGCACATGCAGACGAAGACGAAGGAGTCTCTACATGCGGCGATCGACGTCCTCAACGCGATAATCTCGCTGCCGAACTCGCAGCTGAAGGCCGAGGCGCAGTTCCGCATCGGCGAGGCGCGCGAGAGGCTCAACGACGGCCTTCCTCCTGGCAAGGCCGACTTCTCGGCCGCGATCATGGCCTACAAGCGCTGCGCCGAGATGTATCCGTCGAGCTCCTACGCCGGCGAATCCTACAAGCGCATCGTCGACTACGACCTTTCGATCAAGAACTACACCGCCGCGACGGAGATCCTCGAGCGGGTGTTCGAGGACTACCCTGACGCGCCGTGGCTGGACGAGATGCTCCTCAAGTGGGGCGTCGTCATGTACCGCCTCGGCAACAGGCAGGGGGCGCGGCAGAAGTTCCAGCGCGTGATCGAGGAGTATCCCGGCGGCAAGTCCGCGAAGACAGCGAAGAGCTTCCTCGACCGCCTCGGCGCGGACGACGACGAATGACGCCGCCGGAATTATGGTATAATCTGCAAAAGCTTCAAAAGAATACGGAGGAACTAAATGACCGGATACCTTATGGATGGCGGATGGATGATGCTTCCGCTGCTTGTCTGCTCGATCACGCTCGTCGCCGTGATCATAGACCGCGTGCGCGCGTTCCGCGCGGCTGCGAAGTGCGACCCCGTGAAGACGCGGCGCGAGGTGCGCGAGGCGCTGGAGGCGAACGACCTCGACCGCGCCGCGAAGGCGTGCGAGGACAACGAGGGGCCGGTCGCGGCCGTGATGCTCACGGGCATCAACCGCCTTAGGCGCCTTGTGGAGCTCGGCAAGGGCGCGCAGGAGATCGAGGCCGGCGTCACCAAGGCGATGGAGGACTACGCGCCGAAGTCGCTGAACGGCCTCGAGAAGCGGCTCGGGCTCATGGTGCTGATAGCGTCCGTCTCGCCGCTGATCGGCATGTGCGGCACGGTGACGGGCATGATCAACTCCTTCAGCGTCATGGCCGAGGCCGCGGGTCTCGATCCGGGCGCGGTTGCAGGCGGCATTTCGGAGGCCCTCATAACGACTGCCGCCGGCCTTATCATCGCGATACCCGGCGTCGTCGCGTACAACATGTTCCAGAAACGCGTCGAGGAGTGGAACCTCCAGCTCGAAGGCGCGATCACCGACTTCATAGAGTCGTTCGCGTGATGGTCGTTGGTCGTTAGTCGTTGGTCGTTAGTCGTTAGGAAAGATGAAGCGCAGCGGCAAGAAGATAGAGGGTGACATCAGCCCGGATCTGACGTCCTTTTCGGACATCGCGAACCTACTGATAATCTTCTTCATCCTCACGACTTCCCTTGTGCGGCCGTTCGGCCGTCCGATGGACATGCCGTCCAGCGCGAAGCCGCCGGAACAGCAGCAGAAGAGCGACACGCCGACGGTGCGGCTCACCGCCGACCGCATCGTGTTCTCGGAAGGCGAGAAAAAGGAGCGGGAGGTCACGATGAACGAGCTTCGCAAGGAGCTGTGGGGGCGCAACTTCCCGCAGCAGCCGGCCGAGAAGCGCTCGGTCGTCGTGGAGACGGCCGACGACGTGACGTACGAGCGCTACTACCAGGTGGCGACGGCGATCGCCGCCGCGGGCGGCGTCGTGGCCGTAATGACGGAGTGACGAAAATGGCGATCAGGAGAAGAAAGAAACCGAGCCTCGTGCTGCCGCTATCGTCGATGGGCGACATCGCGTTTCTGCTCATCATCTTCTTCATGCTGGCCTCGAACTTCATGAAGACGAACAAGGTCGAGCTGGAAAAACCCGCCTCTCCCGACCTCGAGCAGCAGGAGCCGCCGAAGTCGTCGGTCGTGATGGACAAGGACGGCAGGATATGGTACGAGGGCGCGCAGGTCCAGCCGCGCGAGGTGACCGAGGCTCTGAAGACCCTTGCCGAGAAGAACCGCGACCTTGCGGTGCACGTCGCGATAGACAAGGCGCTCAAGCGCAGGGATTTCATGCCGCTCATCGAGGCGATCAGCGAGAGCGGCGCAAAGCTGATACTGACAGGCGAGAAGGAGAACTGACACCATGAAGAAACCTGACGAGCTCATCGCAAACATCGACCGCTCCATCTTCGCGAAGGCGCTGGTGATGTCGGTCATAGCCCATGCCGCCCTGATGGGAGCGACGTCCGTTTCGCTCTTCCAGGACTGGATGCGGTACGGCTTCCATTCGCCTTCCTACATCAACGCGGAGAAGACGCGCGAGCGCCGGGAGGCCGAGGAGACCCGCCGGCGTGAGGCCACCGCGGAGAAGGCGAAGAGCGAGGCCGCGGAGGCGGAGGCGAAGAAGGCCGCCCCAGGCCAGACGGACCAAGCCGCCCCCGCCGCTGAGCCGGCGAAGCAGACGGTTGCCGTCGAGGAGGCGGCCGCAGCCGAGGAGAATGAGAAGAAGACGCCTCCGGAGGTGGAGCCGCTTCCGCCGAAGAAGGAGTTCCAGTACGGCGACGACCTGACGCTCGACTGATTTCGCGTCCACGGAACCGATGAAGCTTCTCGAGACATTCCTCTGTGCGGTTGAACGCGCCCATGGCTGGCTTGCGGGTCGGCTGGTGCGGCTCTTTTCCGTGCTCTGGCGTCTCCAGTCGCGCATTCCGACGGCGCTCAGGTTCGCCGTCGGCTTCACGGGTCTCGCTCTTGTGCTTCTCTGGGCGGCGCACCTCGTCTCTGGCGGATACGTCGCGCAGCGCGAATGGGACGAGGCGTTCGTCCGCTATCTCGAGAACGCCGGGCATATCGCCGGCGGCGACCGCCTGCACTGGGCCTGCCTTGCTGGCGCCGCGCTCTGCGTCGTCGCATCGGTCTTCGCGTTCATCCGCCGCAGGTTCGCCTTCCGCGTGATGGAGGCGGCGATGGCCGCGTACGCGGCGCTGTCGTTCCTTACCTTCGTCTGGATCATGAAGTGCGGTCCGTTGCTGAACGCGGCGGACAGCAAGGCGTTTTCGACGGACGAGCGCAACGGGCTCTGGGTCGGCGTCATCTTCTGGTCGCTGATGACGCTTCCGTGGGCCGGGCTTCTCCTTCTCGCGCTTGTCCAGCGCTCGATCCGCGTCCGTTACGGCTTCAAGTCCCCGTCCGCATGGGGAGAGGGCATCCTCAATTCCATCAGGACCGGCGGCGCAGACCGCCGCTGGCGCTCTTCGATCTACTACGCGCTCACGATCTTCTTTGTTCTCCTCTTCGGGCCGTATCTTGTGTTCCTGTGGGGATGGGAGGAGCCGTATTCGCTCCCGAAGGGCGGCGGTGAACAGGTATTTCAGGAAGTCGTCGTCAAGAAGGTCCAGAAAAAGAAAAAGCCGAAGAAGCTCACGGTCAATCCGTGGAGCCCCTACATCCTCGAGCGCATGAACATCGACGAGGTGGTGACGCTCCAGGAGCTTGAACAGGAGACGAGGGACACATACGTAGCCCAGCAGAAGGCCGTCAACAAGGGCGGGAAGGGCAAGGGCACCGGCGGCTGGCCGGAAGGCGTCGAGAACTCCGCGATCAGGTTCATCCGTCTCCAGTACCGCGGCGGCGACTGGGATCAGGACATGGGGAAGGGCGCGGACTACAATCTCCTGATAAGGTTCCACGAGTGGACCGGCATGAAGATCGCCAAGGACACCGAGTCGCGCGAGATCATGCGTCTTAAGCTGTTTCCGAAGAAGAAGGCGCCTCCGTTCGTCTTCATGACCGGCATGAAGGGCATCTCCATCTCCGACGCCGAGGCGAAGGCGCTGCGCGAATACTGCCAGCGCGAGGGCGGCATGCTCTTCATCGACAACGGCGGCGGCAGCTTCGACGGCGCGGTTAGGAACATGCTCCGCAAGGTTTTCCCGGGGAAGTCGCTCAGGGACGTGCCGAACGACGATCCCATCCACCAGCGCCCGTACATGTTCCCCGACGGTGCGCCTCCGTTCTGGCACCATGCCGGCTACCGGGCGATGGGCATCCGCGACGACGACGGGCGGCTGATGGTGTACTACCATCCAGGCGACGTCAACGACGCATGGAAGGACGGCCACTCTGGCGCGTCGCCGGAGGTGGCGGACCAGGCGTACAAGCTCGGCGTGAACGTCATGTTCTACGCGTTCAACCAGTACTACCGCCGCCACTATGGCGACGACTGACGTCTGAGGCTGGGCTGGCCGCAGGCCGCGAAAGGCGCGACACCGTTCGCTCGGCGGTGGCCGAAGACTCCAGCACGGATTCGTGTTGCTTAGCCACGGCGTCTTTTTTTTTGGTATAATAGCACCCACGAAAGGAAAATCCTGATGAAGATGTCTACCCTTGCCGCGTCTGCGGCGGCTTTGGCCCTGGCTGGATGCCTGGGCAGTTCTGCGTTCAATCCCGATATGAATTCAGCGGTCTCGCCTGACGGCAAGAACGAGATACGCCTCTATTCCAGCCCTCTCGCCTACGAGGTAATGCGCGACGGCGTTGTTGTAGTCGCCAAGACCGAGATCGGGCTTAAGATGAATGGCAAGTGCGTCAAGGAAGGTGTCACGAAGCCGTGCGCCGTGCGATCTGCGAAGCTCAGCGGTTTCGCTCCGACGTCGGTCTACAAGAAGGGCAAGCTCGATCTCGCGGGGAATGAAACTTTTGTCGACTTTGGAGATTGGGCTGTTCGTCTCGCCGCGCGCAACGACGGCGTCGCCTATCGCTTCGAGACGAAGAAGCCAGGCATTGTCGATTGCGAGAAGGCCGACATAACTCTTCCCAAGGGCGTTCGCTGCTGGTTCAACCGCACGTGGCGCGGCTCGCTCGGCTGCGAGGAGACGGTTCCCGAGTTTGCGGATGCGTCTGCTCTCGCGACCGACGACAAAAAGGCGATCTACCTCCCGTTTGTCTACTCGACCGGGGTCAATGGCAAGACCGTCGCAGTCGTCGATGCAGGCCTTCATAGCTATCCGATCTGGAACTTTGGCGACGTCGAGCAGACCGAGGGCGGCACGAAGCTCAAGTCGCTCTTCGCCAAGTATCCCAAGACGACAGAGCATGTCGGCGGCTGGGGCAAGGAAACAGGGCTTAAGAAGGGCGGCCGTTGGGTGAGGGTCAAGGAGACGGAGGGATTCATTGCCAAGGCGGAAGCTCCGCGCGCGTTCCCTTGGCGTGCCTTTGCGCTCGCCGACTGCCCGTCGAAGCTTTGTGCTGCCGACATCTTCTACGCGCTTGCGACGCCTGCCGCGAAGGACGCCGACTTCTCCTGGGTGAAGCCCGGCAAGGTCGCGTGGGACTGGTGGAACGCCTTTGACAACAAGGGCGATCCCCAGGGCTGCACGACCGAGACTTATGTCCGCTTCATCGACTTCGCCGCGAAGACTGGCGTCGAATACGTCATCTTCGACGAGGGCTGGAGCGCGAAGCTCAACATCTGGGAGTACAGCCCGAAGGTCGACGTTCCCTACCTCATCGACTACGCCAACAAGAAGGGCGTCGGCATCATCCTGTGGATGGCGTGGGCTCAGGTCTACGGCGAGGAGGAGAAGGTCGCGGAGCACTTCTCGAAGCTCGGCGCAAAGGGCTTCAAGGTCGACTTCATGGACCGTGGCGACGCGGAGGTTGCCAATTTCCTTGAGAAGTTCGCGGTTGCTTGCGCGAAGCACAAGATGCTCGTCGACTACCATGGCGCGTATCGCCCCGTCGGTCCCCAGCGCACTTATCCGAACGTCCTCAACTTCGAGGGCATCCACGGGCTTGAGCAGCTGAAGTGGGGCAAGAAGGACAAGGATATGTGCTACAATGACGTCGCCTGCTTCTTCCTTCGCATGACGGCGGGTCCCATGGACTACACGCCTGCCGCGATGGACAACTACAAGATAGGCGACTACAGGGGCAACACTACGAACCCTGGTTCTGTCGGCACGCGCTGCCACCAGATGGCGCTTATGGCACTCTACGAGGCACCGCTCCAGATGTTGAGCGACTCGCCCACGAAGTATGAGAAGAACATGGAGTGCTTCGCGTTCATGGCGAAGACGCCAGTTGTCTGGGACGATACCATTGGCTTGGGCGGCTGCCCCGAGTCTTTCGCTGCGGCTGCAAGGAAGGCCAAAGACGGCTCGTGGTACGCGGCTGCAATCAGCAACAGGGAAGCGCGCGACTTCGCGTTCAAGACCGACTTCCTTGGCGGCGGCGAATGGAAGGCCGAGATCTTCCGCGACGCGGGCGATGCCGACGAGAACCCGACGAAGTACATCCACGAGACGAAGACTGTCAAGACGGGTGAGGAGCTTTCCTTCCACATGGCCCCCGGCGGCGGCTTTGTTGTTCGCTTCACGAGGTAGTTTGTCAATTATGGTT
>CACWJS010000054.1 GCA_902761275.1 uncultured bacterium | reverse complement strand
AAGCTCCACGACGCCGAGGTCGAGTACATCCTGGCCGATTCCGAGGCCGTCGTCGTGACGACCGACGTCCACCACCTCAAGATGATGATGGGTCTCGCGTCGAAGCTGCCGAAGCTCAGGGGCATCGTCTGCGTCGACGGTGTCATCAACGAGGGGCAGAACATCGGCAAGGTCAAGGTCGTTGGGTTCGACAAGCTCCGCATTTCGGGCGGCGGCGCGTGGTACGACGCGCATGTGGCCCGCGAGGAAGACGTCGCCTCGATCATCTACACTTCCGGCACGACGGGCAAGCCCAAGGGCGCAATGCTCACGCACAGGAACTTCATAAGCGACATCGACGGGGCGTTCAAGACCTTTCACGCGGACGTCGGCGAGAACGACAGCTTCTTCACCGTCCTTCCTCTCTTCCACGCGTTCAGTTTCACGGCGAACTTCCTCGGGCCGCTTTTCGTCGGGTGCGAGATGCAGTTCGTCGAGTCTCTCAGGACGGTCGCGCGCGACATGAAGCTTCTCAAGCCCTCTGTCCTCTGCGCCGTGCCGCTCCTTTGCGAGAAGCTCTACGACAAGATACAGGAGGGTCTTGATTCCTCGAAGATCGCGCGCACGCTTCTTGCGATAGGTATCAGGGGCCCCGTCATGCACATGGTCCTCCAGAAGCTCGGCGGCCGGCTTCGTTACATGATCACCGGCGGTGCGCCGTGCCCCAAGCACGTCCTCGAATGCTTCAGGAAGCTCCACGTCAACTTCGTCGAGGGCTACGGGCTGACCGAGTGCGCGCCCGTCGTCTCGGTCACGAGCTCCGACTGCTGCAAGGTCGGCACGATAGGCAAGCCCTGCGCCGGCGTTGAGGTCAGGCTCGCGGACATGAACGAGGCCGGCGTCGGCGAGCTCCAGGTAAAGGGCCCGATCGTCATGAAGGGCTACTTCCACAATGAAAAGGCGACGCAGGAGGCATTCGATGGCGAGTGGTTCGCGACTGGCGACCTCGCGTCCATAGACGAGGACGGGCTCATCACGATCCGCGGCAGGAAGAAGGCGCTTATCGTCAACCGCGAGGGCAAGAACATCTACCCCGAGGAAGTGGAGAACGTCATCGGCAAGGATCCCGCGATTCAGGATGTCGTCGTCGTTGGCTACACGATGGGCGGCGATCCCGGCGAGAAGGTTGGCGCAATTGTCTATCCTAATGAGGAATGGTTCAAGGAACAGAATGGCGGCGCGCTGCCTGACTGGGCTGAGGTCGAGAAGGCCGCGGTCAAGCATGCGCAGGAGCGGAGCGCCGAGCTTGCCGACTACAAGCGCGTTCGCAAGGTCGTTGTCTGGAAAGAGCCCCTTGAGCGCACTTCGATCGGTAAGGTTCGCCGCGTCGCCTACAAGGGCAAGCTTGACGAGTGAACACGTACTTAATTTGGCTTGAGTGGCCCGAGAAGTGCTTTCGGGCGAATGACGGGGACCTGAAGCTTTTCAGGTCTCTCGTTCCCAAGGGGAGTCGCGTCGTGCGCGCCAAAAGCGAGCGGGCGTTCCTTAAGGCGCTCCCGTCCGCGACGCATGCAGTTGTCTGGCACTTCAAGAAGGAGTGGTTCGCGCGCGCGACGAGTCTCAAGGTCCTTGCGACGCCAGCGGCGGGGCGTGAGCTTGTCGCATGGCGCGATGCGCCAAAGAGTATCAAGGTTCATTTCGGCTCGTTCCACGGTCCTATCATCTCCGAGACGGTACTCGGATTCCTTCTTGCTTGGACGCGCGGGTTCTTCTGGAAAGGCCCTATGTGGCCGCGCAAGGTGCTTTCCGAGCACTGCGGCGACTTGGAGGGCACGACGGCCGTGATCGCGGGCTTTGGGCGCATTGGTCGCGCAATTGCCGCGCGCCTTGAGCCGTTTGGCGTCGAGTGCTTTGGAATCACTCGGCACGGAATCTTCACTTTGAAAAACTTTCATGAGAGACGTTCAACAACTGAAAAAATCCCCAGTTCGCTTCTTCGCCGCGCCGATTGGTTTATAATTGCGTTGCCATCGGATACGAAAACGGATGATTTTCTCGACGTGCGGCTCATTCGCCGACTGCCGAAGAAGTGCGTGGTCGTCAATGTCGGTCGCGGGAACGCCGTGGACGAGGATGCGCTCCTCGCGGCAATCAAGGAAGGACGGCTTGCTGGCGCCTACCTTGACGTATTCAAGCACGAACCGACGGCTCTCAACCCCAGGATCGGCCCGCGCGGCAAGGGGCTTGCCGCTGCGAAAAGCGTGCCGTGGAACCTTATTCGCATGCCGCACGCCTGCGCCTTCTCTTCGCGCTACATGAAGGAGTGCTTCAAGGAGCTGAAGACCGAGGGTATCCTTGACTAGTCTCAACTCTCCAACTTTTCAACCTTTCAACTTTTCAACTTACCTCTCATGCTTAACGGTGAATTTCAGGTCGGTTCGGTCGAAGAGACATGGACGCTTGCGAAGGAGCTCGCAAAGGAGCTAAAACCGGGCGACGTCGTATGCCTTGAAGGCGATCTTGGCGCCGGAAAGACGACTTTCACGCAGGGGCTAGCTGCCGCACTTGGGGTGCCAGGGCGCGTTACCTCGCCTACTTTCTGCATTGTGCAGGAGCACCAGTCGCCCGATGTATTGTTTGTCCATATGGACCTTTATCGGCTTCATGGCGAAGAGGATGTGGAGGCAATCGGTTGGGAGGACTACCTTGCAAGGGGTGCCATTTTCGCAATCGAGTGGCCCGAGAGGGCTGGATCGCTAATTCCTTCGACGGCGCATAGAATCGTCTTCCACCATTTGGGGGAAGAAAAGCGCAGAATCGCCATTGACACAGGAGACCATTTTGCGGTATAATACGCACCAAATGGTTGAACTGTGCAAACGAATCGCCATCTTGGCGTGTTTCGTCTGTGTACTTATGTGCGCAGGCGGATGCGAGACCATAGCCAAGATATTTTCGTCCGACGACCAGCAGGGGTCGGAGGTCGGTCCCGTTTATTTTGAGCCTCGCGTGCGGCCTGGCATAGCCCTTGTTGTTGTTGTTGGTTCTGGTGCGACCCCGCCCGTCAATATGCAGGTTCTTGTCGACCAGAACGGCGATATAACGCTTCCGCACCTCCTGCAGTCTCCCGTCGCTTGCGACGGATTGACGCTTGACGCCCTAAAGCAGAAGCTCGTTAAGCTCTATTCCGAATACTACAAGCAGCCACAGATCACGGTTACCTTTGCTCCGTACGACGGCAGGGGCGTAAGCCCGTGGGGAACTGTCACCGTTCTTGGCGAGGTTGCCTCGCCAGGCCCTGTCAACATGCCTTCTACGATGGATCTTACGGTTACGAAGGTTCTGCAGGCCGCTGGCGGCCTGAGGCCGTTCGCGAACAAGTCAAAGATTCGCGTGAGCCGCTGCGACAAGGACGGCAAGAAGTCGACTTACATCATAGACCTAATCGAGATTGGCGAGAAGGGCAGGATCGAGAAGGACATCGTCCTCCGTGCCGGCGACGTGGTCTGGGTGCCTGAGACATGGTATTGATTTCCACAACAAGGGGAGTAAACAAATGAAGAAACTACTGATGGTAGCAACGATGGCGATGGCGTCCGTGCTGTTCGCCCAGGACAAGACGATGTCGTCAGCCGACGCTCGCGGCAAGATTGGCGACATAATTTCGGATCCTGCGTCCATGACTTCAGTGATGAAGCAGCTGGCCGCGGCAGACCAGGCGTCGTTCCTTGCCGATGTCAATGCGGCAATTTCGAAGATGCCCGGCTCCCCCGAGGAGAAGACCTCGAAGTTCGTCGCTGTGAACTCCGCGGCACTCAAGGGCGCCCAGAAGGGCAATCTCACTACGCTGGTTGCCGAGGTGTTCGCGACGGTCCCTCCGGAGTCGCTCACGGCTATCAACGAGAGCTTGGCGTCCGGCATGTTCAACCGCAAGGCAGACCCTTCCAAGACCTATACCGATGACCAGTATGTTGAAATCTCCACGAACCTCCTTGCGGCGGTTCAGGAGCGCAATGCGACGGCCGACAATGCCGGTGTTCGCAACACGTTCGCCGTCTTGATGCTCATTCGTGGATCGAATGGCTCGCCTGCCGATCTTCGCGACACGCTCGTTGGCTCCCTGAATGACGCGGAGACGAGGTCGCTTGCGCAGAACGAGTGGATTTCGCCGGCGCTTGGCGAGGGTCAGGAGAAGACCTACGATCCGATGCTTGGCGCCGCCGATGCTGGCAAGCAGCCCGATCTCAACGTGGTTATTGTCTCGCCATTCTCGTCTTCTGCTGATGCGCTCCTTTCGGATCTCGCGAGCGAGCGCAGCGTGACCGACGGCTCTTCCTCGATTACGGCGCTTGTTTCCCCGTCGTTTGGAGACCCGAACGCCATGGATGTCACTGACGGCGTTGATCCTCTTTCGTCGAATGCCTCGCTCTCCAGGCTTCCTCGTACGATGGATCCTAATGCCAAGTACAATCCTGCCAACAAGCGTGGCTCGACTGTTTCTGGCAGCGCCAAGATTCCTGCCCCTGCTCCTTCGGTGACGCCCTATGAGCCGATTCTCTATCCCTAAATATAGTCAGGTTTACTAAAGATAGTTTTGAGAACAGGAGGTAAAACAATGAATATGAAGTTTTCAGCTCTTGCCACGGCGATGGTCGTGTCTGCATCGGTTCTGACCGCGTCTGCTGACGTTGTCGACAGGCCTAGTGGCTTCAAGATCGGCGAGCGCATGACGCTCCGTCCGTATGTGTCGCTTTCGTACACCTACGACTCCAACGTCGATTCCGCAAAGCATGCGAAGTCTGGCTCCACATGGGTCGTCAATCCCGGTCTCGGCGCCGAATACAAGGGCGACAACTGGGAGATTGCCGGCCGCGCGTGGTACAGGTATCACGCCTATAACCGCTACAGTAAACAGCTCAACGAGTCCAGCTTTGGCGAGAATCTCACGTTCAAGTGGGCTGACTCGCTCCCGAACGAGAAGGGCTGGAGCGTTCTCCTTTCTGAGAGCTTCACCCAGATCGCCCAGGACGACGACATGTCCGACCATAGCGGCAGGGGCATTGGCCGCGACCGCAAGACGTTCCAGGCGGCTGCTGTCATCGAGCGTCGCATCAACGAGCATCTCCATGCGGCCTTTGACGCTTCCTACTACATGCTCGACTACGAAAACAACGTCAAGGAGTATGCAACGCTCTATGGCTGGAAGCGCGCGCTTGCTGGCGGTGAGATCGGCTACGCCGCCTCGAAGTGGACTGACTTCATCCTCGCCGCCAACTACGGCTGGTACTGGCAGGACAACACTCCTAACAATGTGCGCTACTCCGACGAGTCCCGCGGCTGGACTGTCATGGCCGGCTTTGGAACGCGTGCGACCGAGAAGATCGAGTATCGCATCTTGACCGGCTGGAGCCGTTTCGAGTATGCTAATGGCGATGCCGACGATATCGACGGTTGGACCTATCAGCTCTCGGGCAAATGGAAGATCACGGATACGTGGAACATGATGCTCCTCGCCGCGAGCTACTATCAGCCCTCCGAGCGCGAGATGTGCAGCGCCATCCGCGTCGACTCCATCAGCTGGGGTGTTGCCCATTCGATGATCCGCGGCAAGCTCAACGCTACGCTCGATCTCAACTATCGTCGTGAGACGCACGAGTACTCCTACACGCGCGGCTACGACTACGACGACGATATCATTACCGCCCGTCTCGGCCTGAACTACACGCTCAACCGCTTCCTCCAGATCTATGGCAGGATCGAGTATCAGACCGACATGTGCGACGGCGGCAATGTTCGCGGGCACAACTACGATTACGACCGCTTCCGCGGCACGGTCGGTATGCGCCTGACGTACTGAAGTGCAGAAGGCCATATCCAAGTACGGCCTGGCGGCGCACCTTGCCTTGCTGGCGGTTGCGCCGCTGTTCCTTTTCCCGTTTTGCGACGACTTATGGACGGCGAGGACGGTCATTTGGCTTTCGCTCCTTGCGTTGGCCTGGACTGTTCTCGAGCCCTCGCGCCGCATGGACGAGACGTTGCATGATGCCCGCTTTCGCGTTGCGTCTTCCATCGCCCGCGATCCTCTATTCTGGTTCTCGCTTGTGCTCGTCCTTGTTGCGGGCATCAGATGGCTCAATGACGGCATCGGAATGTCATATGATGCCGAAAAGGCCGTCTGGAGTCTCTCCGGCGCGACATTCCCATTCCTTCCTGGATGTGTAGACGGCAGCGGCTATCTACCGTTTGCCTCAGTAGTGGGCGTGGCTGTTCTTATGCAGGCGGGGCGGCATGCGCTAGGAAAGTCCGCGCGTGTGTGCTTTCTCTTTGTTGCTGCACTCCTCGCAGGTATAGCTGCCGTTGTTGCAGGGCTTGCGTGCGTATTTGAAAATCCCGTTGCCTTGCGCTATGCGGCATGTTCGACTGTTGACGCGACATATCCCGGAACTGCGTTCGGGCTTTGCTTCATGGGTTCGATGGTCGCCATAGCCGGTGCGTTCGAGCGCAAGTGGAACCGAGCGATGCCGCTTTTAGCCATTGCGGTCGGCGGTTCTGCAATAGGTCTCTACCTTTTCGCTTCCGACATTGTGATACTTGCCCATGCAGTCGCCGCTGTAGTTGTGATGGTCTGCGCACTTGCGTATGCCCATCGCCGCATGGGCGGTCTTGTTGTGCCGAAGAGCCTTGCCTTCCTGCTTGTTGCTGCGGTTCTTCCGATCCTTTTCGTGATGGGCGTCGTGCCCGAGGGAATCAAGGCACAGAAGCTTGCGATATTCTTCGGCGAAGAGGGCGCACAGCTGTTTCCCGATGGCGTTCTTGCGCTTCGCTCGGCTCTCTCGGAAGTCGCCGAGAAGGTCTGGAAGGACAAACCCTGGCTCGGCACCGGGCTTGGTACGTTCGGGTTTGACATTCGGTTCAACGCCAAGGAGGCCGATTGGGCTATGTTCGCCTCAAACCAGGTCGGTGCGCTAAATGGATGGATGCAGATGCTCGCGGAGCGCGGAATAACTGGAGTTGCGTTCTTCGTCGCCCCTTTGCTCTTTCTCCTGTGGACGTATGCGCTCCGCGCGTTTCGCGCGGTTGCCGATATCCTTTCAAAGTCGCGCCATAGTTTCGGCGCGCTTGTATTCCACCCTGCCTGCGCGCTTGGCCCGATTGCGCTCCTGGTCGTCGCGGCGTGCGGGTTCTACGATCATTCCTTCTGGCGTTCTGAGACGATGATGCTGACATCGGCCATGCTTGCGATGGCCGGCAGCGCCTTCCCGGCGCCCAAAAAGGCAGACAAAGACTCTTTGACGGAGAAATAAAATATGGCGGACAAACCCCTTTATTACGGAAGCACGAAGGCTACGGGGCCGATGTACTACGGCGGCAAGGGCCCAATGTACTATGGCGGCGGACAGGCCCCGATGTATTACGGAGGCGGCCCCAAGTATGGCGGGGCCTATGGCGCATACGGCTCCTATGGTTCTTATGGGTCATACGGCTCCTACGGTGGCTACGGCGGCGAGGGCGAGGATGGTTCCATCGTCGGCACCATCACTATGAGCCGAATGCTCAGGGTCGTCTCGCAGCGGTGGCTCTCGGTGTTCGTGTTCCTTCTCGTCGGTTTGATCATATCGTTCGCGATCTACCGCATCTCCCCGACGATCTACGAGGCGAAGAGCGAGTTTACAATCGACATGAGACGTGTCACGCGTGGCACTTCGAGCGCCCTCGACGAGTCGTTGCCGGACTTTGGTGCCAACTATGCCGAAATCTTCAACACGCGAATTTCCGACTGGCGTTCAGAGAAGATCGTGCTGATGATCCAGCAGCAGTACAGAACGAGCAACCCCGCCTCGACCGTCTCCGACGACGATATCGTCGCGACGCTCGTTGACTCAAAGCTCGAACTCCAGCGCAATTCGCGAATCATCACCATCGCCGTCCGCTCCAAGTCCGCCCAGCTTGCCGCGGCTCTTGCGAACGCCTACGCCGAGTCGATAGAGGCGTACACCGACGAGGAGAACAAGGTCCGCTGCGACAAGGCCGTCAGCCAGACGCATGAGAACGTCGAGAAGAAGCGCCGCGACGTCGACAAGATCACCAAGCAGCTCCTTGACTTCCGCACGACTCACAAGGTCGACAACCTGCGCTCCTCGCGCGACACGATTTCCCAGGGGCTTTCCAAGACGACCGCCGACATTCTTGCCCTCGAGACCCAGGAGACCCAGCTGATCGAATGGGAGAAGCTTCTCACCGAGGTGCAGAAGGACCCCGAGACGTTCGGCTCGCTGGCCTCGGGCGTTCCGCGCGCCGAGGAGATCGCCAAGGAGTACCGTGCCTTCCAGGACGCATCTGGCGCCTACCAGAACCTTCTCGTCTCCTACACCGAGAACCATCCTGAGGTTGTCGCGAAGAAGAAGGAGCTCGACTTCGCGCGGCAGCGGTTCCTCGACGCGAGCTCGCGCGCTCTCCTGACCGGCCGCTCGACGCTGCAGGTCGTCCGCAACCAGCTCGCTATCCTCAAGCAGAAGCAGGCCGACCTTAGGAACGACCTCGCCTCTGTCGAACAGCAGATTGTCTTTGCAGAGTCAGGTCTGGGCAAGCTCGAGGCGGAATACGGCGTAGCCCACCGCCTTCTCGAGAGTCTCATCCTCGAGGAGAACAAGATGCGCATCCAGTCCGAGGCGAACAACGAAATCGTCCGCGTGGCGCGTCAGGCGACGGTGCCTACAAAGCCGGTCCTTCCCAATCCGATAATCATCTTCGGCATTGGCGTCGTGTTTTCTCTCGGTCTCGGGTTCCTGTTCGTCCTGGTGATCGACAACCTCGAGGACACGGTTGTGAATCTTTCCGACATTGAGGGGCGTCTCGCCCTCAAGGTCCTGGCCGTCTTCCCGCACGTCCGCCGCAAGCGTCGCGAACAGGTCGCGCGCTTCCTTATCGAAGACAAGTATTCGCAGTTCTCCGAGGCCGTCGCGGGCCTGAGGAATCTCCTCGATTCGCCGCGCTACGAGGCCTTCACGCACTGCCTGCTCGTCATCTCGACCCAGCCGGGCGAGGGCAAGACGATCACGTCGACCTCAATCGCGATTTCGCATGCACAGACGGGCAAGAAGGTCTTGCACGTCGACTTCGACCTTAGGCGTCCGCGTCTCGTCAAGGTCTGGGGCATAGCGCTAACCCAGGACAGGAGCTTCTCGCACGTTCTGCAGGCCTCAAACGGCGGCGAGAAGCCGGACTTCGCAAAGCTCGTGAACAAGTCAGAAGTACCAGGGCTTGATGTCATCTGCTCGCTGCCTCCAGAGGGCGTCTCCCCCGCGACGATATTTGGCTCCGCCGCGGTGACCGATTTCTTCGAGTGGGCTCGCGCCAACTACGACCGCATAGTGGTCGACGCGCCCCCGTACGGCATCGTTGGCGACGTCGTCTCGCTCGCGGCGCATGTTGATTCCGTCATAATCATGTGCTGCCCCGACCGTACGCACTTTAGACCGATCCAGTACTGCTCAAGGAGTCTTACCGAGGCCGGCGCGAACATTCTCGGCGTCGTCGTCAACGACGTTGAGGTCTCGAACGTGTCCGTATTTGATCCGACGTCCCATCGACGCTACGGCTACGGGTACGGCGGCTACGGGTATGGCTATGGGTACGGCTACAAGCCGAAGAAGGACAAGGCCGACGCAAAGGGCACGGCCAGTGTAAAGGGCAATGCCGAGGGAGCAACGCCTGTGCAGAAGGTGGATGAAGTAAAGGACGCGAAGCGTAAGCTCATTCACGAGGAGCTTGCCGATGAGGAATAGTCACGCGGCGTATTTGTAAATCTAAAGTTTAAAGCATAAAAAGGAGGAAACATGAACCAGGCAGAGAAAGAGCGCCTTGCCCGCGTCGGCAAGACCTTCAACGCGAAGAAGTACATCAAGGAGGAGATCGAGGCGATCAAGAAGCAGGTCGGCGACAAGAAGGTCCTGCTCGCGCTTTCCGGCGGCGTTGACTCGTCTGTCTGCGCGGCGCTCCTCTACAAGGCCATCGGCAAGCAGCTCGTTTGCGTCTTTGTCGACCACGGCTGCATGCGCCTGAACGAAGGCAAGATGATCAAGAAGGTCTTCAAGGGCCAGTTTGGCGTGAACCTCATCGCGCTTGACTGCGAGAAGCGCTTCCTCGACAAGGCGAAGGGCGAGACGGATCCTGAGAAGAAGCGCAAGATCATCGGCGGCGAGTTCATCAAGGTCTTCGCCGACACGGCGCGCGATCTCCAGAAGAAGTACGGCAACATCGAGTTCCTCGGCCAGGGCACGATTTACCCCGACATCATCGAGTCGGGCGTAGGCGGCCATAAGGCGGTGAAGGCCCACCATAACGTAGGCGGCCTCCCCAAGGACATCCTCTTCAAGGGTCTCGTCGAGCCCGTAAAGTACCTCTACAAGGACGAGGTCCGCAAGGTCGGCAAGCTCCTCGGGCTTCCCGACGAGATGGTCATGCGCCAGCCGTTCCCAGGGCCCGGCCTCGCGGTTCGCTGCATCGGCGAGCTCACGAAGGAGAAGCTCGACATCCTCCGTCAGGCGGACTTCATCTTCCGCGACGAGATGCACAAGGCAGGTTTCGACAAGAAGGCCCAGCAGTTCTTCGCGATCAACACGAACGTCAAGTCCGTCGGCGTCAAGAACGGCGCGCGCACTTTCGGCTACGTGATCGCCATTCGCGCGATCTCGACCCAGCAGTTCGTAAAGGCCGGCATCGTCGAGCTTCCGTTCAAGTTCGTGACCAAGGTTGCCGAGAAGATCGCTACCAAGGTCAAGGGCGCGAACCGCGTCGTCTGGGACATTACCCCGAAGCCCCCGGCCACGATCGAGTGGGAGTGAGGGGCCGGTAGTTGGAGTTCAGAGTTGGAGTTGGAGTTAGGGGTCAGTAGTCAGGAGTCAGGGGGCAGGAGTTAGTGAAGAGGGTGTTTATCGATGGAAGTGCCGGAACGACCGGCCTCAGGATCCGCGAGCGGCTTTCGTCGCGCGCGGATCTTGAACTAGTCGTGCTTCCCGACGAGGTTCGCAAGGACGTCTCCGCAAGGCGCGACGCGCTGAATTCCTGCGATGTCGCCTTTCTCTGCCTTCCCGATGCGGCGGCAATAGAGGCGGTCTCGCTCGTCGATAGCCCGAACACCGTCATCATCGACACCTCTACCGCGCACCGCACGTCTGACGGCTGGGAATACGGCTTCCCCGAACTCGCCGGCCGTCGCGCTGCAATCGCGAAGTCTAAGCGCATCGCGAACCCCGGCTGCCACGCCTCTGGCTTCATTGCCCTTGTCGAGCCGCTTGTCCGCGCTGGGATAGTCGCAAAGGACGAAAAGCTCTCTGCGTTCTCCCTCACCGGTTATTCCGGCGGCGGCAAGAAAATGATAGCGGAGTATGGGGAAGAGTGCAAAGTTGAAAGTGTAAAGTGTAAAGTTGGTGGACGTGAGCTTTTCATGGGGGGTAGACAGTATGCGCTTGGCCAGTCTCACAAGCATCTACCCGAGATGGTGAAGGTCTGTGGCCTTGCCTCTGCCCCTTGCTTCTCGCCGATCGTCGTACCGCACTACAGCGGCATGGAAGTTACGGTGCCGCTCTTTGACCGCGACCTCGCGGCGATAAAGGCGTGCTACCGCGACTACTACAAGTCCGGTCTCGTCAGCTTTGCCGACGATCCTGCGGCGGCGGAAGGAGGCTTTCTCTCGTCTGCCGGACTTTCCGGGCGCGACTCCCTCGAAGTCTCCTGCTATGGCAACGGAGAGCGAGTCGTTCTCGTCGCGCGCTTCGACAACCTCGGCAAGGGCGCGTCGGGCGCGGCAATCCAGAACATGAACCTCGTGCTCGGAGTTGACGAGAAGTCGGGATTGATTTATTGATTCTTTGTTTGGTAGTGGAACCCTCTTTCAACCTTTCAACTTTTCAACCATTCAACTTTGATTTCTAACTTCCACACCCACACGACGTTTTGCGACGGCGCGGGAACGGCCGAGCAGATGGTCGTCTCCGCGATCGAGAAGGGCTTTGATGTCCTCGGCTTTTCGTCGCACTCCGACATGGTGAAGGACCTTGACGCCTACAAGGCGGAGATACGTCGCCTTGCCGCGAAGTACGAGGGCAAGATCCGCATTCTTTGCGGCATCGAGGCGGAGTACGACACTGGCTTCAAGCGCGGCGACTTCGACTACGTCATCGGCTCGACACACTACATTACCGCTCCAGACGGCGGACGCTTTGCGTTCGATGCCACGCATGACGGGCTCTTGAACGGTGTCCGCGACCATTTCGGCGGCGATTTTGTCGCGTTTCTCCATGCGTACTTCGCGCAGGAGCGGGAAATGGTAGAGAAGTACGACTGCGACGTCATCGGGCATCTCGACCTTGTACGCAAGTTCAACACGAAGTTCCCTTACTTCGACGAGAGCGCAGACTGGTATCGTGAAGAGCTTGTCAAGACGGCCGATGTGGTCGCTGCATCGGGGCGGCTTGTCGAAGTGAACACGGGCGCGATTTCGCGTGGGTGGATGGACGACGCCTATCCGTCGGCGGAGTTCCGTGCGCTACTGCGGGAGAGAGGGGTAAAGTTCATCCTCTCGTCCGATTCCCACGCGCCAGATACGCTTGACTGCGCCTTTGACCGCTTTTCCGCCGCAGAGTCCTACGTCACACTCGCCTGACCTCGCGGCTCGTGGCGGCTACTTCTTCTGTAGCCACTTGCCGGCATCATCCTGGTACCAAGCGCCGGCGGGGATCTTTTCTCGCATCTTTGCGGCGTAGCGCTTTTGGACGGCTTCGATCGTAGTGCCGTTGTCTTTTGCGACATCCCTGAAGCGCTTCATGCGCTTGGCGTTTTCTTCTGCAATCAGGATGCGGTCGTCGTCCGTCGCGCCGGTGCGCTCCTCGAGCATTGCGCGGTTCGTAATGCCGGCCGCCTGCCTGTCGACCATCTCCTTGACCGCCTTGAAGTCACCCTTGGGCTTCTGCTGGTTCTCGTCGGCAAACGCCTTGTCGAGATCCTTGTCGACCTTGAGGTTCACGTCCATCGTAATGTGGATGGGCTTGATCTCGCTTTCGGTCTTGACTTGGATGCATCCTCCAGCGATGCAAAGAGCCGCGGTCGCGGCAAGGGCGATTTCTGCTTTCATCTTGTCTTTCTCCTTAGTTTCATGCCTGTGTTTATAAGCTGGTCGAGGTCTCCGTGGAAGGTGACGTCGAGGTTTACGGGGACTGTAGTGTTCCCGTGCGTCGCCGTTCCCTCGAGCTTGAAGCCGAGCGAAGAGTCTTCGGCGTCCTTCCCTCGCTTGAGTTCGACTTTGAGTACTTTGTAGTCGAGGTTTGCAAGCGCTTTTTCGAGGTTGTCGCGAGTGTCTTCGTCTACGCCGCCGCGCTCGAGGTTGTCGAGGATTGGCGCCGCATCCATTACGCGTACCGTTCCCGTCTCGCCTGGCTTCGAAAAGAGGTAGGCGTTCTTGAGCCGGAGCGTCTTTCCGTCCTTGAGGAAGAACGGCAGCTTGCCGTGAAGCCGCCCCGACGCGTCGCCGCGGAAGGCCGATATGCGCGAAAGCACCTCGCCTGCGTCCACGCCATCGACAAGGATTGTCGCCCCCGCCGTCAGCTTTTCTGGGTCGAGGAAGAGCGAGTAGAGCTTGAGCTCTCCACCGCAGCAGTCTGCACCCGCCTCGGTGACGAGGTATGACCGTTCCGTTGCGCGGACGCTCGCGAAGGCGTTGGAGAGCGTGAAGCCCGCGAACTCAACCGCGTTCGCGCGCGGGAAGAGGGGTGCAATGTCGCGGTGGTCGGCGATGCCGTCCGCGCCGAAGCGCACTCTAAGCCCGTCGATGCGCGCCGGCTTTCCGCCGACTTCGAGATCCGCATCGAAGTCGGCAAGCGTGCCGCGCACTGTCCATGCTGGAACGGGACGTTTTGGCGTGCAGTCGCCGCCTGCGTCGAGCTTGAACTTCCCCGAAAAAACGAGGTTCGAGATTGCAGGCGGCATTGCCTTTGTGAGAATCGACGCGAGAATGGCGTTGTCCTGGGTTACGTGCGTCTCTGGAACGTTTGCGGTGAAATGCCAGTTGCGGGCGGCACGTGCGCCAAAGTCGACGTAGGCCTTCCAGTCTGTATC
The DNA here is from genome assembly GCA_902761275.1 of uncultured bacterium. Classification (GTDB taxonomy): domain Bacteria; phylum Verrucomicrobiota; class Kiritimatiellia; order RFP12; family UBA1067; genus UBA1067. Next base: position 7,841 of record CACWJS010000054.1, on the reverse strand, counting down.
GTCAAGCATCAGTGCGAGGTTCCCGTCTGCGCGGATGAAGCCGAATCGCACGTGTGCCGATGCGCTGTAGGGCCAGTCGAGCAACTGGCCCTTGGCGTGGATGCGGAATCCCTCAGTCCTGTCGCGCTTGATTTTGACGTTTGCTGTAGCTTTCTTGCAGGTGACGAGTTCCGCCGCCTTGCCCTTGAGGTAGGGAGAGAGGTCGAATTCAAGCGGAGGAATCGGTATATGTGTCAGGAGGAAGGGGATCGACAAGACAAAAACCACAATCGCGACAGTAACGACAATGGCTGTCCAAAGCAGCCAGCGTCGCAGTCTTCTCGGTTTTTTCGCCGTCGCATCCATAGTTAAAGCGTCATGGGCCAGTTTTAGATTCCAAGCTCGCCCTGCCGCGCGGCTGGGTCGAGCCCCAGCGTGCGCCACGCGAGCGGTGTCGCGACACGGCCTTTCGGCGTGCGCTCGAGATATCCCTCCATGATGAGGAACGGCTCGTATGCTTCCTCAATCGTGTCCGGTTCCTCGCTGACCGAGACGGCGACGGTCGAAAGCCCGACTGGGCCGCCGCCGAACTTGACGCACACCGTTTCAAGGATGCGCCTGTCCATCTCGTCGAGGCCGTGGGGGTCGATCTCGAGAAGCGAAAGGGATTCCTTTGCGACATCGCCCGTAATGAAGTTGCCCGCCCTTACCTGGGCGTAGTCGCGCACGCGCCTAAGGAGGTTGTTCGCGATGCGCGGGGTGCCGCGCGCGCGTCGCGCGATTTCGAGAGCGCCGTCCGCATCGATGTCGACGCCGATTTTCGCCGCGCTCCTTGTCACGATTTCCGCAAGGTGGCTTGGGTCGTAGTAGTCGAGCCGGTTAACGAACCCGAAGCGCGCGCGAAGGGGAGCCGCGATGAGCCCGATGCGAGTCGTCGCGCCGACGAGCGTGAAGCGCGGGAGTTCAAGCCGCACCGAGCGGGCGTTAGGCCCCTGGTCGATCATGATGTCTATCGCGTAGTCTTCCATCGCGGAGTACAGGTACTCTTCGACGGTCTTCGCCATGCGGTGGATTTCGTCGATGAAAACGATGTCGCCCGGCTCGAGAGAGGTGAGAAGACCCGCGAGGTCGCCTGGCTTCGTGATTACGGGGCCCGAGGTCGTCTTGACGTTGACGCCCATCGCCTCGCCGAGAATATAGGAAAGGGTCGTCTTTCCGAGGCCGGGCGGCCCCGAGAAGAGGACGTGGTCGAGCGGTTCGCCGCGCTCCTTCGCGGCCTTGACCGCGAGTAGCATGCGGTCGCGTACCTTGTCCTGCCCGACGAATCCCTCGAAGTCCGTCGGGCGCAGCTTGTTGTCGAACGCCGTCGACCGATTAAGTTCCTCGCTCTTTCGCTCTACTTGCATTAGCCAATATTGTACCAAATATCCTATCGCTTGTGCTGAATGTCGTGTGTATCCGCTTACGCGCACCCTGCCCCCTAACTCCAACTCTGAACTCCAACTCCAGACTACTGACTCCTTCGCACTGACTCCTGACCCCTAACCCCTGACTCCTGACTCCTGACCCCTGACTCCTGACCCCTAATTACTGACCCCTTCCCCCATTCCTGGCTTATTGGCATTGCATGAAACCAAACGGTATGATACAATATGGTGTCATGAAAAAACAACTTGAGGACGGCAACCCCTTCCGGTACGGATGCGTGGTCGAGGACAGCTTCTACTGTCCGAGGCCATCGCTTCGCATGGGCAAGACGTCGCTGATCAACGCGGTCGTCCGCGGCATGCGCGGCTGGCGCATGCTCTACGTGGATCTGCTGCACGTCCAGACCGTCGGCGACGTCTGCCGCCGGATCGTTTCGGCCGTGCGCAACATGGAGCGAAAGGCGTCCCTTTTCGAGAAGGCCCTGAAGCTTCTGCCGAGGCTGCGCCCCGTGATGAAGGTCGACTCTTCCACGGGGGAATTCGGGTTTGGACTCGACGCGCGCGCGGCGGAGGACCCGTACGCCGTGGAAGACGTGCTCGACATGCTGGCAAAAGTCGCGGCCGGCGGGCGCACGGTCGTCGTGTTCGACGAATTTCAGGATGTCTGCGGCCTTTCCGACGCGCAGACCGTACTGGCCCTCATGCGTGGCCGGATCCAGTTCCAGGGCGACATCCCGTATGTGTTCACCGGCAGCGTCAGAAACAAAATGGTCGATCTCTTCGACAACCCCGCCAGCGCCTTCTACAAGTCGGCGCTCACGCTCTGCGTTGGGGAGATCGACAGGGATTCGTTTGTGAAGTTTATTCGGCTCCGTTTCGAGAGCGGGCATCGCCGGGTCTCCGACGAGACGCTCACGGCGATCATGAACACCGTCGCGGATGTCCCGGGAGACGTGCAGCAGCTGTGCGAGGCGGCCTGGGGCGTGACGGCGGGCAGCGTGGGGACTGAGGACATCGAGGCCGCGCTGCAGGTCGTGTTCATGCGCGAGGGGGACAAGTTCGAGAGCTTCTGCGAACGCCTTTCGCCCGTGCAGTTCAAGCTGCTGGTGGGCATCGCGCGGCAGGGCGGGCGCGAGATCCAGTCGCGCGCGTTTCTCGACGAGGTCGGAATCGGCAATGCGGCGTCCGCTCGAAAGGCTGCAATCCGGCTGTGCGAACTCAGGTACGTCTATTTGTTCCGTGGTGAATACCGGTTCACCAGCATGTTCTTCCGGGCCTGGCTTCTGCGCCAGGACTGGTGAAGGGAATAGGTAATATGACTACGAGAGAAGTTCAGATGTCGGAGACATTCCTATGAAACATTCCATCCCCGTCCTTCCGTTCCTCCGCCGTAGCGCGGTCGCGTGGCTTGTCCCCGCGCTGGCGCTCTGTGCGCTCGCGTTACCCGCCCGGGCCGACTCCCCATCTCTCTTTGGCCTCACGGTGAACGGGAGTGACATCGCCTATATGAGTGGCAATGGGTGGAGCTTCGACGGCGCGGCCGTCTCGCTCACTAACGCGGGGCCGTTCGTCCTCTCCACGGACGGCGCGAACTTCACCTCGAACGTCGCCGTCGTCGCGCAGGCCGACTGCGCCGTCACGTTCACGAATCTCGAAGTCTTCGCCGGGAACCACGCCGGGCTTTCGCCATTTACGGTCGCGCCCGGCGTCTCCGTCGCGCTCACGCTCGAGGGCAATACCGTGCTGAAGGCGGGCAGCGGCGCCGCCGCGATCACGGTTGTCTCCAACGCGACCGGCGTCGCCTCGCTCACGATCGACGCGGACGCGTCGGACACATTCCACACGCTGGGCGCGACCGGCGGCAACCAAGGCGCGGGCATCGGCGGCGGCGACGGCGAGGCCTGCGGATCGGTGACGATTCTGGGCGGCCTGCTGACGGTCGAGGGCGGCGCGAACGCCGCCGGCATCGGCGGCGGGCGCAACGGCGCGGGCGGTGCGGTGACGATCTCCGGCGGCCGGCTGAATGTGAAGTCCGCCGGCTCCTACGCCTTCGTCGGCGGCAGATTTAAAACCACGAACGGCGGCGGGGCCATCGGCGGCGGATACCAAGGCTCGGGCGGCATGACCGCCATCTCCGGGGGAACCATGTCGCTCACCGGCGTCGGCGATGGTGCGGCCATCGGTCCCGGCAAGGACGGCGCGGGCGGAACAACCGCGATCACGGGCGGCTCGATCCTGGCGCGGGGCGGCGCAGTGGAGCCAACGCCCTCGAACGGCGTCGCCCGCGTGTGGCCGGTCGCCGTCTCCAACCTCACGACCGGTGCGGCGATCGAGCTGCCGTGGCTGCCCGCGACCTACGGCACGAACGACCTCGTCGCCACAATGGGCGGCGAAGTATGCGTGTGGCTGCCGACGGGCGACTACGCCTACGGCGAGGTGGAGAGCGACGGCGCGGGCGGCTGGCGGCGGCACGCCGTCCTCGTGGACGCGGAAGGCAACGTGACTCTGGACGGCTGGGTCGCGGATACGGCAGTCGCCGGTCTTCTCTACTCGAACAACTTCACGACGCGCACGTCGTCGGACGCGACGCCGTCCGGCCGCTGGATGGAGGCGGCCTACGTGGGCGGCAAGCTCGTGCGCCCCGTCTCCTCCATATCCGAGAATGGCCGGGAACCCTATAACAACTCCACCGATTACCAGGACGCCTGGACGATGAAGACCGGATACTGCCGCGCGACGGTCAAATTCACGGTCGCGGACGACGGCGATAATCCGGGTGCCCTCGTCAACGCGACTGAAACGGCGAACAGCGCCACCATCGCGATGCAGCCGTTCTACAACGAGTTCACGAACGGCGTCCTCTATATCTCCGTTGATATCCGCACCCCGTCGCTGACTGACTCCTTTAATTCCTCGGCCATCGCCTGCGCGACGCTTGTGCCGATCTACAAGTCGGCCTTGGAGGTGTCGGCCTCGGCGTTCCCGGCGCCGATGCGCTTTGGCCCCGCGAACCTGCAGGACACCAGCGGCGTCTGGCATCTTTGCGCCGCCACGCGCGGAAGGGAAACCGCGAATTCCCCGGTCGGCTCCTACTTCGGGCAGAACGACAGCCACAACGACATCACAGCCGGCTCGTGGGTGCGCTATGAGGCCGTTCTCGACCTCGACGCCGGAACCTACACGGCGACCTTCGCCAACCTCGGCACGGCGCATCCGACGCCCGACACGACGGGCGGTTCGCCTGTCGCATTCCGCCAGGATGGAAGTGCCGCAAGTTCGACGACGTTTGCCTTTCACAATCCGCTCACGGAGGAAACAGGCGGCGTCGCCGGCCTCGCGTTCTACGTGCAGGGAATCAAGCAGGCGTCGAGCGCGGCCGACGCGCCGATGTACGACAACATCGCCGTCTCGTGGAAGGCGCCTGGCGAGGAGGAATTCGCCCCCGTCTACGAGAACGACTTCTCCACGCGCCGCTACCGCCAAATCGAACCCGCCGGCACGACCTCCGGCACATACGTCCCCGTCCTGACGACGAACATCGTCCAGTCCTCGTTCTACGAGCGTGCCACCATCAACAACGATTACGGCGTAAAGGAAGACAACGCACGTCGTCTCGTCCCAGACGGAGCCCCCTACGCAGGTCAGGACGGCTGGCGCCGCATCGCCGGCGACGCTTACTTCACGATGGTTGATCCCAACAAGGACTCGGGTGGCTACGGCTGGAACAACGCTTCCGTCCTGCGCGCGACCGGAAGCGGCAAGACCGGCATGGTCGCCGTTCCGCTCGGCACGACCGTCACTTCGGGCAAGGTGCGCCTTTCCTGCGACATCCTGATGGGCGCGCTCACCAACTCGACGTCGCAGACGCGCGACATTGCCGCCGCCGCCTTCCTCGCGGGGAACGGCGCGTTCACCAACGCCTGGTACGACGCGTCGGTCATTCGCGCGGCCGACATCGACACGGCGTTGCGTGGCAAGGGCGTCTGCGGTGTCGGCACCTGCCGTCCGGACATGGAGAGAGGTGCGTATAAAACCAATACGTGGATCTACGGCTTCAACGGCTCCGGCTACTCGTCCCAGGATCCTAGGAGCGGCGACGACGGCTCTTTCTACAGTGGCAAGTGGGGCCGCTTTATCGTCACGCTCGACCTCGACGCGGGAACATACGATATTTCCGTTTGCGACCTCGGATCCGTCGGGCAGGCGATGGATTACACCACATCGTCCGGAAATGAACTCGTCTCGACGAACGGCCTCGCCCTCGCCGCGTCAGCCGTCCGCAACGTCGATTCGGTGGTCCTCTTCTCCGAAGGGCAGGACAGCCGCAGATCCGATAACAAATACACCGACACCTACCACGGCAAGAGGCTCGGCCGCTTCCCGCTCTTCGACAACGTGCGCGTCTGCCTCGTGAACGATGACGGCACTGAAGGCACGGAGCTCTACGCCTGCAACTTCGAATACGGCTACCGCCTGTCGGTGCAGAACGCGGCGTCGCTCGCAGCCCACTCCGACCGCGAAGGCGCGGATCGCTGGATCAGACGCGGAAACACCTACGGCACGATCAACGCCGTCGATGCCGGCGGCGGCGACAACGTGGTCATCCTAGACGGGTTCGGCCGGAACGGCAACGAGACGCGCGAGGGCTATGCCGTGCAGCCGTTCGGCGCCGTGACGAAAGGCCTCGATTCCGTCGATTTCGCGGCGGACATCCGCCCGCCCGAGCGCTTCGCCGACAGCAGCGGCTGCTACGCCTACGTCGAAGTGGGAGGCGACGCCTACGCGCAGGGCGTTTACCGTCCCAAGACCAGCAGCAGCTGGCGCATCGAACCGCGCATCGGATTCGGCTTTTCCGTCGGCGCGGGCAAAGACGACGTCGGCCTCTACACGAACGTCCTCATCTCCGTCCAGACCAACACCGCGACGGTCGCGACGGAGTCTTCGACGAATTCGAACTACGTGATCGACAAGTCGCACTGGTATCGTTTCCGCGTGACGGCCGACCAGACGAACGAGACATTCACGGTGAAGGTCTACGACCAGGGGGCGGCGAAGCCGGCGGCATCGGATGCGGACGGCACGCTCGTGGCGACATTCGAGGACCTCGATCTTCCCGACTTCGGCGAGAACGGCATGACGACCTTCGGGCTCGCGGGCGCCGGCTTCGCCAGCACGTTCGGCAGCGTCGACGATCTGGGCGTCGTTCTCGTGGACAATCTGTCGGCATCTGCATTCAACGCGCTCACTGGATTTGCCGCCTTTCTAGACGAATATGGACTTCCGGCGGACACCGACCCGATGACCGTCACGAACGACATTCCGCTCGCCGCGCGCTATGTTTACGGCATCGAGCCGATGGACGCGACGACGAACGCGGAAGGGCATCTCCTCGTGGACTTCCAGCTTGGCTCAGACGGCGCGCCGGTATTCGAACTCGCCCCTGAGAAACGGACTGACGAATTCGGACTCGTCTTCTCTATTCTGCGGTCGCGCAGCCTCTCGCCATGGGAGACAATCGGCGAAAGCCTGTTCAGCGCAGAAGACGGCGACATGCTCTGCCGCCCGCCGTTCAATACGAGCGACGAGCCGAGCATGTTCTTCAAGTACAGTATCACCACTGAAGAGGAATAAGGGACGCCCCGAACGATGGGAGTACTCGTATAAGATGCCACTCTTTCGCAAAACATTTGCCGCGATGATCGCGGCGGCGGTTGGTTTCGCGGTCTGCGCGAGGGGTGATACAGTCGCCGCCGAGCCCACTCTCATCACTACGCGCGAGGGGCTTGCGGCGATTACAAACAACCTTTCCGGTTCCTACGCGCTCGGCGCGGATATCGATCTCGGCGGGGCGGACTGGACGCCGATCGGCAATGTTTCCGCGCCGTTCACCGGCACGCTCTACGGCAACGGCTACGCCATCCGCAACCTCTTCTGCACGAACAGCCTGTCGGGTGCCGACTATCGCGGGCTCTTCGGCAGCGTGAGCAATGCGACGATCGAAAGCGTCTCCGTCTCGGGAACGGTCGCGGGCAAGCAGTACGTCGGCGGTCTCGTTGGATGCATCACGGGCGGAACTCTCATCAGCAACTGCATCGCGACGGTCGAGATCGCGGCGACCAACTCCTACGCCGGAGGCCTGGTCGGGGCGTGTGCCGGCGGCAGCGCGGTCAATCGAATCGTCGACTGCCGTGCGGACGGCTTCGTCAGCGGTTCCGGCATGGCGGGCGGATTCATCGGCTACGTCTATGCGCCAGCCGTGATTTCCAACTGTGTGGCGCGCGGCGACGTGTGCTCCGCCACCAGCTACTACGGCGGGTTCATCGGACGGCTCGCCCATGACGATGCGACAATCAGCGACTGCTGGTGCTCCGGCGCCGTGTGGGGCACGGGCGGCGACATCGGGTCGTTCATCGGCCACCACGTGAGAGGAACGAA
>CACWJS010000053.1 GCA_902761275.1 uncultured bacterium | reverse complement strand
CACAAAGGCCAACTACAACAAGTTCATAGATTTCGCGAAGACGCACAACGGCGACACGGTCGCCCGTTTCAAGGGAATGCCCGTCGGCGACTACAAGGGCGCGTTCGCGTCGTTCAGGCGCACGGCAGACATGAAGACGGCGAACGACCAGGTGCGCGACTTGTTCCGCAGGACGATCGCCGACATGTTCGGCGGCGAGAAGTTCATACCAGACATCGTGCGCGACAACATGAAGCTCGAGGACTTCAACAAGGGCAAGCCGCTCACGGCGCGGCGCATCAATCTCGTGAAAATCGCCATCGACACGCTCGGCGGCGGCAAGTTCACCGACCCCGCGAGCGTCGGCAAGGCGACGGCGATGGGCTATGTAGCCTCCGAGCTGCCGAAGCTCGCGCGCGTCGCGAACATCTACCAGCAGGCGATGGGCTGCACAAACGAAGAGGCCGAGGCCGCCGCGCTCGACCCGAGCTCGAAGGCGCGACGCCTCTACGACTACGGCGGACGCTTCACGCAGAATGCCGAGAGCTTCAAGGCGGGCCTGAAGCTGATTGACGACTTCAAGACGTGGTTCACCGACGTCTGCGCGGCAAAGGGGACAGGCCCCGGCGTGACGGCCAAAAACTACTCCACCGATCTGCCCGGGGAGTCGGCCATGTTCGGCGCCGAGAAGTTCATCTTCGAGGAGCTTGCCGTCAACGAAGGCATCGCCCTTGACGCGCGGGACAAGGAGGCGGTCTTCGGCGTGGAGCGGAACCCCGCCTCGCGCTTTGTCCTGCGCGGCTTCGCACATACGCAGTACTCCACGCTTGCCCAGATGCCCTCCGACAAGCGGCAGCTGCTCTACGCCGTCAACGATCTTTTCCATCCCCTGGCCCTTGATGGGAAGGAGGGGAAGAGAATCAACCAGGGCGGGGTCTTCATCGGCCGCGTCATGAAGCATGCGGGCGAACTCGCCGCCCTCAAGGCCGCCGGCAATCTTACGCGCCAGGCCGCTTTCGACATTCTCTTCTCCGACATTCCCGAGAGCGAGAAGGGCGCCCGCGATGCCGAGGCGTCGAACTACCTCGAAGACATGCTCGTGGAACGCCTGCCCACCGCACAAATCATAAGAGCCGTATCGCTTCTTGTGAAAACCGGCGCCTCCGTCGACGAAGTGGTCAATGCCCTGGAGAACAACACCACTCTGCCGAGAGCCCCCCACATGGCCGATATCGGAAGATCCATTAATGCCTTCGGCATGAAGGGCGAAGGCGGCATCAAGTCCATGCGCGACGACATCTACCGTCCCTCGATGCCCACCTTAATGCCCGACGACAAGGAGATCGTGGGTGTCCGCAACCGCTACGTCTTCAAGTTCGCGGACGAAACGCTCGAATGCGGCGGCACCACCGAGGAGGCCGCGATGCCCGTGATGGAGCGCATCTCGTCGAAGCTCCGCGAGCTCTGCACGGCGGCGCATCCCGAGCAGCTCGACATGGTGGCCTATTCCCTCGGACAGGGACCTCTCGGATCTCTGCAGTGTCTTTCCGCCTACGGCATCAACGCGAACGAGCATATCCCGGTCGAGTACACCATCTCGAAGAACCAGGAGACCGGAGCCATCACCATTGCCTACAAGGAGCCGGAGAACTTCCCCGTCAAGTTCAACTGGACGGTCACCGTCAACGTAGACGGATCCAGCACCTCCACCCCGATGCGCCTAGACCACGGCCAGTACGAGTCCAAGGCGATGACGTTCGTCGACCAGATTGCCGCCAAGCTGCCCGGGAAGAACGAAGCCGCGGCCAAGAACTTCATCAAGGACGTGCTTGCGTACTGCGGCGACGATTTCGAGCTGAAGGACGTCGTCTCTCGGACGATCCGCGGTCTTTGCATCACCGCCACTGCCACGATGCGCACGCACGACGAGATCAAGGCGCGCATCGACGCGATCCGCGCCAATCTCGAAGAGGTGCGCAAGGCGGCGGCAGGAAACAATCGGATCGAAAAAGCCGGCTTCAACCTCCTGTGGGGCATGAACGGCAAGAGCGTTCCGCCGGGATTGATCGGAAAAATGCTCAAGGCCGCTTCCGCCGAGAAGCCCGGCGAGTTCTCCAAGCTCTCCGCGACATCGACGCCGCAGCAGATCACCAAGGCCGTCATCGAGATGCGCGAGGCCGTGGAGAACGTGATGCGCAACGCCTACGTGCAGGATTATCTCGAGGGTGCCGATGAAATGGGGCCGGCGCGGGCATTCGCGTTCTCGGTGCTCGTCGCGAAGTTCCCGGAAGCGCAGCTCAAGGGCGTGAAAGACGTGTTCAGCTCCGAGACGATGTCGAAGCTCTTCACCGTCATGGACGATCTCATGAGAGACAGGAGGCCTGCCGGCGCCAAGCCGGTCTCCAGAAACATTTCCTCGTTTATAAGAGAGCAGAGCATGGCGCTGGAGCAGGTGGTACTCCAGTACAAGAAGGCTGTCGAGAGTTTGCTGGGGCAGGAAGAAGGCGATGGCGTCAGACCGTTCGAAGGTCAGTTCGACAAGACGGCCTTCGGCGACAAGGATATCCACGACCTCTTGATCCCGCTGGCCGAACGCGACGAAGCGGCCGAGCTCGACGCCGAGCGCCGGCAAGAGTACATGCCCAGGGCGTTTCCGCGCGCCCAGTCCAACGCGATCACCGCCTACGCCATAGCCGGCGAAGACAAAAAAGAGAAGGTGGACAAGCTTATCCGCGTCGCGCTCTCGCACTGCGCCGCCAGCGAAGAAGCCGTCAACTACGTCGCCGCGAACATCGACAGGATTCTCGTCTCGGGCAACGGAACGCTTCGCACGCTCGAGGAAGTGCGCGAGCAATCCCTCGCCGTCGCGGCCAACCACGTTTCGCAATAGCAATCGGTTGCCGCGTTTTGGTATAATATTCCCGAAAGTGGAATCCAAGGTGTAACCTTTTGCCGCACGGCGAAAGGTTACACACTTTTTCGCGACACGCCCGATTTCTCGGCTTGCGATCCGTTCGGCGGTGGCCGAAGGCTCGGGGAACCCTCGGCGAATACGCCGTATCCCCTCGCTCGGACCTTCGCTCCCCCGCCTCACTTTCTGCCGCAACATGCACCTTCACTCAACAACCATTCCTCAACCACGCGCCCATAACCCAACCAACCCTAACTCACCATCCTTCGTGTCGAATCCAAGAACGATTTCGACACAACCATCCCACATCCACGATACTTGAATCGACAACACTGAGCTGCATGGCCTTGGCTTGTCCGTCAACTGCCTCGGCCGTCGCGTCACTTCCTTCACCACCCGCGACGCGAAGGAAATCGCCAAGCTGCTGGTAATTCAGACGTCTACTGATTTCTTGAAATACGTGTAGACGGGAGGCTTAAAATCTGTCAGTCAAAACTCCGAAAATCTATCAGTCAAAGTTCCGAAAAACTATCAGTCAGGTTGACGGGTCTAGAGTGAAAATGCTATAATGCACTCATAAACTGTTGAAAAATTATGGATAAAAGCAAGTATAGACAAAGGCTGATAGATCCAAAGGTGGATTTCTATCTTTCTACTTTTGGTGCGGTATGCATTGAAGGGCCAAAATGGTGCGGCAAGACATGGACTAGCACCATGCACGCTAAAAGTGCATTTATGTTAGCCGACCCTGGGGACAACTTTGCAAACAGAGAGCTTGCAAAGATGGACGTTTCCAAGGCTCTTGTTGGCGAGTCACCCCATCTTATAGACGAATGGCAGGAAGTTGCGTCTATATGGGATGCCGTCCGCTATTCTGTTGATCAGTCCACGGAATCCGGCCGCTATATTCTTACAGGTTCGTCTAACCCGCCGAAAAAAGGAGTCGTTCACTCTGGTACCGGTAGGATTGCAAGTCTCGCCATGCATCCGATGAGTTTGTTCGAGAAGGGCGAGTCTTCTGGGGTTGTTTCCGTGTCCGACGTCTGCGCGGGCAAGGACATCGGCGTACAGACGACAAAAAGCCCTTCGCTTGAGGAACTGGTTACTTTTGTCGTTGGCGGGGGATGGCCTGGATCGATAGGCAAGTTGCCGCGTCAGGCTGCCGCCATTCCACGCGAATATGTGGAGAACGTCATCAAAGTCGACATGAGCAAGCTGGATGGCATAGAACGCGATCAGGCGAAGGTTCGCAAATGCCTGCGGTCGCTTGCCCGCAATGAATCGACAACGGCAGCGCTGGCCACCATCCGCGACGACATTGAGGAAGCCGATGCCGTGTCGCTCAGCGTGAATACCGTTGGCGGATACCTGGATGCATTCAAGAGAATCTACCTTACAAATGACATCGAGCCGTTCTCCACTTTCTTACGTTCGCCAGTCAGGATAAAGCAGTCTCCGAAACGGCATTTCTGCGACCCGTCCATAGCGGCGGCCCTTTTGGGCGCGTCGGGGGAGATGCTCTTGCGGGATTTGCGGACGTTCGGCTTTCTTTTCGAGTCGCTTGCGATTCGTGATCTTCAGATATATGCAGAATCCATCGACGCGAAGCTTTACCATTATCAGGACTACGATGGCAGGGAAATCGACGCCGTCATCCAGTTTGACGACGGCACGTGGAGTGCGTTTGAAATCAAGCTGAACCCCGATGATGCCGATGAGGCCGCAGCCAATCTGAAAAAGGTTGCGTCCATTTTCAAGCACAATCCGCCGACGTCGCTTTCCGTCGTTGTTGGAAAATCCGGAATTGCGCACAGACGCGAGGATGGCGTCTATGTCCTGCCAATAACTTCGTTGCGCCCATGACAGCGTGACCAGCTGGGAGAAACGCAAAACCCTTGGAAAATGGGCCTTTCGTGGGGTCTGTCCCTGCCCAGTTCCATCCGCGCGAAATACTCCTCCCTGCGCCGCTTGTCGTCCGAGAATCTACGCAGCGGAAATAACGCTACGCCTTTCTCATCAGACGGAGGTGGAGATCGGATCGATTGACGTTGAAGATGCTGTGCCATTTCCTGTTGTTGTAGTGATGATATGGCAGCATATGGCGGCCAACCATTCGGGATAACGCGCCATAACTATGTTGCGCAGTTGACTTGTGGCATAAAATAATGTATACTATTGCCAAAATCAGCAAAGAAAGTGTGGATTCAATGATAATTGGGCGAGAAGAGGAAATTGCAAAATTGAATAGCGCCGCAAATTCTGGAAAAGCGGAGTTTGTTGCGGTTTACGGTCGTCGCAGAATAGGCAAGACATTTCTGATTCGGCAGACCTTCGGCAGATTTTCATTTGAGCATACTGGCATTCGAAAGCGCGGCACGGCGAAACAGCTTGAGGAATTTGCGAAGTCCCTTGCTGCGCAAGGGTATCCCCGCTGCAAGCGACCGGTAGATTGGTACGAGGCATTTGACTTTTTGAAGGAGCTTCTTGTCGGAAAAGGAGAGGGTCGAAAGATTGTGTTCCTTGATGAATGCCCCTGGATGGATACGCCTAAATCTGATTTCGTCGGGGCCCTTGATCATTTCTGGAATGGCTGGGCTTCGGCCAGAAGCGACATCATGCTGATAATATGCGGATCGGCGACATCTTGGGTAATCGAGAAGATAGTCGACGACTATGGCGGGCTGCACAACCGGCTGACGCGCCAGATATATCTTCGCCCGTTCACGCTTTCGGAATGTGAAGCTCTTGTGCGAGCCAATGGACATGTCATGAACCGGGACCAGATTTTGGAAGGATACATGATAATGGGCGGCGTTCCGTACTATTGGGATCTGCTTCGAAAGGATATCGGGTTTGCACAGAACATAGACGCGCTCTTTTTTGCCGCGCATGGTGAACTTTCCGAGGAATTCGACCATCTTTTCCTCTCTCTATTCAGGAAGCCGAAGCTGTACATTTCGATAATCCGCGCACTTGGAACGAGAAAGTGCGGCATGACCCGCAATGAAATCATCGCGGCAATCGGCGCAACGGGAAACGGGATGCTCACTCGTGCCTTGAAAGAACTTGCCCAGTGCGATTTCATACGCGTCTATGCAGAGCCAGGACGCAGGAAGCGCGACCTGATATATCAGCTGATAGACAATTATGTCCTTTTCTATTTCAGGTTTATAGACGGGCAGACCAATTTGATGCCGAACTTCTGGAGCGTTTCGCAGACAACGCAGGCCGTGCGCGTATGGTGCGGGCTTGCCTTCGAGCGGGTGGCACTCCAGCACGTCGCCGCTATCAAACGGAAGCTCGGCATTTCCGGCGTTGTGACGCGCACCTATGGTTGGAGATTCCAAGGCGATGGGGAAACAAATGCCGGCGCGCAGATCGATCTCGTGATAGACCGCGACGACAAAGTCGTCAATCTCTGCGAGATGAAGTATACGGCAGGGCCGTTCTCTATAACCGACGAGTATGACAGGCGTCTCAAGGTCAAGCGCGAGGTTTATGCGGAGCAGACCGGGACGAAGAGCGCAATCCACCTTACAATGGTCTCTGCGCACGGACTCAAGGCAAATGCCAACGCATTCGACGTCCAGTCAGTCATTACGCTCGACGACCTTTTCAGGGAGTGACACTTGCGACATCGCTCCGTCGTGTATGGAAAAGGAACTTGTTGCCGAAGACCTTTTTAGGGACGAAGGTTGACTGGTGGCGGCCTTGGCTCGTCCATCAACTGACTCGGCCGTCGCGTCACTTCCTACACCACCCGCGCCGCGAAGGAAATCGCCAAGCTGCTGGCAATGGTATCATGAGCCGCGCCGGAAAAGCGCGAGTAATAGGGTTTCGTGAGAGACCCTATTGGCTCCAGCGACGCATCTGGTTCAGCTCTTGAGCAGTTGGCGGCGAAGGGCGATGGCGACGGCTTCCGCGCGGTTTGCTGCGCCAAGCTTTTCGTATAGCGTGGCGAGATGCTGCTTGACGCGAACCTCAGTTATGGAGAGCATTTTCGCTATGTCGCCGTTGGAAAGTCCGCGCGTTATCGAGGCAAGGACTTCGCGCTGGCGCGGTGTCAAGTCGATCTCGTGTTTCGATTCGCCGAGCGATGCCTGTATCTCCGGCGAGAGACGGCATTCCCCCCGCGCGGTGGCGCGGATTGCGTCAAGCAATTCTTCGTTTGCGATGTTCTTTGTCACCGCTCCTGTCGCCCCCGCGTCGAGCGCCCGCGAAAGATCAGCAGACGAGCCGTAGGTTGTGAGGATTAGCACCTTTGACTGCGGCGACACCTTCAAGAGCGCGGCAGTCGCCGCCGCCCCGTCCATGTCTGGCATAACGAAGTCCATGACCACGACGTCGGGTTTAAGTTCTTTCGCCATGCGTACCGACTCTTTGCCGCTTTCCGCCTGTGCGCATACCGTGAGGTCGATTTCAAGGTTTATGAGCATTGCGAGCCCTATGCGGACTACGGAATGATCGTCAACTATCATGACCGTTGTCTTCTTCATTTGCCAATCTCCACGGTGACTTTTGTTCCATTACCAGGCGAGCTTTCGATGTGCATTGTACCTCCGATTGCCGCAAGACGCTCCTTCGCGCCCTGTAGCCCGAAGTGCCCCTCCGCCGGTCCTGGTCGCGCCGCCGGGTCAAATCCGCAGCCATCGTCGGCGACAGAAAGCCATATTCCGTCGTTGCCTAGCGAACCCGCGATTTTGATATTGCGAGCTTTCCCGTGCCGTGCGGCGTTGACCGCAAGCTCGCGGACAATGCAAAGAATCGCGTGTGCCGTCGAGTCCGAAAGCTGATCGCGCCTGACGGCGAACCGCACCGACAGTTTTGCATCGCCAGTTCCTTGCCTAACTGTCTTTTCGACGGCCTCCGAGAAATCGTCCATGCCAAGTGTGTCGCTTCTCAAATCCCAGATGCACCGTCTTAGTTCTTCGCGGCATGAGAGAAGCGTCCGTCGCGCTATGGCGAGGCATCTTGCAGAGGCGCTCGTATCGGTAGGGAGCGTCTTCGCCGCCGCGTCGATCTGGAACGACACGCCGGTAAGCGTCTGCGAAATCGCGTCGTGGATTTCGGTTGCAAGCCGAGTGCGCTCGTCGATGCGCAAATCAGACTCGATCTTCGCGACCTCCGATTTAAAAAGCTGACGGCTTCGCCGCTTTACGACCGCCGCGAGTATTCTATTATACACGCTGAAAAACACGATAAGCGCGAGCAGCGCGGCAACGACGAAAGCGAGCCGCCGCGCCGTCCACCAAGAAGGAGTCCGTATGACGCGCACATCTCCGTCCGAGCGCGGCACGAGAGTAAAGCCGCTGATGCGCGGGAAGGGGTCAAGCGGATTCCAGTTCCCCGTGTTGACGAGGACAACACCCGTGACTTCGATTTCGCTGCCGAGGGGAATGTCGTGCACTGCGCCTTTACAGCTCCAGAAGTCCACTGGAATAACCCTGCCGCCACATGAAAGGATCATTGGTGTGTCTGCGCGACTTTCATCTGGCGGCGTCTCTATTACGATGCCGCGCAAGGTGACGAGAGAGCCGCTACGGTCACGCAAAACGATTTCCATATCGAAGTTATCTGCAAGTGGGGTCGGCACGGTGTCTTCTTCGGCAAGTTTAATGGCCGCCGACTCTTCGGGTGAAAGGTGACTCCACACGGCTCTGTTAAGATTGAGCTTGAAGAGATCTGTTTCGGGGAATCCTGCAACAGCTATGGCGTCGCCGCATTGTGGCGGAAGCACGTCTGACAGGATGGCGCCACAAAGCTGCCCTCCCTCGATTCGCAGAAGAATTCGCCGCCCTGCGGCTACCGCAAGCACTCGCCCATCTACGCGCCGCAGACCCATGCTGGCGACTTCCGCAACAGACTGGTGTCGTAGGTTCTCTATCGTCGCGACATTGCGTATTTTTGGCGCGGAGAAGGGGTCTTTAGGTGCGGGCGTGGTAATCGAGAATTCATTTTCGGACTGCACGAGAAGCTGGGGGATCATGAAACTGCGCCGACCGACGTATGGAAGGATGTTCGCTACCCCTGTTACAGAGATTTCTGCGCCGACAAGCCGCTCAAGAGGTTCCTTTTCTGCGCTGACTGCGGCAACGAACGGCCCCGAAGTGCTACGGAAAAGAACGAACTTCCAGCGCGGGTCGATTTCGTCCGTCACTATGTCGGAGACGATTCCGCTCATGGTGACGAGGCGGCTGTCTAATGAAGCGTCCGAGAGTTGCGCGGCGGTGATCGGCAAGGGTTTCGGGGCGTCTCCTTTGCCGAGGATTTCCGCAGAGTCGATGAAAGCATGTTGCCAGTTGTATTCGTCGATGCCGATGTGCCCTGACATCTTCACGTGCGCACCTGGCTCAATCAACAATCTGTCCGTTGACTTCATGTAGGTCGCGCCGCTTGCATCCATGATAGCATAGGCGGAGTGGTCGGGATTGTCCTTATCCATTGCCGCTGTCACGGTGCATTCTATGGAGAATCGTTCGCCTTCATGAACGCCGCTCCATACCGCCTGTCGCAGTTCGGCGGCGGTAG
This sequence comes from uncultured bacterium, assembly GCA_902761275.1. Classification (GTDB taxonomy): domain Bacteria; phylum Verrucomicrobiota; class Kiritimatiellia; order RFP12; family UBA1067; genus UBA1067. The sequence continues at coordinate 19,833 of CACWJS010000053.1, read as the reverse complement.
TAAGGACGGCAAGTATTGGTACGACTGAAATCATTGTGGGTATTTTACCATATTTTTACCCATTTTTTATCCGCCCACCCCCCTATCCTTTAGGATAGGTGGCGGGGTGCGCTAAAATCGCAATTGACTGCGCGGCAACCAAAATGGTATCATACACGGCGTTGGCGGATTTCGATTTGTAATCCAAAATTGTCGGAGAGGCGAAAATGTACATACAGCGCTTTATGGATGGGTTGCTCGCTAAGGCGATGAAAACCAGCAACTCGGTGTTGGTCACGGGCCCGCGCCAGGTCGGGAAGTCTACCATGATTTCCCATGTGCTTCCCAAGTTGCGCTATGTGACGCTCGACGACCCTTTTGTCGAAGAGCAGGCGAAGAACGATTCTCGCACCTTCATGCAGCTTAATCCTCCTCCCGTTGCGATAGACGAAGTGCAACATGCGCCAGTTCTGTTTAGATTCATCAAGATTGAGGCAGACAAGAATCGCCGTGCGAAGGGGCTTTACTGTCTTTCCGGTTCGCAGCCGTTTCAGTTGATGCAAGGAGTGAGCGAGTCGCTGTCTGGCCGTGTTCGAATACTGGAAATGAATGGGTTGTCCCTTAGGGAGATCACGGGCGATTCTTTTTCGGAGCGTGTGCTGCCGACGGACGAATACGTATTCTCGCGCTCGAAGACAGCAAAGGATCCTGGGCCTATCTGGCAAATAATCCATCGAGGCGGCTATCCCGAACTGCAAGATTCCGGGGTGGACTGGAATTCCTATTATGCTGACTACGTGAAGACCTATCTTGAGCGTGACGTGCGCAGCCTCAAGGCGGTACACGATCTTGCCGCCTTTCGCCAGTTCATGGTCGCCGCCGCATCCCGGACTGCTCAGGTCTTGAACTACTCCAATATTGCCGACGAGATCGGCAAGGATGTTGGAACGGTCAAAAGCTGGGTGTCGATTCTCGAGACTTCCGGAATTATATATTTACTGCAACCATATGCGGCGTCGGAACTCAAGCGGGCGATTCGCGCTCCAAAGCTGCATTTCAGGGACATGGGGCTTGTGGCTTATCTTACACGTTGGCTGTCTGCGGAGTCGCTGGCGTGCGGCGCAATGGCTGGGGCCGTATTCGAGAGTTTTGTAGTTTCGGAGATTCTCAAGAGTTTCTCCAATGCGGGACTTGAATACCGTGATTTCGTGTCGTATTACCGTGGCCGCGACAAGATTGCTGTCCAGTGCGACGGGCAGAGGGTTGAGACTGAATCTGAAATAGACCTTGTCATCGAGGAGAATGGAGTGTTGTACCCCATCGAAATCAAGAAAAGCTCATCGCCAAAGGCGAACGATGCCGCTGCATTTGTTGCCTTAGACAAGATCAAGGGCAAGAAGCGCGGGCAGGGGGCAATCGTCTGCAACTGCGCTGCGCCGATGCATTTGCGCGACAATCTGCTATCCATGCCTGTCTGGTATCTTTAACGTCAAAACGCCCCTCTCCCGCCTCCCATACAATTATACCCCCCTATCCTTTAGGATAGGTGGTGGAGTGGGGGAAAATGGTGTAAACTATTGAACAATGAAAACAAAATTCGCCTCGGCATCATCGGTGGCAATGGCCGCTGTCGCAATCTGTCTGTATGCAAATCCATTGTCGGCGGGGGAGGTCTTGAAAATCTCCATTCTGCCAGAAGAGTCGTGGTTCGGCGCGGTCGTTTCGTGCGGACTAGACATGCCCTGGACGGGAAGCACAAAGGGCTTCTCCCGCGACCTTCGCAAGGACAGCTATACAAACCAGACGTCTCCTATGCTGCTCTCCGACAAGGGGCGTTGGATATGGTGCGACGATCCGTTTGCATTCACGGTTGACGGCGGCGAAATCTCCATCGAGACGTCCGGCTCGGCTTCAGCAGAGACGGGAACTGCAAAGTGCGGCACTCTCCGCGCGGCGTATCTCTTCTGCATGGAGGCGCACTTCAGGCCGGAAGGGAAGATTCCCGATCCGATGCTTTTCTCCGCCCCGCAGTACAACACGTGGATCGAGCTAAACTACCACCAGAACCAGAAGGACTTGATGTCATACGCCGAGGGAATCCGCAACAACGGCTTTCCGCCTGGCGTTCTCATGATCGATGACACATGGCAGACGAACTATGGTGTCTGGACATTCGACGCGTCGGCGTTCCACGATCCGAAGAGCATGATGGATAGCTTGCACAAGATGGGCTTCAAGGTGTCGCTTTGGATATGCCCGTTTGTGTCGATGGACTCCCGCCCGTATCGCGCCATTGCGCCGAAGGGCGCGTTTCTGCCCGGCGCAGACGGTTCGCCCGAGCCAGTTGCATGGTGGAACGGAAAGTCCGCCGTCCTCGACTTGACTTCCCCCGTCGCCGTTGACTGGCTGCGTGGAGAGCTTGATCGGCTCGTTCGCGATTTCGGCGTAGACGGCTTTAAGTTCGACGCGTCGGATGTTCATTTCTACACTGGCGAGGGTATGCGCCTTCCGGCGGGAACAGTCCCCGTCGACCAGTGTGCCGCGTATGCTGCGTTTGGGAAGTGGTATTCGCTCAACGAGTATCGCGCTTGCTGGAAGAACGGCGGGCGGGCTCTCGCGCAGCGGCTAAACGACAAGTCCTGTACATGGCGCGACCTCACCCAGCTAATCCCCGACATGGCGGCAGCGGGTCTTCTCGGACATCTCTTCGTCTGCCCCGACATGATAGGCGGGGGGCTTCTTGGCAGCTTCAAGCCGGGAGTGCCAGTTGACCAGGAGCTGTTTGTCCGCTCTGCGCAAGTCCACGCGCTATCGCCGATGATGCAGTTCTCCGTCGCGCCGTGGCGCGTACTCGACAAGGAGCATCTTGTGCTCGTCAAGGCGGCGGTGGATCTTCGGCAGAAGTTCGCGCCGCGCATTCTCGCACTCGCAGACGAATGCTCGAAGAGCGGCGAGCCAATGTTGAGGTCGATGGAGTATGCGTTCCCTGGAAACGGCTACTCTGCGGTCAAGGATCAATTTGTCATGGGCGACTTCCTCATAGTCGCGCCTCAGATCGAGAAGGGTGCAGAGTGCCGCGAAGTCCGCCTCCCCGCCGGACGCTGGCTCGCGGACGATGGCGAAGTCTTCACCGGCCCCGCCCGCATCACCGTCAAGACGCCCCTCTCCCGCCTCCCGCACTTTATCGCGCAATGATACCCCCCTATCCTTTGGGATAGGTGGTGGAGTGGGGAAAAATATTGTAAACTATTCGGCAGACAAAGGAGGATAGTATTCATTATGCAACATTGCCTAAAAATATTGTCAGCAGGTTTGATCGCCGCATGCGCCGTTCTTTCGGCGAGCGCAGAGAAGGTGCTCTACTTCGACGGCAGCACCTACATCAACACGACGAAGTTCACGGCGTTGACGGGGAATCTCTCAATGTCGGCATGGATTCGTGTGTCGCCGAACATCTTCACCGTCAATCCCCACAACACAAGCGGAACCGTATTCTACGGCGCGGGCATCGTCGGCCAGGGGTACTACGGCACCGAAACCGGGTTCGGACTCCTCGCCAACAGTGGCGCCAACACGCCGAGCGACACCTCGAACGACGGCATCTCATGGCAGGTTCGCGTCAATGTCAACGCCTCTGCTGCCAACAAAAACTTCGCCTCCGGCACCTACTATGGCGAAGGCGGCACGCTTTTCACCGGGGACGAGTGGCACCACTACCTTCTCGTCCGCGACACGGCTACGGCGAAGGCGCGCTTCTACGTGGACGGTTCGCTCGTCCAGGAAGCGGACTTCCTGGCATCCGTCAACCTGTCGCCAACGCAGAACTTTATAATTGGCAAAAGCGGCGCATTTGCCGGCGGTTGCTTTGTCGGCTACATCGCCGACGTCGCGCTCTGGAACGTCGCGCTCGACGACGCGGACGCCGCAAGACTTCCGACCCTCGGCCCGCAAAGCGTCTCGACCGCCCCCTACGCCTACTTCCCGCTGAACGAGGGGTCTGGGACATACGTGTCGAACGTGGTCGCCAACGTTGGCTACGCGAAGACGGCTGGAACCTTAACGTGGCAGGAGGACGCGTCGTTCGTGCGCTCGCGGAATTTCGTCGTCGCAGGCGAACCCGTCGCGTGCGGCATCCCGTCCCCCGGTTATGGCACCCACTACGACATTGGGGCTGGCGATTCCGTTGACGTGTCCTGCCCTGCTGCCTACACGAACTACACGACCGCTACAATCTGGCATTGCACTGGTTGGACGCTCTACGATGCGGACGGCGGCGTCATTTCGAGCGGGGCTGGTAATTCTTTCGGATATACGCATCCCAACCCCGCCGAATATCGCCGTCTTGTATGGCAATGGCAGACGGATGCGGGGGCTAGTGCGGCGAGTGATAGGGCATTCGTCTTCGTCGATAAGGGAACAAGCTCCTACTGGCATACTGCCACGAACTGCGTCCTCGCCCTGCCCGTCGAGTTCCCCGAGGGCGCGTCGTCCGCGACACTCGCCGTTTCGGGCCGCAAGTATTCGGCATCCTACGCGAACATCACAACCTCGCCGTTCATGCTCACGCTTCCGGCTGCTACCTCGACCGAAACGGAGAACGTCTATGACCTCACGCTCACATTCAACGACTCTGGTGCGACGACGTATGCGGCGCGTCTTGGCCTTATCAAAGGGTACGACACGACCACGATGGGCTCTACGCGCTGTCTTGCACCAATTACGCAGTACAATTGGAACCGTGTCAAGGGACGTCGCGCCGTCTTCCCGATTCCCTACGGCATGACTGACTTCACCGTCGGCGGTATCGCGATGGACACGGGCCTCGGCGGCGACCAGGGCTGGTATGCACTTGACGTTCCCGGTGGCCAGACGATCCCGCTCACCCTCGACGAACTCACCGCCGCGCTTTTCGGTGCCTCGCTGGGAACGATATTGATTGTAAAATAGTCCAGTCAATATTTAATCAAATCAAGTTTTAGTCAAATCAAGGAGACATATCATGAAACTAACAAATAATCATTCGCTGCGCATCGTGCTTGGTGCATTGTGCATTTCGTCATCCGCGTTTGCTGCCGACATCAGCGACGTGCTCGTCCGCCAGCAGTGGCCGTGGTCCACGGACATCAAGGTCGAGTTCAAGCTCTCGGATGTCACGACGCCCGTAAAGGTCAACGTTGAAGCCTTCGACGGGGAGACGCCGCTTGATTCGGAGAACCTCAAGGCCGCCATCACTGGCGACCTCTACGGCATCGACAAGGGCGGAGTCTATTCCTTCCTCATCAATCCCGCGATCGCCTTCGGTGCCGCGCGCAATGCGATTTCCGACTTCAACGTCCGTCTAACCATCACGGAAGCGCCAGGAGCAGACGACATCCTCTACAAGATCGTCGATCTCGACGCGCCCTACACCGTCACGGACGTCCGCCGCCGCGACTTCTACAACGGAAAATACAAGGATTTTGTCACGTCCTTCCAGTCAATCGATTCCACGTTCTCGACCTCACTCGAAGATGTTCTCATCTGGCGGGGCGTCACGAACGACATCTACAAGACGAACAAGATGGTTTTCCGCCGCATCCCCGCCGCCGGGAAGTCGTTTAAAATGCAGAACAACGCCGACAAGGTCGTCACCTTCACGAAGGACTTCTACATCGGCGTCTTCGAGGTGACGCAGACGCAGTGGTACAAATTCGGCACGAGAACGTGCTGGGAGACAAACACGCTTTACAACGCGACGCGTCCGGCCACAGATCTCTTCATGATGTCAGACTCTACCAGAATCCTGCGCGGGCACTGGATGGAGACCCTTGCGAACCACAGCTGGAACGGGGGATATCTCGGAGCCATGGCTAACGCAACCGGACTTCTGGTCGATCTCCCGACCGAGGCGCAGTGGGAGTTCGCCTGCCGTGCTGGCACGACGGCGGCGCTCTATTCGGGAAAGGACTACAGCTACGGCGAGGCGGCCAAGCTGGCGCGTATGTACCATGGAACGGGTGATCGCAACTGCGACCTGAGTCAGCGGACGTCGGCCGTCGGCTCCTACAAGCCGAACGCATGGGGGCTCTACGACATGATTGGCAACGCATGGGAGCTGTGCCTGGACATGTGGAGCGAGGCATCCAACCTTCCTGCCGGCACCGACCCGCTCGTGGCAAACAGTGCCAACAACTACTACCATGTCAAGCGAGGGGCTTCAATTACATGCGCGGATAACTGGAACATTGTTACCACTCGGAAAAGTGTTTACTACGGCTCATCTGACGACAACGACATCGGCTTCCGCGTCTGCATCTTCCTCGACAAAAACGACGACGGCACGAAGTAGCAGTTGGTTCACAACCTATCCAACAGCCAAGGGCGAGGGGAAACCTCGCCCTTGATTATAACTTTGCCTCTTGTATACTCTGCGGAAAGTTGTCGTACGATTGACATTCCGCAGAGTATAATGCTATAATGTGCCCACATAGGAAAAGGAAATTCATCATGTTAATTGGTCGTGGAATAGAAACAAGTGTTCTTAAAAATGCGCTTTTGAGTACATCTTCCGAATTTATCGCTGTTTATGGGCGACGGCGCGTAGGTAAGACATATCTTATACGTGAGACATACGGAGGTAATTTCTCGTTTTATCATACAGGCATTGCCAATGCGCGACGGAAAGTACAACTAGAGCGTTTTGCGACTGCTCTTCAAAAGCAAGGGCTTTCGTCGATATGCTTGAAGAAGGATTGACGAAGTTGCCGCAGGGGAAGAAGGTCGTTTTCATTGACGAGCTACCATGGATGGATTCTCAGAGGTCAAACTTCGTTAGTGCGCTGGAGGCATTTTGGAATGGATGGGCCTCTGCGAGGAATGACATCGTTCTTGTGGTGTGTGGATCGGCGACCTCATGGATGACGGACAAGTTGATTAACGCAAGGGGAGGGCTGCACAACAGGTTGACCCATCGGATACGTCTGGAGCCATTTACACTTGCCGAGTGCGAGCGATTTCTGACAGCACGTGGAATTGTCGCCACGCGCATGCAGATACTTGAATATTACATGGTCATGGGAGGTGTCCCATATTACTGGAACTACATTGAAAAAGGTAGAAGTCCCGCGCAGAACATAGACGCAATGTTTTTTAACCCCGGTGGTGAACTGCGCGGTGAATACAATCATCTTTATGCTTCACTGTTTCGCAAGCCGCAACGCCATATTGCCATCGTTGCTGCGTTGGGGACGAAGAAGGCCGGAATGACGCGAGAAGAACTTCTTGGTGCGACGCGACTTGCGGACAACGGCGCGTTCGGGAAAGCACTGTCCGAACTTGTCGAATGCGGTTTTGTTAGGCGTTACCGCATGCCCGGCAGGAAAACGCATGGTTCCGTGTTTCAGCTGATAGACAACTTCACGCTTTTCCATTTTCGGTTCCTTGCCGACCTCGACGAAGATGACGATGGCGTCTGGATGGACATGCAGAACTCGTCGGCGATAAATGTCTGGCGAGGACTTTCGTTTGAGCGAGTCTGCCTTGCGCATGCAGAACAGATAAAGCGCGCACTCGGCATTTCCGGCGTCAGGACGAAGCTATATGCATGGCGTTCGCAGAATGTTGGTGGGAAAAACGGTGCCGGAGCGCATGGTGCACAGATAGACCTTCTGATCGAACGGGCTGACAATGCTGTCAATATATGTGAGATGAAGTATTCTGCCAGTGAATACGAAATTGACCGGGAAGAAAGCCGTCGCATGTTGAACAGGCGCGATAGATTCATTTCCGAGGAGAGATGCAAGGGCGCCGTCTACCTTACGTTCGTCACGACCTGTGGATTGGCGCACAATATGTACTGGAACGATGTCCAGTCCGAAGTGACACTTGACGACTTGTTCAAATGACATTCCCCTGTTGTGAAACTCGGCGGCGTCTGGCAGCTAACCGAGCGATGACGTTTTAACTGCCCCCTATCCAAAAGGATAGATTGCGTCGCGTGGTGCTGCGGTGTATAATGTTCGTGAAACTTGAAAATGAAAGGAACGTTTCATGAACGAATCTTGCGGAGCCATATATTCTCTTCTCGCCGCGACGATGGCCTTCGTGTCAGTTAGCGCGAAGGCTGCCGAGCCGATTCGTTGGTTTAATGGAGTCTGGGATGAGCGCGGAGCGCCGCAGGGCAAGCTGCTGACTGACAACGGCGGTTGGTGGGGCGAGCGACCCTACAAGTGTAACTTCCTCAAGCTCCGCGAGAAGGCACTCGCCGCGTTTGACAGCGTTGCCGCAGAAAGGTGACCAGAAATATGAGAACACTATGTGTAACAATTCTTGCGGTGGCTGTCGCCGCGTATGCGGCGAACGCCGCGCCGTTCAATGTCATCGACTTTGGCGCGAAGGGCGATGGCGTGACGGATGATACAGCCGCATTCCAAGCGGCGATAGACGCAGTGGCCGAACGTGGCGCGGGGAAAATCATCGTTCCGTATTCGCCGAAGGGCTACCGCATAGCGGGGCCTGGCCGCGAGTTCGTGGACGGCAAGCCCTGCCGCGGGCAGCTCGTCATCCCGCCCGTCCCGGGGCTGAACATTGCCTTCGAGGGCGAGATGCCGTGCAAGCTGCTCTACTCCTACCAGGTGCGTCCGCCGGAATCCGTTAAGCACAATTTTACCCCGACGCGCTTCGGCACGATGAGAATCCGCAACACATGCATCTTCTCTGACTGGACGCCGCCCGAGGAGCGCAATCCTAAGGCGCGTCCTTGGACTATTCTCTCCACAGTGGAAGGAAAATATTGTACTGGCAAGTTCTCGATAGCGCGCGTTACCATCGAAAACCTCGAGTTCAGGGCGCATCTTGACAAGGATGCTATGTACCCGAAAGGCGGGTGCGTGAATCTTCAGAACAGCGGAGAGGCAATCGTGCGAGACTCGCAGTTCTGCCTCGACGACAACGTGGGCGACACTGTCCTCAAGAAGTCGCTCCAGCCCAATCCGTGCCATACCGTCGGGCTCATGATGTCCGGCGACCAGAACGACAACCAGGTGCTGAACAACGTCGCCGTGCAGGGTTTCCGCTATGGGCTTGTCCTCGGCGAGCATGTGGTTGCCGATTATCTCTATGTCCATAACTGCGAGGAGGGGATTGTGTTCCACGATGCAACCCATCTTTCGGTCATCAACCATGTCGTCGCGCAGCACAACCGCGTCATCCTCTCCACGGCGCCGGACGGCCTATTCGGTCACAGAGCCGCGACATGCAACATCATCGTTGGCTCGGTCAACTTAGAGAGCGGCACCGGGCTTCTGCCGGAGGTTTCGCAACTCGTCGCCGGTGTGAGCGACCCCGGCAACCGGCTTCGCGGCTCGCTCGTCTGGCACCAACCCTGGGGCGACGGCAAGTTCCCCGTCGTCGGCGCGGCGAATTTCCAGATAACGAAGTTTGGGGCTGGGCGTTGATTCTCGTTATGATTCCAGAGGTTGAAAATGAGAATCTTATGCGGAACAATTCTTGCGGCGGCTGCCGCATGTATGGTATTGACGCTCACGGCGTCTTGCTTCGGCAATCCAATATTCGACGGCTGGTATGCCGACCCGCAGATGCGGCGGTATGGCGACACTTGGTGGGTCTTCCCAACGAGGTCGGGGGCTTTTGCAAAGCAACTTGGCTTTGACGCGTTCTCGTCAAAGGACATGAAGACGTGGACGAAACATCCGGGTGTCCTTACGACGAACGATGTGGCGTGGGCGAAGGGCGCGATGTGGGCGCCGGACGCACACGAAGTGGACGGCAAATACTATATCTTCTTCAGCGCGAACAACGCCTATCCCGTTGGCGGCAAACGCGAGGACGGAGAGCCGCAGAAGGAGGCGAAGCTCCAGGGCTACGGCGGCATAGGCGTAGCCGTCGCGGAGAAGCCGGAAGGCCCGTATCGCGACCTCATCGGCAAGCCGCTCATAGACAGGTTCTGGAACCGTGCGCAGCCGATCGACCAGTACGTATTCGAGTACAAGGGTGAGTGGTTCATTGTCTACGGCGGCTGGGGGCGCTGCAACCTCGTGAAGCTCGCAAGGGACTTCAAGTCGCTCGTTCCGTTCGAGGACGGGTCAATGTGGCGCGACATGACGCCCAAGGGCTATGTCGAGGGGCCAGTCATGTTCGAGCGCGACGGCAAATGGTATTTCATGTATTCGGGCGGCAGCTGGACCGGCGACGACTACTGCGTCAACTACTGCGTGGGCAAAAGTCCGTTCGGGCTGTTCGAGTTCAAGGGCAAGGTTCTTGGAGTTCAGAGGCCGATTGCGACCGGTGCGGGTCATCATTCTGTCGCCCGCGTTCCCGGCACGGACGAGTGGTACATCTGCTACCACCGCCGCCCGATTCCCAACAAAGGGCGCGACCACCGCGTCGTCTGCATCGACAAGATGGAGTTTGACCCTGACGGCGGCATCAAGCCGGTCGTCATGACGTCTTCCGGCAATCAATGAGAAAAATGAGAATATTGAGCGGAGCAATCTTGGCGATGTCAGCGCTTGCGGCAAATGCCGCCATGGCGGCTGAAAACGGCGTTTCGATGCGGTTCTACCGCAACATGTTCCCGAGGTCGCTGAAGGCGCTGGAGGCGTTCGACCGGGACGGCGTGGCGCCGGATCTTGCCGTGACGCTCCCCGACTTCAGGCTGCGTGACCCATGGACATTGTCGCGGACGAAGGGGATTTCACGTTGCTGCGGTGCGATTCTCGATGCCACGCTGAAGATGCCCGAGTCTGGCGAGTTCCGCCTTGTCGTGCCGCAGGGCGGCGGCCAGCGCCGCCTCTTCTCGGTTCGTCCCGATGGTTCGCTCGATGAGCTCGCGCTCAAGGCGGCGGAAGTCGCCGGAATGCCGCAATACATCGACCAGAACGGGAAAAAGTCTCCGGAAAAGGCGCTTGCAACGGAACCGCTTGAAATGGCGGCGGGCGAGTCCATCCGCCTCCGCGCCTTCTTCGCCACGAACTGGCGCGAAGACAGATTTTTCGTGGGGCTCGTCACGAACGGTGTCTTCGTGTCGATTCCCAAGGACTGCCTCGTGCCTTCTGCGCCAGCGAGCACCAGACCGCGCCTTGCGGTAGGTAATCCCGCATCCGCGCCAACCCCTGACCTCGACGACGACGAACCCGGTTCGCTCTCCTGGGAAAGCCTCTCGCAGGATCGTGCCTTCATCGGCCACTTCCTCGACTGGGCGGCGACGAATCCGCCGCCAAAGGGGGCGTCGAAATACGCCAAAGCTATGCCCTCCAAGTACCCGTTCATCCGGGCGCGGCTGGCCGAAGTGGCGCTTTCCGCCAACCAGTCCATCTGGTGCAACACGAACTTCGTCAAGGGCGCGGGATGCGTGGCGCTCAAGGGACCGCCATACCACTACCATTCCGGCTCGTCGGCCTCGTTCGAGTTCGACGTCGTAAACGAGGGCGACTACCGCCTCTGGTGCCGCTACTGGCGTCCGGGAAAGAAGTTCTCCGGCACCTTCAACGTCTCCGTCTCCTGCGCGCCTTCTGGAAACCAGGACGACGACGGGCTTGACGTGTTCACGTCCGAACTCGCGCAGACTTTCGCCCGGACACCCTCATCCCCATACCGTCCGTGCGACCCGATTCCCGACATCCGCTCTACGCCCTATTCGCCCGACGGTTGGGCATGGGAGGGCAGCCACAAGCTTGCGCACTTGAAGCCGGGCCGCTACCGCGTCACTTTCACGACCGGCGCCTATCCCGACCAGCCCGGTGCTGTCGTCTCGGACGTTCTCCTGACCGCCGACCCGATGCTCGATCCCGCCGTGACAGAGACCATTTCGGCGCCAGATGCATCTGCACCGTCCAAGGACGCCGGAATCAGCCATGTCGTCCTGCCCGCCTCGCCCGATTCGCGGAATCCGCTTCTGGCAATGCGTCCACTCCGTGGAACCAAGGCCTCGCCCGCTGTCCGCGACTGGTGGCGGCGCTGGCGCGACGCCCTCTTCGACAAGCTCTGCGACGCCGAATACTCGGACTACGTCTGGGGATGCCTCGCAACCCTCAACTATTTCGACGAGGACAGCAATCTCATTGGCCGCGTCCGCGAGGTGCGAGCGCAGAGGACCGCCGACTTGGGCGCAACCGTCCACGACAAAGTCGGCGACGGCGACCTTGCCTTCTGGGTGCAGGGGCCATTCGCGCCTTTCACGCGCTTCTCGCCGCCGTCGTCAGGCTGGCGCGAGGGCAACGGCGGGACCTCGGTCTGGACTCCGCTGGCGGCGGAGAAGATCGGGTTGACGGAACACGAGGCGGCAGCGATGTCCGGCGAGGTGAAGTCGCTGATGCTCCTCGTCCGCAACAACACAGACGAGGCCAGGGTCATCGAGCCCGTCGTCGAATCCAAATTGCCGGCGATGGTGCGGCTCGTCGCCTACACCGTGACCGGTGCGGGGTTCTGGAGTCCGCAGATACTGCTGAAGCGGCAGAAGGTCGTCTGCCCGCCGCATCAGAACACGGCGCTATGGCTGACGGTTGACTGCCGCGAGGCGGCGGAAGGGGAGTTTCCAGTCACGCTCCGTTTCGCGGACAAGGCGGTCGTCTGGCGCGTAAAGGTGGAAGGCTCCATTTCCGCCGCGCCGACGCCGATCACCTACGGCTGGTCGCGGCCATACGCCCGTAAAAGCTGCTGGGAGACATACCGCGACTACGGCATCAACGCGATTTCCTACATGTCGGTCTCGCGCCGCGTCATGGATGAATACGGAATCAAACTGCTCGTCGGCATTCCGCACGGGAACATCGGCCCGAACGCGGCGGGCAGCAACGAGGTGCGCCGCGTGATCGAGCGGGCGGAGCGTCTCGGCCAGAGGCCGGAGGAATACTGCTGGTATCTGATCGACGAGCCCCACACCGCGCATATTCCCCAATGGATAGCCATGGCACAGACCATCAAGGGCGTGGACGAGCGCCAGCAGATCTGGTGCAACCTCGGCGACGGCGTAGTCCGTCCTGAACACGGCGACCTCTTTTTCAAGATGATGGAATATTGGGATGTGGCCTGTCCGTTCCTTTGGCAGTTCGGCAGTAAAAAGACGTTCCCGCGCTACTATGAAAAGCTGCGTGAGACGGGCAGGATCAAGCTCCTCTACCACACCCTCGACATCGGCTCTACGGAAAAGCGACCGCAGGCCTGCTGGGACATCCTCGGCCTTGCGGACGCCGCCATCCGGGAGGGACGCGACGGCTTTGCGAACTTCACGCTGATGTCCGGCGCGCCATACGACGACCTCTACATCGACAACGAAGACCTCGCGGTCTCGATCTACCCCGGCGCCAATGGAAGGACGCTCTCGACCCGCAACCTCGAAGCCTGGCGCGAGGGCGTCCAGCGCTGGCGAAAGGCGAAGTTGAAGCAGCAAAAGGCCAAGGAGTAACCCCATGAAACTTTCAACTGCGTTTGTTGTGGCATTTGCCGCAACCGCGGCAAGCGCCGCGCCAAACGTCACCATCGTCCGCGACGGCGCGCCCGTCGCCAAGATATACCGGTTGGCCGACGATCCGACTTCGGCGGAATGGGGCGAGACCGTCGGCTACAAGAGCCATCCCTACGGCGCCCCTCGCTCGAAGGCGCTGCGGCATTACTTTGCGGCGGCGCTCTTAGACCTCGAAGACGTGGTTCGCCGCTCCAGTGGCGCCGCGCTGGAGACTGTCGCCGTCGCCTCGCCCGACGAGATCAAAGGGCCGGCCATTGTCGTCGGGTCGCTTGCCGCGCAGTGCGGCGTGAAACCATCCGCGACTAATCTTGTCGGCGAGACCTTCGTCCTTAAGACCGTCGGCGACCGCCTCTATCTCGCGGGCGACGGACTCGCCGGCGCGACCTACGCCATCTACGCGTTCCTAGAGGAAATGGGCGCGGCGTGGGTGATGCCAGACAAGCTTGGCGAAGTCGTCCCGAAGCGCGCGACCTGGGAGATTGCCATTGACCGCGAGGAGTCGCCGTCTTTCGAAGTCCGCAGCCCGTGGATCGACGGCTTCGGAAATCCGACGTTTCGCGAAATCTCCGAGCATGTGCGCTGGCAGGTTCGCAACCGCGAGCAGCCGCGGCAGTTGATTGCGGGTCGCTACTTCCAGGAGGCGACCATCGAGACGCACCACTTTCGCGAAAGGAAGTGGGACTGGTGGTTCGCGAAGCACCCCGAATGCGCCTCGCTCCAGATCGCCCCGGACGGGACACGCAAGTCCGCGCGGTACCAGCTGAACCTGACCGCCCCCGCGACCGAGGACCTCTTCGTTTTGGAGGTCTCCAACATCTATGCGCACTGCGGCTGGGCGAAGGACGAGCGTCATGTCATCTACGCCGGCCCCTCGGACGGCGGCGGCTACGACATGTCGGACGCCTCGATGGGCGTGATTGCGGGGCGGCGCGACCCCGCGAGCGGCGACCTGGACCAGACCGACATCGTCTTCGGCTTCTTCGGGCGGCTCCTCGGCAAGCTCACCAACGACTACCCGAACGTCGTGCTGCGCACCTACGTCTACAACACCTACGAGGAATTCCCGACGCGCGAGCCGCCGCCCGCGTCCATGCTCTGCACCTACGCCGACATCAACCAGTCGCGCTATCACGGCGCCTGCGACGCTGGCGTCTCGCCGTCGCGCGCCTACTACCGGCAGACGGTCGAGAAGTGGGCGAAGAGCGGCGTGCACCTCACCTTCTACCACTACAACTGGAACCTCGCCGAAAACACGCTGCCATACTCGCGGCTGCGCATCATCGGCGAGGACATGCCGTGGGAGCACGCAATCGGCGCGAAGGGGTTCCACGACGAATACCTTCAGGCGCTCTCGTTTTCCGCGCCGCACGACTGGCTCCAGGCGCGGATGGGCTGGAATGTCGGCCTTGACTGGCGCGAGGAGACGAAGCGCTTCTGTCGCCTCGCCTACGGCGACGGCGCGGAGACGATGCTCGCCTACTGGATGGCGATCGTCGAGAAGCAGCGGACGCAGCGCGAGGAGGCGGGGAGCTTCCAGAGCTACGGCAGGGCCTGGAGCGAGGCCGAGGCCGCCGCGCTGCTCGCGATGTGCGTGAAGGCCGAGGGCGAGGCGAAGGCGCCGGAGGAGAAGGCGCGCGTCCGCGTCGCGGCCTACTGCGCGCGGCAGCTCGTCCATTTCACGGCCTTCACTGCCGCCTACTCGCGCTACGACTTCGCGGCGGCCCGCGGCGCAATCGGCGAAATGGTCGCCGAGTTCGACGCGGCGAAGGGGGGCGAGTACCCGCAGGCCGTCAACCGCGGCGCCATCGTCCACATCCGGGAGCTTGAACGCTTCGCCGACGCGGCGCTCAAGTACTCGACGCCGACTACAAACGGCGCGTGGCGCATCATCGCGAGAATTCCCGACCGCCTCAAGGTGCAGGTGAACCCGCAGTTCAACGGAGAGCTCATGAACCTCCAGTCGCCGGAGATCGACGACTCGCAGTTCCCCGAAGTGCCGACTTGGTCTTCGACTCCGTCCGCCACAGGACTTGCCACGATGCGTTCCGGCGAACTCTGGTACCGCGCGCACATAAAGACGCCAAAGACTTCGCTCGGCGAAGGCGAGGGCATCGGAATCTTCCTCGGCGGCTTCGACGGCACGGCGACGGTCTACGTCAACGGCACGAAGGCGGGGTCTGCCGGCGGCTTCGCGAGGCCGGCGGTCTTCGACCTCACCGGACGCCTCGCGCCCGAAGGCGGCGAGAACCTCGTCGTGATTCGCATCGCGCGGCGCCAGAACGCCGAGGTGCTGACCGGCGGGCTGCTCTACCCCTGCTTCCTCTTCGCCGGCCCGCGCGTTCCGCCCGCCAACGGCGCCGAGGACGCCTTCGAGATCATCCTTCCCGGCGCGGGAAGGTGAACCCGAAACTAGGAATCCGAAACCAGGAACTTCCCCATGAAATTGTCAAACTGTCCAACCGTCAAGCCGTCAAACTACTCATTATGCATTGTGCATTTTGGCTCGGCGGCATTCGCCGCCGAGCCAATCCGCTGGTTCAACGGCGACTGGGACGAAACGGGCGCGGCGTCCTGACAGTGATAGAAGGAAAACATTGTTGAAGTAACGAAAGGAGATAAAATGAAGAAGACAAAAATGAGAAAGCTATGCGGAACAATCCTGGCGGCGATGGCCGCGCTTGCGGCGCATGGCGCGTTTGATGTGCGTGACTTCGGCGCGAAGGGCGACGGCGTGACAAAGGACACGGCGGCGATCCAGCGGGCCGTCGACGCCGCGAATGCGGCGGGCGGCGGACGCGTGGTGCTCGACGCCGGCACGTACCTTTCCGGCACGATCTGGCTCAAGGACGGCGTGGAGCTGCATCTCGCCGAGGGGAGCGTGCTGAAGGCCAGCGGTGACCTGGCGGACTATAACCGCGCCGACGCCTATCCCGAGAACTGGGGGTGTCCGCCCGAATACTGGAACGGCTGCCACTTCATCATCGCCCGCCAGGCCGACGGCGCGTCCATCACGGGCAAGGGGACGATCCACGGCAACGGCGACGCGTTCTACGACGATGAGCCGCGTGCCTACTACAGCTGGATGAAGCCGGATTCCCACGCCTGGTGGAACGGCATCCGATGGGCGAAGGACAAGAAGAACCTGCGTCCGGGGCAGCTGATCGTGTTCGTCAAGTGCCGGGACGTGGCCGTGCGCGGCATCACGATCCGGAACTCGCCGTGCTGGTCGCTCTGGTTCTGGGGATGCACGCGCGTGCGCGTGAGCGACTACACCGTACGCAACGGCGAAAATGACGGGAATTCCGACGGCATCGACTTCGACTGTTCGCGGGATGTCGTCCTGGAGCGCGCCGACATCGACACCGGCGACGACGCGATTGCGATCCGTGCCTCGGCACGCGCGTTCTCGGCGGACGGTAAAGGGCGCCTCGGCGCACCCGCGCTCACGGAGAATGTCCGCATCCGCGACTGCCGTCTGCGCTCCACGTCGTCCGTGTTCCGCATCGGCGTGGGCGAGGGCACGATTCGCGACGTGTCGGTCGAGAACGTGACGTGCGACAGAGGCGGGCCAGCCGTGAACATCTCCACGCGCTACGGCGAACCGAGGAAGGCTGGCACGGACATCGAGCGGGTCGTGTTCAGGAACTGCCACTTCACGAATTGCCGCGCGGGTGCGGTCGTGAGGTCCAACGGTGGAGACCATTTGGAGTTTGGCATCCGCGACATCCGGTTTGAGGATTGCTCGTTTGGCGGCCTGAAACCGTCGGTGGGCAGCGATGACGGCGTGCGCTTTCCCGTGGATCTCAAGCGGGTCGTCTTCGTGCGCGTGCCTGAAGCGGTCAGGTAAATATGGGAAGGATCGGGTGGGGGACAGACCCCGCGCAACGCGCATTTTACAGGGCTTTCCGCGATTTCAACCCTCTGAATGACTTTGGAATCGAGTAGCAGCCCCGCGTAGCGGCTGTTTCCGGGCGGGAGCTGAAAAGGGCGCGGCGTCCTGACAGTGATAGAAGGAAAACATTGTTGAAGTAACGAAAGGAGAAGACAAAAATGAGAACGACATGCGGAACAATTCTCGCGGCGGTGGTTGCGCTTTCGGCGCACGGGGCCAATGGTCAATCTGTCGTTGTCGATGTGCAGAGCCCTGCGAAAGCTGAGTTGATTGCAGACGTGGGCGTTCTTCGCGCCGACTTTGGACGCGATGCGTTCGGATGGGCGGAGATAGATTTACCGACAGGCGAATACGTCGTGCGTCTTGGCGAGAAGCTGGACGCGAAGGGCCGGATAGACATGCGCCCCGGCGGCACGATCCGCGCGGCGGAGGTGAAGTTCAAGTCCGGCGGAGAGGGGTTCAGCCGCGTTCCGCTCGTCGCAGACGAGAGGAACACGAAGGGCGTGAACGGCAAGACACATGCGATTGCGATTCCGGCGCAATACGGCGTCGTCATGCCGTTCAGATACGTGGAGGTTGTCGGCGCTCCCGCCTCGGCTGGCGCCGCGAACGTGCGGCGGCATGTCCTCCACTGGCCAATCGACATGTCGGCGTCGTCCTTTTCGTGCAGCGACGGGCGGCTGGAGCAGGTGTACGAATTCTGCAAGTACACCATCTGGGCGACGAGCTTCGCCGGTTTGTACATAGACGGCGACCGCGAGAGGATTCCTTACGAGGCGGACGCTTACATCAACCAGCTCGGACACTATGCCATCGACGCCGACTTCGAGATGGCGCGGCGGACGTTCGACTTCCTCATGGATCACCCTACCTGGCCGACCGAATGGGCGCAGCACATGGTCATGATGGCGTGGGCGGACTGGATGTATTCGGGCTCCACTAACCTCATATCAAAATACTACCGGCGGCTTAAGGACGAAAAACTTCTCCTGAACCTTGCGCGAGAAGACGGATTGCTCGTATCGTTCCCGAAGCAGGGTGTCGCGCCGATGGCCGACATCGTCGACTGGCCGGTAGGCGAGCGCGACGGGTTCGTCTTCAAGCCGGTGAACTCAGTCGTCAATGCGTTCCACTACAGGAACCTGAACGAGATGCGCGACATCGCGGAGGTGCTGGGCATGAAGGAGGACGCCGCTTTCTTCGGGGAAAGGGCGAAGAAGGTCCGCGAATCCTTCGGCCGCGCATTCTTCGACGCCGCGACCGGGCTTTACGTCGATGGCGAGGGGGCGCGGCATTCCTCGCTTCACGCGAACGCCGCCGCGCTCGCGTTCGGCCTTGTGCCGGAAGAGCGCAGAGATGCCGTTGCCGATTTCCTCGTGTCAAAGGGGATGGCGTGCAGCGTATACTTCGCGCAGTATCTTCTGGAGGCGTTGTTTGAGGCGGGGCGTGACGAGGACGCCATTCGCCTCATGGTGTCCGACGGGGACCGCTCGTGGCTTGGCATGATGGAGCAGGGCTCGACAATCGCGATGGAGGCGTGGAGCCTTAAGGCAAAGCCGAACCAGGACTGGAACCACGCATGGGGAACTGCGCCGCTGAACATCATAGCCCGCTATGTCCTTGGCGCGAGGCCGACGAAACCGGGTTTCGCGGATCATGTTTCCAAGCCGATGGCGGGGAATCTGAAAGTCGGCGGGGTAGCCCCACGGAACGCGCGTTTTTCAGGGATTTCCGCGATGTCAACCACCAGAATGACCTCGGAATCGGGTAGCAGCCCCGCGAACTACTGTTTCCGAGTGGGCGCTGAAACGGGCGCGGTAAATCCGCCGCGATAGGAATTACATAGGATGAATCTCTGTCTTTTCTTTGAAGGCACCGGGCGGGGCGTCGCGGGGTGTATCACAAATGTGACGCGCTTGCGCGACCTTTGCGTGGATGACTCGCGGCAGAAGCTACATCTTGAAGCGGGGCCTGGGACTCATTTCGGTTCGTATCTCGCGGGGAAGATCGCGGGCGTGGACTGGAGAACGACATTCCGCTCGGCGCGGCGGTGGTTCGAGGCGAACTACGAGACGCTGCCGAAAGATGGCATAGCGACGAAAGTTTTCCTTTTCGGCTTTTCACGCGGCGCTCTCATTGCGCGGCACTTCGCGGCATGGCTCGACAAGCTTGGCGTCGAGGTTGACTATCTTGGATTGTGGGACACAGTTGACGCTACCATCGGGCTGGATGTCGCGGCAGATTGTCCGTGCAACGTCAGGAAGGCGCGGCATGCCGTGTCGCGCGACGAAACGCGGAAGTTCTTTCAGTATGTCCCGCTCAAAGGCGACAAAGGGCAGGTTGTTGAAATGCTCTTTCCCGGCAGCCACAGCGACGTCGGCGGACTATACGGCGACAATCATCTTGTCGCCGACCTTGCACTTGCATGGATCGCGGCTGGTGCAAAGCGAGAGGGATTGCGGCTCAAACGCACCGCCCGGCTTTCGCAAAAGCTCGACGC
>CACWJS010000052.1 GCA_902761275.1 uncultured bacterium | reverse complement strand
CCCAATGAAATCGAGGCGTTTGGAATCCCGGTTTGCAACACCAGATGCTACACATGTCCATCTGACGTTGCAATAGCGCATCTGACTTTTCAATTCACAATTTTCAGTAGAACGCGAGACGATTATGGTATAATACTCACATGCGAGATTTTAATGTCAGAATGGGGGATGGCTTGATCGGGGGCGGTTTTCCATGAAAGTTCGCAAGGCGATTGTCCTGGCGGCGGGCCACGGAACTCGGCTTAGGCCGTTCACGTGCGCGACGCCGAAGCCGCTTATGCCCGTGTGGGGCGAGCCGATGCTCGGCCGCATCGTCGCCATGCTCCGTTCTTGGGGCGTAGACGACATCGCCTTCAACACACACTGTCTGCACGAGCAGGTAAAGGCCTGGGCCGACGGCTATCGGCGCGGCGCGGCGGCGGCTGGCGACAAGGTGAAGGTAAAGGTCAGCTACGAGCCAGAGATCCTCGGCACCGGCGGCGTGCTGAACCCGCTCAGGGAGTGGATCGCGGGAGAGCCGTTCTATCTCGTGAACGGTGACATCGTGGTAGAGAACGCGCCGAACCCTCTCGACAAGGTTCGCAATTTCGACAGCGCCGCCGTAATGGGCGTCGCCCTCGTCTCTGAGTCGGGCCCTCGCACGATCGAGGTCGAGCCCGAGAGCGGCTTTGTCACCAACTGGCGCAGCCAGGACGCCGGCTGTGACGGCACTTATACCTACTGCGGCATCACTGTGCTAAAGCCGGAGATCCTCGACTTCGTCAAGCCAGACGGTTTTTCGTCCATCGTCTCGGCATACGAAGACGCGATGATGCACGGCAGGTTTGTTAAGGCCTTGAAGAGCCGCGAGATGCTGTGGACGGACGCAGGCACGATCCCGAGCTATATCGACCTCAACCGCGACGGCGACGACAATGCCTTCACCGACATCCCCCAGGTAAAGGCCGCGCTCGAGGCGTCTGGCTCCAAGCCAGACTCCGTCGAGTTTATCGGCGCGAGGGGAAGCGAGCGCGTGTTCTTCCGCTGCGACAAGGGCGTAATCATTCTATACGACGACGGCAATCGCGACGAGAACGGCCTCTACGCCGGCCACGCGCGCTTCCTCAAGTCGCGTGGCGTTCCTGTTCCCGAAGTGCTCGCCGATTTGCCCAGCATCAAGACCCTCGTTCTCGAGGATGCAGGCGGCGAGAAGAAGATGTCCATCGACGACTACGCCAAGGTTGTCGAGGAACTTGTGCGGTTCAATGCGCTCGGCGACGATCCCGAGCTTGACAAGCTCAACCTCCTGCCTGGCTTCGACGACGAGACCTGGGAGTGGGAGAGGGGGCTTTTCCGCAAGTACTGCCTCGGTTCGCGCTTCCGGCGCGAGATGCCGAAGGATGTCGAGGCCGAGCTAGAAAAGATCGCAGAGATTCTCGAGAAGGAGCCGAAGGCGCTCGTCCACCGCGACTTCCAGTCTACGAATGTCCTCTGGAAGAATGGAAAGCCCAGGTTCATCGACTTCCAGGGCATGCGCCTTGGCCCTGCGGCCTACGACCTCGCGTCGCTCGGCTACGATCCGTACGTTACTTTCACCGACGACGGGCGGAGGGCGCTTGTCGCGCTTTATGCGAAGAAGTGTGGCCGTGCCGAAATAGAGAAGGTTCTTCCCTTTGCCGCAGTCCAGCGCCTCGTCCAGTGCCTTGGCGCCTATGGGCGGCTCGCGTCCGTCGGGCAGCCGCAGTTCTGCAAGTGGGTGCTGCCGGCGCTTCAGAATCTCCTTTCTGCCGCAGACGATGCCGGCCTTGACGCCGTCGGTGCGCTCGCGGAAGACCTCATCGCCGAGATGCGGCGAAGCCACGGTCACGAGGGCTGCTCGTGCGGACACGATCACGATAGGGGATGAACGCGATCCGCCAGTTCCTTCGCAGAATCTGCCAGACGGGCGTGCGACGCCCGGGCTGCGTAAAGACCGTGGCCATGGGGCGTGAGCGCGTTTTCCGTGCGTGGGACATTGGCGACGACACTTTCATCTTCGAGAAGGGCATATCAACTCACCTCGGCGAAAGGCCGAGTGTCCTCGTCGCGGAGAAGCGCGACCTGAGGAACGGCAAGGTCGGGCGCGTGTTCACGATGACGACGGGCAATCACTCCGTCGCCGCGTTCCCGCTCCTCGACGGCCGCTTCTGGAAGATATCTCGTCTCCCTTCCGCCCGTCGCGGCGACGTGCTGATGCATTCAATCCTCTGCGCGAACGTAGTGAACGCGACGATAGAGATCTCACAGCGCGACGTTCCTTCGCCGAAGCTCTACGCCGCAGACGGCTGGCTTCTCGGTTCGCTCGGGTTCGCCATGAACGACATCGTGATGGGCGACAGGAACGAAACGACGCTCGCGCACTACCGCGAACTCGGCCAGGAGTGGCGCGTGAAGCCGCTCGCCTGGACGGAGACCGAAATGAAAGTCGCGCTCGCGGGTTCGAAGAAGCGCATCGCGACGAAACTCAACTACTACCATTCCGCGCGAGGCGTCCACTTCCTCACGTTCCCCGAGCTGCGCCGTTTCGCGTCGCTCGCTCAGGACGATCCTGCCGAGTTCGTGCGGGGCGTGAAGGAACTCGTCTCGGTCTACGAGGGACAGCCGTGTTCGTTCTGCCGCATGCCGAAGTACCGCGGCCACCACGAGATCGAACTTTTCGGCCTGAGGCGCGGCGTTGCGCTCGAGCGGCTCATTCCCGAGCTTGAGCGATTGATGGAGTCTGTCGCGCTCGGGCGGCTTGGCCAGCTCGGCGTCATCCAGAAGACGCAGGAGATACTTTCGCTCTACGAGTCGCTGCTGACTCGCCCAGAATTTGCCGACGAGACGTCGGGCGCGTTCACCGAGACGCTTTACATGTACATCACGGGCGAGATCTACGCCGTCGCGGGCGAGGGCTCGACCCCCGCGTTCGACGACCGCCGCACGGCGCTCCCGGGTGCGACTTATGTCGGCGGGCGTGCCGTAATGCACCCCGGCGCGGACGAGCGCAGCGAAGTGCTTCTCTCCAACCTGCGCGGGCTCATGTCGAAGGACGAGATCGTCGTCTATGCGAACGTCTACGAAATCCGCCAGGCCGACGACGTGCCGATCGGGAAGGGCAAGACGCGCGAAATCGTCTACAAGACGAACCGCAGCCCACTCGAAAAGAGCTTGATCGAGAAGCGTCTTTCGAGTGCTCGCCGCGGCTACGGCAGCTACATGCTCGCCCGCATCGGCGCCTTGAGGGCGCTCGGTCTTTCCCTTAGCGCGAAATACATGCTGCTTCGCCGTCGTCCGCACAAGGGGCGCCGTCCGCTTGACTTCTACATCCGCGAGCGTTGCGAGGGCGAGCCGATGGATTCGATACCCGCGAACTATTTCTGCAACGCCGACGACGCTTCGGTCGAGGAGAAGGACGTCGTTCTCGGGCTTGCGACACTGATGGGCGACGCGGCCGCGCAGAACATGGCGATGAAGAAGTACGACCCTGCGACGCAGTCTCCTCTCTATGGCGTAGGCAAGGAGATCTACGAGTTTGAGTACGACATCATCCGTCAGCGCGTCGTCCCGAAGAGTGTCGCGACCTGCTCCGTGCGCGGCAGCTTCGGCTGGCCGGATATCTCGTTCTCCGACGAGAACCTGCTTGCGCTTGCGAACTTCTACCTCGGCAACTTCGCCCATGCGCTGAAGATCTACCAGAAGCGGCACGCCGTCACGATGGCCGAGGTCGCCGAGAGGTTCATGGACGGCTTCGAGTACAGGACGCACGCGCTTGCGTGGCAGCTATCGGTGATGCGCGACGAGTTCGAGGGCTTTAGGCCGTCGCTTCCCAGCGTCTATGACTTCGAGCGGAAGTGGGCGTTCGTGCTTTGGTCGCTCGAGCGTCAGGAGCGCCGTATGCCGATCCTGAGGCGCCTGTTTATGGAAAAGGTCGCTCTTGTCGAGGGCGAGGCCTCGGTTGGCGGCGAAGGTGCCGCGGAGTCGTGACCCGCATCGAGAGATTCGGCTGGCGTGGAGCCGTTGAACCCGGGATCGGGCGTGTCGTGAGCGCACACGGCGATTACTACCATCTCGTCTGCAACGAGGCCGAGGGCGAGATACTCGCCCGCAAGAAGAAGTCTGCGTTCGGGCGCATGAAGACTGTCGCTCCAGACGACATGAAGGGCGCGAAGAAGTCGGAACTCCAGGCGTCCGAGCCGCTTAAGCCGATTACCGGCGACTTCGTTAGGTTCCGCCACAACGCGCAGGGCGACTCGATGATACTAGAGGTTTTGCCGCGCTTCTCGCACTTCGAGCGCCGCGATCCCGCAGCGCGCCGCACCTCGCAGACGCTCGCCGTCAACTTCGACACGCTCTTCATAATGATGTCGCTGAACGAGGACTTCTCTACGGCGAGGATCGACCGGTATCTCTCGCTTGCCGAGGACATTGGCGACGGCGAGGCGGTTGTCGTGCTCACTAAGACCGACCTCTGGCGCGACGGAGACGAAGCGTTCGTTGACGAGTTAGTCGAGACGATAGCGGGTCGTGCGCGGCTTCTCAAGGTGTCTTCGCTTACCGGCGAGGGGATGGACGCCGTGAGGGAATACGCTGCCCCCGGCAAGACTCTCGCTTTCGTCGGCTCGTCTGGCGTAGGCAAGTCGACGCTACTGAACACGCTCGCTGGCGAGGAGTGGGCGGCGACGCAGGAGATACAGGAGTGGTCTGGGAAGGGTCGCCACACGACGACGAGCCGCGAACTCGTCATGCTGCCGTCTGGGGCGATGGTGATCGACACCCCCGGCGTAAGGGAGATAGGCATGGTTGGCGAGGCCGACCAGATAGTGGCCAAGGGCGTCTCGACCCACCGTTGGAGAAAGTAATGAAGACAAGGCAGTTTTGGTATCCGCTTCCAGAGCGGCTGATAGCGCAGCACCCCGCCGAAAAGCGCGGCACCGAGAAGATGATGGTGCTTCACCGCGCGACAGGCGTCGTCGAACACAGGCATATCGCCGACATCGTCGAGTACATCACGGCGAACGACCTGCTCGTCGTGAACGACACGAAGGTGTTCCCCGCGCGGCTCATCGGCGAGTGGCCCGACACGCACGGCGCAATCGAGCTCCTTATGGTAAACGCAGCGCCCATGGACGCCGACGACGAGCGGCCGAGCATGACGGCGGGAACTGATTCGCTTCGCTGGAACTGCATAATCGGCTCGGGGCGCAAGTGCCGCGAGGGGCAGGTCGCCTCGTTCGGGCCAGCGGGCGAGTTAAAGGCGACGCTTGTGAAGCCGCTTTCCGGCATCGGCATGTGGCAGGTGGAGTTCTCGTGCGACCGCCCGCTAATGGACCTTCTCGACGAATTCGGCCGCACGCCTGTTCCGCCCTACGTGAAGCGCGAGGGAACGGCCGAGGAGGAGAAGGAAGACCGCGAGCGCTACCAGACGATCTACGCGCGCGAGGTCGGTTCGGTCGCCGCGCCGACGGCGGGGCTCCATTTCACGCCCGAGATATTCGCCGCGCTTGACGCAAAGGGCGTAAAGCGTGTCGCAGTCACGCTCCATGTCGGGCCTGGCACCTTCCGCCCCGTGAAGGCCGAGAACATCGAAGACCACCACATGGACTTCGAGGCGTTTACCGTGCCGCCCGAGACGGCCGAGGCTATCAACGAGTGCAAGGCGCGCGGCGGGCGTGTCTTCTGCGTCGGCTCCACGACGGTCAGGACGCTCGAAACCGTAGCCGCCGCGATAGACGGCAAGAACGGTCGAGTCGTCGAGGCGGGGTCGGGTGCGAGCGATATATTCATCTATCCGCCGTACCGCTTCCGCGTGTGCGATTGCATGCTTACGAACTTCCATCTTCCGCAGTCGACGCTCCTCATGATGATTTCGGCGCTCGCAGGCCGCGAGCGGGTTCTCTGTTCGTACGCCCTTGCCGTGAGAAACAACTATATGTTCTTTTCATACGGCGATTGCATGCTCATCGTATAATTTGATATAATACCACCCAATATGCCGCTATTCGTGCCTAAAGACCGCAAGTCTCTCTTCCGCCAGTTTCTGGCGGGAATGTATGACGCCGTCGTCATAACCGACCCGAATGGCCACATCATCGAAATCAACCCCAGGGCCGAGGAACACTTCGGCTACACCCAGGACGAAGTGATCGACAGGCCGATTTCCTTCTACATCCCCGGGCTCGCGCCCGAGATAGTCCAGCGCATACGCCGCGGGCTTGAAGGCGACCGCCACATGATGATCGACGCGAACGGCCTCAACAAGGACGGTTCGAAGTTCTCCTGCGAGGTGACGGTCTCGATAATCGACTTGATGGATCCAGGCGACCTCGTCTTCACCGTCCGCAACACCGAGCGCCGCCGCCGCATCAACACCATGCTTCGCGCGAAGGCCAACGCCTTCCAGGTCGCGCAGTGCGCGCTTTTCGCTTGCGACGCCGACGGCAACATCCGCGAGTGCAACACGGCGTTCTGCGAAATGTTCGACCTCAAGGACGAAGAGGACGCACGCACTCACACCTTTGCGGAATTCATGTCCGACGACCCGTTACCTGAGAACTTCAAGAAGGCGCTCGCGGGCGAGACGACCGTAACCGGCATCGTCGCCGAGGGCGATGAAGACCAGGAGGAGGTCGAGGTCGTCCTTGCGCCCAACATGCTCGGCCACAAGTGCCAAGGCGTGGTCGGCAGCGTCATCAAGGTCTGACGCGATGCGCCGCCCCTACCAGCATTCCGCGGGCATCGTATCCCTCTCCGTCAACAAGCCGGATCCCAAGATACTGCAGGATTTTCTCGTCCTCAAGTTTGCGCTTTCCCGCCGCGCGGCGAAGGCGGCCATTGACGGGCGCAGCGTCTGGGTCAACCGCAAGTGCGTGTGGATTGCGCGCTATGCGCTCAAGACAGGCGATCTCGTCGAGGTTCCGTCGGCAGTCGTGAAGGGTGCCCAGCGGCAGTCGGCTCAGAGTTCGCGCGAAAACGCGACGCCAGGCACGCTCCCCGCAAAGAGGCATGTGAGGGTTCTTTGGCAGGATGACAACTACCTCGTGTGCGACAAGCCGGCAGGGCTCGTTTCGTGCGACGACCCGAAGAGCGTCGAGGCGATTCTGCGCGAGCAGGAGAAGGTTCCCACTCTCGAGGCGGTCCACCGTCTCGACCGCGACACGACGGGGTGCCTCATGTTCGCGAAGAACCACGCTGCGCTCGAGGCGGCGATAGAGGAATTCAAGACGCACGCCGTGTCGAAGGTCTACCACGCCGTTGTCGTCGGCGAGTTCAAGTTTGCGCACCGACTCGTCGACACTCCGCTTGATGGGCAACCAGCCGTCTCTCGCGTGACGAGAGAGGCGAAGTCGGCAGACGCGAGTTTCCTGAGGGTTCGCATAGACACTGGCCGCACAAACCAGATTCGCCGCCACCTCGCGTCGCTGCGCTTCCCGATAGTGGGCGACAGAGTGTTCGGGCTCAAGAACGCGCGCGACCCTCGGCTTATGCGCGTTCCGCGGCAGATGCTCCACGCGTCCACGCTTACGCTGCCGCATCCGCTGACGCGCAGCGCTGAGATTTCCTGAAGCTTTTTGGAATGGGGAAGTAGCAATGTCACAGGAATGGAACATCAGGTCTCGCGGTCATGTATGCAGTCTCTGCCAGAAACCGCTCGTCGACCGCGCGCCGGTTGTGAGCGCGCTTAAGGAAACGCCCGAGGGGTATGAGCGTTTCGACTGTCACCCGGAGTGCTGGAAGACCGCCGAGCGCGACTGGGAGCCGTTTTCGCAGTGGGACGGCGTCTATCTCGCGCCTGTGAAGGAAGAGAAGAAGGAGCCGCTTAAGAAGGAGGACGCGGGCGAACTTCTCAGGCAGCTCGTCACGCTCGACGACCCTGCGATGAAGAATGTCGTCTATGTCCTCGCCGTGATGCTCGAGCGCTCGAAGATACTCGTCGAGCGCGATGCGAAGGAGCTTGAGGACGGGAAGATCCGCCGCGTCTACGAAGACCGCAAGCAGGGCGACACCTTCGTCATTCTCGACCCGCGTCTCCGGCTTGAGAACCTTGCCGAAGTGCAGTCCCAGGTCGTCGCGCTCCTTTCGGGCACGAAGACCCTCGGCGAAGTCGCCAAGGAGGAGGATTGCGCCGCCGAGTCGCAGCCGCAGCAGTAGCTGTTGCGCTTGGCGTGAAGCTTGCTGTCGACGCGCTGCCTGATGCAGTTGTCGCCTTTGGTTTCATGCGGCCCGCCGCGCGGCTTGCCACGATCTATTTGGGCGCGGCGTTTGATATCCCCACGATGACGATTTCGGCGCGGGGCGTGACGATCACCGTCGTGCGGGCGTGTTCCGCGACGGACTTCTTCTCGATGGCGTTTACGCTCCTCGCCTTTGCCATGCCGATTCGCCATCTTGCGCTGAGAATTCCCGCCGCCGTTGTATCTGCGTGGCTCGTCGCCGTTTTCGCGAACGCTGTGCGGCTCGTCCTTCTCGTCTACGCGGACGGCTTCTTCCCGGCGTCGCAGATTCCCGCCGTCCACATGTCCATAGGCATCGCAGTCTTCTTGCCCGTGTTCGCGCTGTTGTGGTATACTTTTGTCGTAAAAGCCAGTTGCAAGAAATCTTTTAGACAGAATTTACAGGACTCACAGGATTTGAGAAAGGATTGTCAGCATGGAAACGACCTCGCAAAACGATGAAAAGCTTTCGCTCTTCGCCCATCCGTTGACATTCGCGATCACGCATCTCGCCTTTCCGATTCTTGCGACGCTCGCGTGCGTCTACCTCTATTGGATCACTTGCGACGCGCTCGAAGGAGTGCTCGCGTCAAAGGCGCTCGCCGTCTTGCTCGCATCTGCCGCGCTTCCCCTGTCTGCGCTTGGGTTATTGCTGTTCCGTCCCAAGTCCATGAACGCATGGCTTATGTTCGCCTACGCCTTTCTCGGCGTGGCGTTTCTCTATCTGTCACGCAAAGTGGACAATTGGATAATCGGGCCGACGCCAATGTTTGCCATGTTCGCCGGAATCGTCCCGCTTATCTTTGCTGGCGTTGCGCGCATCGCCACGGCAAAGTGGAAGATGAATACCGGCGCAGACATCATGACATCGGTCCTCTGCCTCGTCGTTCCGCCGGCCGCCGCATTTTTCGCGGCGAATGTCGCGTTTAGGTTCGATAAATTCTTCCGCGACCTCAAGCTTTCGCCACTGCTGGAGTCCATTGCCGCGCATGCTCTGGCAATCGGCTACTTCCTCGGATGCGTCGTCTTCTTCGTCGGGCTTCTACGGCTCCTCCACAAGCTTTTCACTGTCGTTACGAGTCAGATGCCGGAAAGTGCCCGCAGATATGGCGGTGCTACCGTCTTTGGTCTCGTTCTCCCGCTCGCCGGTCTTTCGCTCAACCTGACGATTCCGTTTCCTGCGGACTTCGCAAATCCGTGGGCGTGGGGGCTTGCCATATTCTCTGGTCTTGTCCTTTTCCTGCCAACGCGAAACGATGCGCTTGGCCTCGGCTCGTATTTCCTTAAGTTCGTCGCAGCTCCTTTCGTCGTCTATTTCTTCGTCCTCTTCGTTCCGTTTATGCCGCTTGCAATACCGGCGATAATCGCGATGGGCGCTGGCTTCCTAATTCTTGCGCCGACGCTTCTCTTTCGCTACTGGACGCGCGACGCATACGCCGCGTATCTTGCTCTTCGCCCTCGCTTCTCCCGCTGGCGTCTCATTCTCATCGCGCTCGTTGGCGCTCTCGTCATGCCGCTGGCGTTTGTCGTTGATGTCGAAATGGAGCGCCACGACGTAAAGGCGCTTCTTAAGTGGCACACAGAGGAAGACTTTGATCTCCCGCCCGCGCCGATGCCGGTCTCGCAGGAGAGAGCCGAGAAGATAATGAAGGGCATCAACGACTACACCTTCGGCGCGGAGATTCCTTTCCTCTCGGCATGGCGCACTTGGCGCGTCTACGACGGAATGTACATGGCGGACAAGCTCCGCAACGAGCTGAACCTCCGCATCCTCGGCAAGAAGGTGGCCGACGAACGCGACTGGGAAGGACGCTCGCGCAACATCTTTGGCGGTGGGCTTTTTGGCGCCAACACCGCGCGGCGCTCGTACACCCGCGGTGTGAGGGGAAGATGGTGGGGCCGTCCGCTGCGGACGGATCAATTCACCGTTGACGCGCGGCACGTCGGCGAGATCGGCGAGGCGAAGTATGTCGTAACCGTGAAGCCCCGCGCCGTTGGCGAACTCCGCGAATTCTCCGCCGACATCGTGCTTCCCGCCGGCGCGTGGATCGAGGGCATGCGCCTCAAGATGACAAACGGCGTCTGGAAGACGGCGCGGCCTTCCGAGCGCAAGGCGGCGGAGTGGGTCTACAACAAGATCACCGAATGGGGTCTTGACCCGTCGATCGTCACGCTCGATACGCCTACGACAGGCACTCTCAAGGTGTTTCCTGTCGGCACGGAAGGTCGTGAAGTGGAATTGACCATTCGGCTTCCGTCGGTTGACGCCTCGTCGTATGTCGCGATGTTCAACGGAAAGCCCGTAGCCAACCCGCTTTATTCAGGCGGCGATGTGCTATACACGGCTGACGGCGCGGCGGTCTCGGCGGTTCCTGCGGCTTGGATGAACGCGCACACGAACGAACTCGTCGCGGCGAGCGCAGGCGAAGTCGAGAAGTTCGACATCGATGATCCCGAGCTTGTGCGCAAGCTCAGGCGGCGATTGCGCGAAGCTTCCAAGGCGATTGCGCGCGACTGCAACGGCGTCATGCCCAACATCGAATTCGAAATACGCAAGGACGATCTCGCGCTGCCCATAGACGTCCTTTCGACGAACATTCTCTCGAAAGCCGATCTCGCCATCTTGCGCCGCGAACTTCCAGGTCTCACGTCGCTTGGCGATAGGCCTCTCGACGGATGGTTCTTCCTCGACGGCGAGGACGGTGGTAAGGTTGCCGTTCCATATCGTTGGAAGGATGGCGGCACGGTCGTGTTCGCAAACCTCAAGGGCGCGACGAAGATTGGCGGTGCGTGGGCTGAGGGCGCGAAGGCGTGGGAGCTCGAGAACAATGCGTTCCTGAAACCGGCGCTCGATGTCCGCCGAGAGCTTCTTGAACTGACGCGCAAGACTGGAACGCTCACGACAAAGTCCGCCTACATCGTCGTCGAGTCGGCGGCGCAGGAGAAGGGGCTTAAGCAGAAGGAGATGGAATCCCTGCACGGCGACAAGTCGCTCGACTTCGACGAGTCCGTTGCCGACAAGACTGGCGACGCGCCCGGCTTCCTTATTCTTCTCTTGCTCTTCGCGCCGCTCGCCCTCTGGCGGCGCAAGTTTGCCATGAATGTCGCAAAGGAAACTTGCGCCAAGAAATGAAGCAGCCTTCTCCAAGACAGCGGGATGCGCTTGCGCTCGTCGCGGACGGGAAGTTCTATCCCGATCTCGTGAAGGAGGACGACGGCTGGCATGCACGGTGGCGCGCGCTTGGCGCGGATAACGAATGGGTCGACGAATATGTGCGCGGCCCGTCTGTCACTGTTCTTAGCGAAGATGCCGAGGACCAGCGGTACGAGACGCTTCACGACGCCTGGGCGATGGCTTTGAGGAGCCGCACTGGGCTCGTGCGCTGGGATGACGCTGAGTGCGCCGCATTTGCCGCGGAACTTGCCGAATGGCACGGCGGCGGCAGTGAAGATGTCGAAGCGCGGCGGGCTCTCTGCTTCAGCTTCCATGCCGCGAATGATTCAGGTGATGAGGCGTTTACGCTTTCGTGTCCTCGTCCGAAGGGTCGCACCCAGTATCGTGCGCTTGGGCAGGCCGTCAGCGTGTGGGGTGCGCTGCGCGGCCTCAGGAGCGCCGGCAAAGATGGTAGGGACGCCTGTCCCCAGGCGTCCGCGGGCGTCTCGGAGGTATCCGCCCCTTGCGGGGGTTTGCGACCCATGGGGAAGCAAACACGCCGAGCGAAGCGAGCGCCGAGCCGCCCCTGCCTTGTTGCGCGGCTTTCCAAGGCAGAGGCGGAAGACTTCATTCGGCGCGGCGCGCGCGAGCTCGCGGATGCGGGCTATTCCGTGTCTGGCGTGGATCTCGCGGCGACGGTCGCTGCGGCAGCAGAAATAGATGGTGGCGCGGCAGATGTGTCGCGCGATGACGAGAAGAGAAGCGTTCGTCTTAAGATCAAGGTCGCAGGCGAGGAAGTTAGCGCGGAGGAGATACGCTTTCTCCTTGAGCAGAATTCGACGCTCGTCTTCTTCCGCGATCGCTGGATTGAAGTTGACCGTGGAATCTTGCGTGAAGCACTGCGCGCGCTCGAAAAGTCCGAGAAGACAAAAGCAAATCCTCTCTCCTTTGCGCTTGGCATCGGCGCCATCGGGAGAATGGAAGTCGAGGAAGTCCTCGCAGACGGCGGTATTCTCGGACTTCTGAATCGTCTTCGCCAGTCGCACGACGGCGCGGCAAATGTGACGCGTGGCGGAGTGACCGTCGAGATATCTGGGTTCGAGGGAACTCTACGCGACTACCAGTCACGCGGAGTCGATTGGATTTCGTTTCTGACCGACAACGGCTTTGGTGCGCTACTTGCCGACGACATGGGTCTAGGCAAGACGATCCAGACGATTGCGTGGATTCTTAGGGGTCAGGGGTCAGGGGTCAGGGGTCAGGGGTCAGGAGTCAGTAGTTGGAGTTCAGAGTTGGAGTTGGAGAGCGGAGGGGAGAGTTTAGTTGGGGTCAGGGGTCAGGTGGGGAGAGTTCTTGTAGTTGCTCCGCTGACGCTGCTGTCGAACTGGAGGCATGAGTTTGCGAAGTTTGCGCCGTCGCTGCGCGTCTATGTCCATCAGGGAGACATGCGTCATGTCGGTAGCGGCTTCAAGAAGGCGGCGGCAGAAGCCGATGTGGTGGTGACGAGCTACGCGCTAATCGTGCGCGACCACCGCGAGTTTGCAGAAGTGGAATGGGATGGAATTGTCCTTGACGAGGCGCAGGCGATAAAGAACCCAGACACTCACGCGGCGAGGGCGATTCGCGCGCTTGGCGTTCGCCGCCGTCTTGCGCTCACTGGCACGCCGATAGAGAACGGCGTCGCGGATATCTGGAGTCTTGAGGAGTTCTTGAACCCTGGGCTTCTCGGTGACCGCAAATCGTTTGCCGACCGCTTTGTGAAACCCCTTGCAACCGATCCGTGTTCTGCGCAAGGGAAGAAGCTGCGCCGTGCGCTCGAGCCGTTTGTCCTGCGCCGGCTCAAGAGCGATCCAGCTGTCGCTGGAGAACTTGGCGAGAAGCGCGAGATACGCGAATACTGCGCGCTTGCGCCGGCGGAGCGCGCGGAATATGAGCGCGCGCTTGCGGACTATCGCGCGGGAGAGCGGCGGCAAGGCGACATCTTTGCGCTCCTTACGCGGCTCAAGCTTGCCTGCGACGGCTTTGACGGCGAGGCGGTTTCGGGCGGTAAGGTGGATCGTCTCGTCGAACTCGTCGAGACTATTTTCGAGAACGGCGAGTCGGTGCTTATCTTCTCGCAGTATGCGAAGGTGGGCGAGGCGCTTAGGAAACTGCTCGAGGGGCGCTTCGCGCAGCCGGTCGCGTTTCTGCACGGCGGCCTTTCCGCTGCGCAGCGCGAGGAGCAGATTGCGCTTTTCGATGGCACGGCGGGGCCTGCGGCGTTTGTGCTTAGCTTGAGGGCTGGCGGCTTTGGCTTGAACCTCACGAAAGCGACGCATGTCATTCACTTCGACCGTTGGTGGAATCCCGCAGTGGAAGGGCAGGCGACTGACCGCGCCCACCGCATCGGGCAGGAGAAGACGGTGTTCGTCCATGTCTTTGTGACGGAAGGAACTGTCGAAGAGCGCGTTGAGGAAATCCTCGAGCGCAAGGAGTCTCTCGCCGGTCTTCTCAAGGACGGCGAAAAACTCTGGAACGCCATCGGCCTTGCCGATGCCTGATTGTCGCCTGTCAGTTTTCTAACGGCCGCTCTTTGGTTTTCGTGTTGGTTTGCCTTCCGGTGTGCGGTCACGCGTCCGCGGAGGGGGCGTGTTCCGGCTTAGGGATGAAAATCGCCGCGCCGCCCGATGGCTCGGCTTGGCGATAGCCTTGCGGTTGAAAGCAAAACCGCATGCCGCCGAAACACCCCTCCGCTCCCGCTATCCGACACTAATTGACTCTAACCGACCCTAATTCATTTTGCTCGCTTCATTGTCACTCTGGCTGCGACAAATTTGCCGCGTGCCAATTGCCGAGGGTTTGCGAGATTTTGGTATAATGTCCTATATGTCAGTTCGCTATAAAGTTGTTGTTGCCAGTTGCGCGGCATTGTTGTGCGGCGTGGCGCTCGCGCATTGCCCGATTGATGTGAGCCCTGAGTCCGACGATGGACTTTTGCGTGTTGGCTGGACGCCAATCCAAGTCGGTATTTGTTCGCATCGTCCGGTCCAGCTCTTCCCCGGTGACGCCGACGTGTACGGCGTTGCGGCGGGCTTGCTGAACATGAACCAGAAATCGGCTATTGCCTCTTTGGCACCACTGAACGCAGTCGCGAATAACTATTTCACGCAGGTTGGGCTGATCGATGTCTGCGAATTCAATTATGCATTTGAGGTCGGGCTTTTGAACCTCACGGGACGCAATATCGGCGTGAGCGTTGGTGCTTTTAATGTCGAGTCAAATTTTGGTGATCGGGGCGGAGATCCATATCCATGGTTGCCGGGTTTGCAGGTTGGTCTGGCCAACGCCGGCGGTGGGTTGCAGGCTGGATTCTACAATTTTAACGGTTGCTTCCAGATTGGTGCGTTCAATGCCGATGGCGGCCTACAGGTTGGATTGTTTAATGCTGCGAGTGACTATGGTGAGCGTAGTGCCTTTCAGGTCGGCTTGCTCAACTACAATCCGCACGGCCTCGCCAAGTGGCTGCCGATCTTCAACTTCTCACGCGGACGAAAGGACTGGTGACATGCCGCCTCCTTGGTTGGAGATCGCCTATGTCGTTGTCTCGATGGCCATTGTCATCGGGTTGTTCTCCTTGGGTGTATGGATGGTCAAGCGGTCGTTTCGGATTAAGAGAAAGTGGGTATGTTGGTTGGTCAGAATTCTCGGCATTCTGATTTCCGGCTATATCTTAATATGTCTTATCGTCTATTTTGCCTATTGTCGCACTGGATTGTGAACAGTTGCTGTCCCCGATGGAGTCTGCGGGCATGGTCTTGGGATTTGTGATATAATACGACGCATGAGGAAGTGGCGCGAGAGTTTATTATTGAAGATGACGTGTTGTCTTGCGTGTCTTGCCTGCTTTGCGCTGTCGGCTGCCGCTGAGCAACAGTTGACGCTCAAGCCGGTGAAGATGCCTCAGGGAGGGAATTCCTTCGTATGCAAAGACATTGCCTATGGTCCGCGACAGCCGGGCAAGGGCGCGGCACATCCGGACGTTGCACAGACATACGACCTCTATCTGCCAGCGAAAATAGGCAAGATTCCTGAGGATGCGCCGTTCTTCCTTTATGTCCACGGCGGAGCATGGATCAGCGGAAACAAGAACTGGCCAATGCCGCTTTTTGCCGAGATGGCGAAGAACGGATTCGTCGTGGCGTCGATGAACTACGCCTTGTGCAACTGCGACTATGGCGGGGTGCACGGTTTCGCGGATATGCTGAGGGATATCGACGCGATGGTGTCGCACCTTCTGCAGATCGCCGAGGCGGCGGGAATCAAGATTTCGAAGTTCGCAATCGGCGGTAGCTCGGCGGGCGGACATCTTTCGCTTCTCTATGCCTACGACGGCGCTAACCCGTCCGTACTCAGACTCGACCTCAAGCACACAGTGCCGGTCGCCTGTGTATTCAGCGACTGTGGCCCAAGCGACATCTCCAGCCCAGAGTTTGGAGTGGCTGGGATGGACGCAAACAAAGGCGCCTTCCCGACCTGGGCGGCGAACTTTGGCGTCCTTTCTGGTCTTGGGTATAACTATGGCGACTTTACGAAACTCGTCAAGGAGATCGCTCGCTACTCGCCCGTCAACCTCGTTTCGGAGAATTGCCCGCCGACGATCTGTCTCTATGGGAGCACTGGAGCCGTTCCTACAACGAAAAAGTTTACTTATGTCGCAGGGAAGAAGCGTCCCTACTCGGACCTCTGGAAGATGATGGATTCCGGGGTGGCGCCGCCCAAGTCGGTGGGCACAGACGGAATCGTCGCGGTTCAGAATTATGAGTCGCTCACGAACCGCCTTGCTGCTGCGAAGGTTCCGTATGCCGCTCGGATTGAGCAGGCGCCGCACTGCCAGATACTCTCTCGCAAGCCGAAGACGATTCCTTGGCTTTTCGAGAACATTAGGAAATATCTTAAATAACGAGAATGGGCGGGGACAGGCCCCGCGGAACCATTGAAAATACTGGGTTATGAAAGAGCTGAGATATCCATTTGACGAGAAGAAGATTCGCGCGCTCAAGGCGGGCGATTCAGTTAGCATCTCCGGCATCGTCCACACTGGGCGCGACAAGTTCCACAAGTTCTTCGCGGACGGCGGGAAGATACCCGTCGATTTCCACGACGGTGCGCTCTACCACTGCGGGCCGGTTTGCGTCAAGCGCGAGGACGGCTGGGCGGTTGTTTCCGCAGGCCCGACGACGAGTGTCAGGGAAAATCCATACGAGCCCGCTTTCATCAAGTCGTCTGGCGTCCGCATCATCATCGGAAAGGGTGGAATGGACGACGCGACTCTCGCTGCGATGAAGAAGTGCGGTTGCGTCTACGTGCAGGCAGTTGGCGGCGCGGGTGCGCTTTACGCCGCTTCGGTGAAAAAGGTCGCTGGCGTTGACCTTCTCGATAAGTTTGGCGCCGCCGAGGCGTGCTGGCATTTCGAGGTGGAGGGCTTTCGCGGCGTAGTCGCGATGGACGCGCACGGAAATTCGCTTTTCGACAAGGTTGCTTCTGCAGCAGATAAGCAACTTAAGAAAATTCTCTAACCCTGCGCTCGACGTCTTGGACGACGAGTCCTGCGAGCGCGAAGCCGAAGATCGCCGTCGTGTGCGCGATCGTGCCGTTTATGCGCGCCTTTGACGAGCACCATTCGTGCGTTGCGAGCGAACTCTCGCCGACGCCCGGGTCCTTCGGGCATACGCACTCGCCGAGGCCGCACCCCGCGCCTGCCGGCCCCAGGTTCTCTCGGCGCTCTGGGCTCCACACGCATTTGAACTTTCGCGTCGGCATGCCGCCGGTCTTCTTGAACTTGGTGCGCAGCGCTCGTGCGAGACCGTCGCCTTCGACCTTGCGGAACTCAGTTGCGCGGATTTGGAAGGGATCCATCTTCAGCGCCGCGCCCATCGAGGCGAAGAGCGTCACCGTCGGAATCGAGAGCGCGTGGCGTATGAGCGCCGCCTTGCAGTCGAGGGAGTCTATCGCGTCTATTACGTAGTCGTATTCGTCCAGCGCGAATTCCCCGGCCGTATCGGGCGAGTATATCTGCTGCCGCACATCGAGCTCGACGAGGGGGTTGATCTCCTTCAGACGCTTTGCGAGGACATCCGCCTTGACCTGCCCCGCGGTCTTCGTCGTGGCCATCAGCTGCCGGTTCACGTTCGTGATGCAGACGCGGTCGGAGTCCACGAGGAGCAGTTTCCCGATGCCTGACCTGACGAGCGACTCGGCGCACCAGCTCCCGACGCCGCCGAGGCCGAAGACTGCGACCTTCGTGCGCGCGAGCGCGTCGAGGGCCTCGGTTCCGAGCATAAGCTCCGTCCGTCTGAATATGGCTGGATGTTTCATTCGCGGTAAAGTATACCAAATTCCACGCGCGCGGATTTGGTATAATATCTCAATCATGAAATGGACGAAATCTCTCATACAGACGCTCCGGGAGAATCCCGGTGACGCCGAAATCGACTCTCATCGCCTACTGATGCGCGCTGGCCTCGCGCGCAAGGTCGCCGGCGGACTTTACGCGTACCTGCCGCTCGGAATGCGCTCGCTCAAGAAGATCATGGAGATCGTCCGCGAGGAAATGGATCGCGCGGGCGCCCTTGAAATCGTCTCGCCTATCCTGCAGCCGGCTGAGCTCTGGCGCACCACTGGCCGCTGGGACACGATGGGCCCGAACATGTTCAAGCTCCGCGACCGCGGCGAACACGAGTTCGCGCTCGGGCCGACGGCAGAGGAGGTGTTCACCGACCTCGCGAAGTCGCTCATCAGCTCCTATCGCCAGCTTCCTGTCACGATCTACCAGATCCAGTGGAAGTTCCGCGACGAGACGCGCCCGAGGTTCGGGCTCATGCGCTCTAAGGAATTTCTCATGAAGGACGCCTACTCCTTCGACACGGACGCCGAGGGCGCGGACAAGAGCTACTGGAACATGTACCACGCCTACGAGCGCATCTACGCGCGCTGCGGGCTCAAGGCCGTTCCTGTGCAGGCCGACGGCGGCGACATGGGCGATTCGATGACGCACGAGTTCCACGTTCTTGCCGACGCTGGCGAAGATGGCATCGCGTTCTGCGACGGCTGCGGCTACGCGGCAAATCTCGAGAAGGCGGAACGCCGCGCCGCGCCGTGTGCCGACGCCGACTGCCCCGCGTATGAAGAGGTCGCGACGCCCAACGCGAAGACGATCGAAGAGGTCGCCTCTTTCCTCTCTCTTCCCGCCGACCGTTTCGTCAAGTCTCTCGTGTATGTTGCCGACGGCAAGCCGGTCATGGTGTGCGTTCAGGGCGATCGCGATGTGAACGAGGTGAAGCTAAAGCGCTTCCTCGGCGCGAAGTCCGTCGCGCTCGCCGATTTCGGCACAGTTCTCAAGGCGACCGGCGCGAACGCCGGTTTCGTCGGCCCCGTCGCTCCCGCAGACGCGTCGCTCAAGATCGTCGCGGACATCGCGCTCAAGGGCGCGAAAGGTCGCATCGTCGGCGCAAACAAGGACGACTTCCACCTCAAGAACGTTGACCTCGCGCGCGACGCGAAGATCGCGGACGCGGACTACGCCGATCTCGTGATCGTGAAGGACGGCGACATCTGCGCGAAGTGCGGCAAGCCCATGGCGATCAAGCGCGGCATCGAGGTCGGGCAGGTCTTCAAGCTAGGCACGAAGTACTCCGCCGCGTTCAACGCCGTATACAAGAACGACAAGCTCGAGGACCACGTGATGATCATGGGCTGCTATGGCGTCGGCGTGAGCCGCACGCTGCAGGCGGTCATCGAGCAGTGCCACGACAAGGACGGCATAATCTGGCCCGCGTCTGTCGCGCCGTACCAGGTCATCGTCGAAAACCTCGATCCCGACAAGCCAGACGTGACGAAGATCGCGGACGATCTCGAATCTGCGCTCGAGGCGGCTGGAATCGACGTAATCGTCGACGACCGCGCTGAGCGTCCCGGCGTCAAGTTCAAGGACGCCGATCTGATCGGCTTCCCTGTCCGCGTCGTCGTCGGCGCCAAGGGGCTTGCCAACGGCGGCGTAGAGATCAAGCGTCGCTGCGACGACAAGTCGAAGATGCAGGTCGTCGCTCCCGACGCCGCGGTCGATGCGATCAAGGCCGCGCTTGAAAGAGAATAGTATCATGAGGACGGACATAGCAGTACTTGCGGCTGCGGCCGTGTTTGCGGTCGCTGCGACGGGCTGCCGCACCGTTCCGATTACCGGGCGCACGCAGCTAATGCTCTCGTCGGACGCGAGCGAGCGGGAGATGGGGGCCACGGCGTACGGCGAATACAAGGCGCAGACGAAGCCGTCGGCCGATGCGTCGCAGCAGGCGCTCCTCGCTAGGGTCGGCGCGGCGGTCAAGGATGCCGCGGGCGACACGGGCTTTGAATGGGAGTTCACGGTTCTGCAGAGCGACGAGGTGAACGCGTTCTGTCTCCCCGGCGGAAAGGTCGCCGTCTACACCGGCATCATGACGAAGTTCGCCAACGAGGCGGAGCTCGCCTGTGTCGTCGCGCACGAGGTGGGCCACGCAATCGCGCGGCATGGCGGCGAGCGCATGAGCTGGTCGCAGCTGCAGGCAATCGGAACGCTCGGCCTGTCGCTCGTCGGATGCGGCGACCAGGCGCAGCAGATATACGGAATAGGCACGCAGTACGGAATACTGCTTCCATACAGTCGCAGTCACGAGAGCGAGGCCGACCTCATAGGGCTCTACCTCATGGCGAAGGCGGGATACGACCCAGAGGCTTCCGTCACCTTCTGGAAGCGCTTCGGAACGGGAAACTCGTCGAAGCTCGGCGAGCTCGCGTCGACGCATCCGTGCGACGAGACGCGCGTCAAGAACCTCACCGAGCACATGGACGAGGCCAAGGCGCTGTACCAGCAGTGTGCGAAGAAGCGGGGGCTGGGCGTCGCCATGTCCAACGGCCGTCCAACCTCGTGATCGCCGCACCGTTTGATATGTAGCGGTGGCGCGTACGCGGAGGGGGCGTGTTCCCGCGCACTAATCCAAAATCCCGCGCTTGTCGTTTGCATGGGCTTTTGCTACAACTTTGATGTTAGATTGAGGGGTGGGCAAAACTGCCGCGATACCGGGCGTTAAATTACCTGTATGTAAAGTGACAAGAGGGATTTGAACAGGGGCAAAGTGAAAAAACCGACAGTGCTATTTGTCGTGGCGGCCGCCGCTGCGCTTGGCGCGTGGGCCGCGACCGAAACGGTCGGCGGCTAAACGTGGACGTACCGCATCAACGGTGACACGGCTGAGGATATGGTATAATATGCGGTAAATGAAAGGCGGCGGGGAATGATGGCAAATGGCAAAGTGACGAAGAAACGTGGCGAAGGCGTTTCGGATGGGGCGTATCTTGAATGGATTGCCGATCTCAAGCGTAGGTATCGTAGGACGCAGATCAAGGCGGCCGTCGCCGTCAATTCGGCAATGCTTGAGTTTTACTGGTCGCTTGGCAAGGACATAAGCGGGAAGTATCCGGGCAAAAAGCGAAATCTCGGTTTTTTCGACAACTTGAGCAGCGATCTCTGCCTTGGAATCAAGAACCCTGTGGGATTGTCGGCTCGAAATTTGAGATATTCTCTCGCCTTTTATCAGCTGTACAGTTGTCGGCAGCAAGTTGTTGCAGATAACGGCAATGATGCTCTTCTGCCGCAAATCGTGGAAGACAACGGTGGAGAGCGTTATCTGCAACAAGTTGTTGCAGATAACTGGGTGGCGGATTTGATGAAGCTTGGGTTCTACATGGTTGCGGTTGACAGGCAGTTGAAGAACGAGTGGGACGCGCCGACGGTCGGGCTTGTCCTTTGCAGGGACGGCAACAGGACTGTTGTCGAGTACGCCTTGAGCGTCACCGACAAGCCGATGGGCGTCGCCAAGTATCGTCTGACGCAAAAGACGCCCAAGGAACTTTCTTCCATGAAACGTGCCGTTGCGAAACTCGGCACAGTCGTTGACGAAACGATTGCCGATGTCGCGAGGCAAAACGTGAATAAGAAAGGAACAATGAAATGACAAAGAAACTGATGA
Organism: uncultured bacterium; assembly: GCA_902761275.1. GTDB lineage: Bacteria > Verrucomicrobiota > Kiritimatiellia > RFP12 > UBA1067 > UBA1067. The sequence goes on along the minus strand of CACWJS010000052.1, from coordinate 31,735 downwards.
TGATGGTTGCGGCGTTTGCCGTGGCGGTTGGCGCGTGGGCCGAGACTTGGACCGATCCGGATTCGGGCTACACATGGACGTATCGCATAAACGACGACACGGCGGAGATTTACAACTATGGTTCTGTCGCAATCTCGCCTTTACCGACAGGTGCGGTGGCGATACCTTCTACGCTTGGGGGCAAGTCCGTGACGAGCATCGGAAGTTTTGCTTTCTCCGATTGCACGGGACTGACTAGTGTGGTGATTCCCGAGGGCGTGACCAACATAGGGTATATGGCGTTCTACAATTGCGTCTCTCTATCTCATGTGATGTTGCCGGATAGTCTTGTGGCACTTGACGCGGTAGGTTCATTCGATGGGGCACCTTATGTATGGAGTACGTTGTTTCCAGACTTCATTTTGAGTGCTTCAGGGAAAACGTTGTATGGTATAAAGGCATATGACAAGCCATACGAAGAGGTAAGTGAAGAGTTCAATCGTAGACAAGAGAAGGGGACCATATTCATTCCGGCAACGGTGCAATCGATAAAGGACTATGCCCTCGGCCACATTTATGGCAGGCCAGTGGATGGAAACGGATGGTCAGGTTGGGGTGGGGCGTGGTTCCGTTTCATATTTACTGGTAATAAGCCGGAAATGACTTCGAAAGCATGGCTTTGGGCATGGTACGAATGGGAGTCGGCTCCTGCGGCTGTATACTTCACTAATGGTTCATCGGGCTGGACATGGGGCGAGGAATGGTGCGGCGTGAAGACGTATACGCTTAACGAAGTGCCGGAGGAATATGCCGTGCAGTCTGACCTTAAGATTGGAGATGTGTACGGTGGCGGATGGTGGGCTGATGGTCCATTATCCAGCCAGATGGCGTATGAAATATGGGACAACGGTACAATCGGCACATGGGGCGACGAGATGGCCTTTGTCTCTGTGACAGGTTCAGGGACAATCAACCCTGTCATTTTGTATGGTGATACCCCCGTCGAATATCTTGGTCCTGCCTCTGTCTGGACGGACAAACAGTTGTTCGAAAAGTTCGTTCCGTCCGGTGTTGAGTCTTCAAAGTGGGAAGACGAATACCACACATGGTATTATGAAACGTCGAAGGCGTGCTACGAATGGGCGAAATCGATATGGCCGGAGAATAAAGTCGTGTCTAACCGCAGGTGGATTGTAGTGCCTGCTAAGGAGGTAGATGGATGGTCTGGCGTAATGAACTTCAGGGTAGGAATTTCAGGCACAAGCGAGATTTCCTCTGCAATTATCGTGCATCACGATGACCGTCCTCCGTCGAATCTAAGAATAGACGATTTCTTCCATGGAATGACGGTGACCGGTGTAGAGAACTTCGAGCCATGGGACCACATCGAGTGTTGCGCGATTCGGAATCCTTCCGGAACTATAGCCTATTGGATTGATGCATACGCACAGACGCATGAATTTGTGAATTGGGCAGCATACGAGAAGAATGGCAAGGCGTTTACTTTCGCCGTTTCGCTGCCTTGCTCCGGTACGCTCGTCATTGCGGAGCGCAATAATGATGACGTCGATCTCGCAGACAAGACGGTGTTCGGCGTTTCGGGCGGCAATATCTCAAAGGATGTCGTGACGACGTTGTCGGATAATTGGGAAGATCCAGATTACTGCTGGACTGTGACGAATTTCTGGAAAACGACGTATGCCAGAAGGATTCGTCGAATTGAGGTGTCTGGCAAGACGACGCTTACGTTCACACGAAACGATCTTGATGGCGCTGATTGCGAGTTCAGCCGAATGTATTTCTTCCCGAAGAGCGGTAAGAGCGTGGCGATTGAGGCCGGCTATGGCACCGAAGAACTGGCTGACGACCAGACGCCGTGGGGCTATTCAAGCGTGATTTTTGTCCAGGGCTACGTCACTGGCGGTGGCGTGTACAAGAGCGGGGAGACGGCGACGCTCAAGGCCGTATCTGGAGATGGCGAGGAGTTCGACCATTGGGAGGTGCGGTTTGGAAATTTGACGCTGACGGAGGCTCAGAAGACTTCGCCGACGCTTTCGTTTATGGTGACGGACGCGATGTGCGGCACGATGGAGGACGAGGAGCAGATATTCATTTCCGCCATCTGGAAGCCTAAGTACAAGGTAACGGTGTTGCCGTCCATCGTCGGCGCGGGAACGGTTACGGGGACGGGGCGCTACTTCGAGGGCGAGACGGTCACGCTTTCGGCGACGGCTGCGGAAGGCTGCGCGTTCGTCAAGTGGTCAGACGGCGAGACGGCGGCGACGCGTCAGATCAAAGTCGAGGCGGATGACGTCGAGCGTGTGATATACGCCTGTTTCGAGGCGCCGAATGGCGTGCCTATGGCAAACGAGAGTGGTGTGAGTGCAACGGAGCTTTACGAAGCGGTGGATGGCGCGGTGCCGACGGCTGCGGCGAGCGTGTACGACGGGTATCTGGTTGATGCCAAGGGCAATGTCGCCGGGTCGATTCAAGTGAAGGTCGGGAAACCGAAAGCCGGGCTTGCGTCCGTCAAGGCTACGGTCGTGGTCGGTGTGACGAAGAGTTCGCTTAAAGGCGCAGACAATGGCAAGGCGGCGATTGCCGCGAACGGACCGACGACGATGCGGCTCGTCGGCGGGGAGTCGTGCGAGGTGACGCTGGGCGCGGAAGGGCTCTCGGGCTCCTACGGCTCGTACCAGATCGACGGCGCTCGGAATTTCTTTACGTCGAAGGACAAGGGCGAGCAGGGCGCGGCAAACGCGATTCTCGAAAAGTGGATCGGCGCGGTGAATGTTGCGTGGCGTGAGGAGGGTGCGGCGCGCTCGGCGATCGCGCCCTACCAGACGCTGTCCGTGACGATTGGCAAGAAAGGCAAGGCGAAGGTGGCTGTGACGCTTGCGGATGGCACTAAGGCGACGGCGAACGCCCAGCTGCTCGTCGGCGAGGAATGGCTGTGCGTGCCAGTCGTTGTGACGAAGAAGATGAACCTCGCGTTCACGCTCTGGTTGCCGCGCAACGATGGCGCGGCGCTTGTCGAGGGACTTTCCGGCGATGTGGTCGTCGGCAAGCCCGGCGCACTTGCCGCGAATGCGGCGTTCCGCGTCGGCAAATCCGCCGCGCTCTGGTCGCAGATCGCGGGGCGGGCGCTTACCGACTACCTGCCCGATGGCATGGCGGTGACGCAGAGCGGCGCGAAGTGGACGCTCCCGAAGGCGGGTAAGGTGCAGAAGGCGAAAGATGGAACGATTGACAGTTCCAAGCTTGGCGAGAATCCGTCTGCGCTGAAGCTCACCTACAAGGCGAATGATGGTTCGTTCAAGGGCTCGTTCAAGGTCTATGCCGACAATGGCGGCAAGCTGAAGGCGACGACGGTGAACGTGGCCGGCATCGTGGTTGGCGGCGTCGGCTACGGCACGGCGACGATCAAGAAGGTCGGCTCGGTGCCGGTTAAGGTGGAGTAGGGTCTATTTAGAGTCGATTAGGTTCTATTTAGGGCCAATTAGGGTGGGGGTCGAGGTGTCGCATGCGCCGTTGCCCGATTGCCTGCGTCGCTTGCGCGCACGTGGTGGTTTTGGTAGAATTACGACATGAGAAGAAAATATGCGTCAAGGCTGGCGGACTGGGCTGCAGGGACACGCTCAGGCCGCCGCGCCCGTCTGGGCTGGCGAAGGCATCGTGCTTGAGATAGATCCTCAGGCGATAGTCGAGATACTTCCTCTCGCGACCGAGGCGATTGCGATACAGCAGCGCGCCATGGAGCGCGAGGCAAAGCACGCTGTCGAGCTCAAGAAGAAGGGCATTGCAGAAGTGCCGCCGTGCGGCAGCGAGCGGTATGTCATCGACACTCCCGCGTTCGGCGGGTTCTCGTTCGACGACTGGGGCGAGCTCTACATCGACCGCCGCTTCGTGACGGACGAGGAAATGAAGACCGTCAAGAAGATCGAGGCGTGGATCGCGAAGTGGTTCCCGGAGCAGACGAAGAAGCGGAAGACCAACCCGCGCTCTAGTGCGGGCGGCGCGGGGCTTCCAGTGTTCCGAGGTTTCGAGGACAAGCGCTACCAGGCGCACGACGAGCTGATAGCGAAGCTCGTCAAGGAGTTCAACGCCGACAAGAAGGGCTGGACCGGCGGCACGCTGGAGCAGGCGATTAAGGTCAGCAATCTTACGCCTGCGCTCGTCAAGGCGCACATGATCGAGGAATCTGGCGGCAACGGTCCGCGTTCCAAGGCGGCGTGGGCAGTCGATCCGCTGCAGGTGAATGTTCCTGGCGACTGGGGCGTCGAGAAGGAGCTTGTCGGGCTGACGAAGCCGACGAAGCGCAACGAGGGCTCTCTTGAAAACAACGTCCGCGCGGCGATCAAGTATCTTTCGCGCAAGGGCTTCGGCGCCTCTGCGCGGCCGGCCGCCTCGCGCCCCACGGGATTCTTTGATGGCTGGCTCGACGCTCTTCGCCGCTACAACGGGCGGCGCGACCGCACCGACACCGACCGCTACTACAGCGACGAATATGCCGACAAGATCATGAAACGCGCGAAGGACCCGAACGCCTTCGTCCCGATCGAGATAAAGCTTGCGAAGTAAGGAGAAGAAATGAAGATATTTGCTGTTGCAGTGGCCGCCCTTGCCGCGTTGCCGCTTTCCTCGAAAGCCCAGTCCGTGGGCGACCTCAGGCTGTTGTCCGAACTGCCCTCGGCGGTTCGCAGATATGGCGCGAACGCCGAGGTGACTTTCAAGGTAGTCGACACCGACGGCAAGCCCGTCGAAGGCGTCTCGGTATGCGGTGTCAATACGGATTCCGCTGGCCTCGCGGTATATCGCGGCATCGTCGTCAACGGGCAGCTGCAAGTCGCCGTCTCGTCGCCCGACATCTATTCGCCCACCGTGGCGCCAATCGTGTTTTCCGAGCTTTCGGACGACAATAAGTCCTTTGCGCCTACGAACATGCAGCCGATCGTCGTGCGTCGCAAGGTAAAGCCGCACGAGATGGTGCGCGGCTCGGTCAATCTCTGGTCCTTCAACCGCGAGCGGCCGATGGAGGGGAAGTACGAGACCGAATGGTTCAATGTCGAGACCGGAATGTTTCCCGGCGTTTCGGGCAACATGGGATACGGCAACTTGATGGCGGGCTATGTCATCCTTGAGCCGAAGTCGCCTGAAGACGGATTCCAAGAGGTTGAGGTCTACCCGGACTCGCTCGGGACGCCACTTGTCGCGCCGACGGACGGATACACGCCAGGCGTCTTCGAGATGATGTTCCGAGAGGATCGGAGCAACCGCTCGGGGGAAGGCGTCCGCCTGTTTGCGTTTCGCCACAAGACGTCCGCTGGCTTTGTCTATGGCGTAGTCAAGATGAACGGCAGGTTTTGCAACAATCTTGAGTATATCGTCAATTCTGTCGCAGGGGAGCAGTCGCTCGAGGCAGAGGAGCGTAGATGGTCTTCGTTTCGATAATTGCCTCCGTTGCGGTCAGGCTCGCGCCGATGACAGAGCCGATCGTAGCGCCGGATGCGACGGCTCTTGCGCGGTGGGAGTTCGATGCGGCGCCTACGCTGGTTGACTGGCGCAGACCGGCGCCGTATCCGCCGGGGAAGGGGCAGCCTGGCTACGGCTGGCCGTCGCGCGTCGAGGATTACGAGGTCGACAACGCTCTTGCGGAAAAGCTTGCGGAGTACCCGGGTCTCGAGGCGCACTGGTTCGTCAGGGAACCGCTCGATTGCAAGTCGGCCGAATACGGACGCAAGGCCAAGAGCTATGCAGACGCGATCCCGTTTCTCCTGTTCCGTCCGAAACCTCGCCCGTGCCGTTGGTGGAATCCGTTTAGCTGGTTTGATTCGGGCAAGGTTCCCCTTGTCGTCTATCTCCCTGGAAACGGCGAGCAGGGCACGGACCTCGTGAAGCAGTTCCGCCAGGTCGGCGTGATTGGCCGGGTCGTCGGCGACGAGTTTCAGGACGACCATCCGGCGTGGCTTCTCGTCCCGATGCCGCCCACAAATGCCAATTGCGGCATTCCCTCGGGTTATCCTGTCCAGCCGCGGGCTCCGCTCATCACCCTCTACGACGATCTTGTGCTCAAGGTCGTCGAGATGTCGTGCGCCGAGGGCGAGACCGCGCCCCCTGTCGACAATCGGCGCATCTACCTTACTGGACTCGGCAGCGGGGGATCGATGGCAATTGCAATGTCGCTCGACCATCCAGGGCGTTATGCCGCTACCGCAGTCGCCTGGGCGCGCCCGCACCATCAGCCGGTGCTGCATCCCGACGCCCCGGGGAACTGGTGGTTCGGATACGAGGAAAAGACGTATGCCGACATGCCAGAGTCGTACAAGGATTTTTACGAAAAATTCTGGGGCAAGTTTCGCGGCGACGTCGAGCGTTTCGGCGGTTCGTTCGTTTATCGGACATATTCGAAAGGCGAGAATGCCTGGTGGTGGGACGTCATGTGGGAGTCCGACGAATTCTGGAAATGGTGTTTTGAAAAAGAAAGCGAATGCGAAGTGGAGGTCAAGAAATGAGCTGTTCAGCGATTATGGCTGTCGTCTATATCCTCGGGGTCTCCCCTGCAGACGAGACGGCGGTATGCTTTGGCACAGAGGAGTCGGGGGCGTTTGCGCCGGCGGCATTTGAGGAACGACGCCATTCCCCCGGCACAACGGACGCGCTCAAGGGCGTAAAGACGCTCGTGTTCGCACAGGAGGTCTCGGAGGTCGGCGACAGTGCCTTTGCCGGCGCTCCGGACCTTGAGACGGTCAGCTTCGAGGGAAGGGTGTCCTCGCTCGGCGCGCGAGCGTTTGCAGATGCGCCTAAGTTGACATGCGTCGTCTTTGCGTCGCGCAATCCCGTAGATGCCTGCGTGGACACGTTCGCCGGAGCGCACGCGCAGCTGACCGTAGTCTATCCGCGCGACAACTATGGTCCGCTTGAAATCATGCACCCTGCGGCGATCTGGAAGAACATGGTCTGCGTGAGGATCCCCTGGAATGGAGCCAAGTCGTTGACCTGCCTCCTTGCGCCGTCCGATGCCATGCCGGACAGGCAGATGGCGCGTGTGCGCACGAATACGGCCGTCGTCCGTTACGAGGGCCCTCGCGTTACCGCCGACGGATGGCTTGTCAGGATTAGCGATGGAATTGCAAAGCTGATCGCCTATCTGCCTGGCGACAGAAACGCTTTGGAGCTGCCGGCGAAGATCGGTGGAATTCCAACCTCGTGCCGCGAATATGGCGACGGCGCGGAGCCCGGCGAGGAAATGAAGTTCCGCACCCTCCTTGTGGAACAGTCCTCGCTTGACGACCTGAGAAACTATGGCGCCAGGTATATTTTGGCGAAGGATGGCTGTGTCTATGTGCGCGGAAGCGTTCCGGACTCCATGTCCGGTTGGAGCTTTAAGTCCACTTGCGTGCCAACATGGACGACGCTGGACGACGTCGTCTCGCTGACGAACGGCCTTCCTTGCGAAAGCGGCTACCGCTACCTTGTCAAGAGCGGAGAGGTCGCGGCGATTCTTGGAAACGAAAAAGACGACAAGCGCGGCAATGCCTCCTTGTACCGTCCGGCTCCCAATGAAGGGAAGGGTATTTCGCTTGTTGTGCCGAAGACGATGGGCGGCAAGCCGGTCGCAATGCTTTCGCCCGGGCTGTTCTCGGCTCGCGCCGACATCGCGTCCATAGAGTTCCCCGATACGGTCGAGGAGTTGCCTGCCGGCATCTGCTACGGCTGCCCGAATCTCCGCGAGGTCAAGTTGCCGAAGAACCTGAAGCGCATCGGGCGGCTCGCGTTTTACGATTGTCCAAAGCTTTCGAACCTCCAGGTACCAGATGGCGTTGTCTGCGAAACGTGGGCGTTCGACAACAAGCCGACTGCCGACAACCGCGTCATTCTCAAGCCATAATCCGAATATGAAAACCGACCTTGCCAAGTATATCGACCACACTCTCCTCAGGGCGGACGCCAAGGCGTCTGACATCGCGCGGATATGCCGCGAGGCGAAGGAGTGCGGCTTTAAGTCCGTGTGCGTAAATCCCTGCTGGGTCGCCAAGTGCAGCGAGGCACTTAAGGGAACGAAGGTCGAGGTATGCACCGTGATCGGCTTTCCCCTTGGCGCGACGAGCACATTTGCGAAGGTGGAGGAATCGCTGCAGGCGATAGATGACGGCGCGGACGAGCTTGACGTCGTAATCAACCAGGGGCTTCTCAAGAGCGACATATACGCGTGCTTCTGCGAGCTTTCCGAAATCGTCCGCGAATGCCGCGCGGCGAAGAAGGGCGTAGTCCTCAAGCTCATCCTCGAATGCTGCAACTTGACGAAGGACGAAATCGTCGTCGCGTCGACCGCGGCGAAAAAGGCGGGGTTCGATTTCGTGAAGACATCGACAGGCTTCGGCAAGGGCGGCGCAACCGTCGCCGACGTCAAGCTTATGCGAAAAACTGTTGGCGCGAAGATGGGCGTAAAGGCGGCGGGCGGGATACGCGACCGCAAGACTGCCCTCGCGATGATCCGCGCGGGTGCAAACCGCCTCGGCTGCTCGTGCGGCCTCGCGCTAGTGAAGTGACGGCGCTTCGGCCGCCGACACATGATTATGGCGCGTGAACAAGGCAGTATAAAAGGCGCGGTCGTAAACGAGACGTTTCGAGTCGTCTTGTTTCTTGTCTATTACTTGGCGCTGATCTGCCTGGGCATCGCCATTCTTGTCGCTGCGTTTTATGTGGCCAAGTTCCTGGGCGAGGAAGTCCTGCCGAACGCAAAAGGGCGCGGCGTAATTGGTGTCATTGTCGTCATCGCCGGCGTGTTGTCGCTGGCCGGAGTGTTTGGCATATATCTGATAAAGCCGCTTTTCTCCTTCACCAAGAGCACGAACGAAGAGCGTGTCGAAGTGAAGGAAGGCGACTGCCCCAAGCTTTTTGGGCTCATCCGCAGACTGTCGGAGCGCACAGGTTTTAGGATGCCGCGCCATGTCTATCTCACGACCGATGTGAACGCATGCGTGTTCTACAACACCGGATTCTGGAGCATTTTTCTGCCAGTGAGGAAAAACCTCGAGATAGGACTTGGAATCTTCAACGCGACGACGATCCAAGAAGTCAAAGCCGTCCTCGCGCACGAATTCGGGCACTTTGGCCAGAGCAGCATGAAGGTCGGGTCTGCGGTGTCGGTCACAAACAAAGTGCTGTACAACCTGATTTATACCGACGACTTCTTCGATAACGCGCTTTACAGCTGGCGCAACGCCGGGTGGTATCTCTGGAGATTGTTTGGCATGCTTGCATATGGCATGACGATGTTGGTAAAGCTGATGACGATACACGTGTTTGCGTTTGTGCAGATAGGCGAGCGGAGGCTGTCTCGCCTTATGGAGTTTGGCGCGGACGAAGTGGCGTGCAGGTGCGCCGGTTCGGACGCGTTCGTTTCTGCCATGTGCAAGATCAAGCTGCTTGATGCGTGTGACATGGATTGGCTGCGGTCATTCCTGAGGAAGTATCTGAACGAGAACAAGCTGCCGGACAATTATTTCAAGGCGCACGATGCAGTTGTCAAGGCGTTGAGCAAGGAAGGTTGGCCGACACTGTCGCATGACGTGCAGCTCAAGAACGACTATGACTTTGGCGTGGCCGAATCGAGGGTCGAGATAAAGGACGTGTGGAGCACGCATCCGGAGCTGGCCGACCGATTGGCGTGTGCAAGGGAGCTGGCTCTTGCGTGCGGGGATGAAGAATCAGATCCCGCCTGGGCCTTGATTCCGGAAGAGCTGGCGCAGAAGGTTTCTGACCGGTTCTTCCAGTGTTGTGTTGCCGACATGGACAAAAAGCCAGAGATCGTCAGCTCTGCGGAATTTCAGGCGTTTGTCGACAAGTGGTATGCGGAGAACGGATTTCCGCTGGAGTTCAGTCCGTTCTTTGCCCGGTCGTTGGAGAAGTTTGATCTGCAGAAGGCGTTTGAGGCAGACGTCAAGGAGAATCCGTTTACGGCAGAATACAGGCGACTCGTTGGCGAGTTGAACATGGCAAAGTCGGACATGGAGACGTTGGAGCAGGTTGCGTCTGGTGAAATCGAGGCGAAGAAATTCCTCTACAACGGCACGGCATATACGAGAAAGACGGCGCCAGTCGCCCAGCACAGGGAATATCTGGAAGGGCTTGCGGCTGCCGTTGCGAAGTGCGACTCGGCTGCATGCTCCTATTTGACGCACATCGGGAACGATGCCGATCGCAGTCATGTGAAAACGATGTATGGGAACATGATGTCGATGAAAGCGCTGTGCTCGCAGCTTGCCGAGCGACTGTTGCCACACGAGGAATTCATCGACCGATGTCTGGCAAATTGCGAGAATCTGAGCGTGGACGGATATCATGAGTTGTGTGCCAGGATCGTTATGCATGAGAAAGAGTTTCGGCAGGGCATAGCTGAAGTGCAGCGAACGATCCCAGATGCGATCCCAGACGACGAATCTGGGAGGCGCATGCTCGAGTATGCGTCAAAGTCGCACAATTGCGAATCTGACTTCGCCCTGGAGTCGTTTCAGGAACTGCAGGACTACCGCAACGCCTTTGGGTCGATGTGCGGAGACTACAGCCTCCGTTGTAAACTGGCAATTGCCCGTTTCGCGGATGCCCGAATCAACAAGGACTGAAAACGGGCGCCGCGGGGACAGGCCCCGCGAAAGCTTGATTTTTCAGCGTTTCTCGGGGCCTGTCCCCGCTTTCGGCCACGATTTGGCCCTTGTCGCCGGCCATCCCCCTGTCGCCGACGGCCGAAACGAATTCATATTCAATTCATTTTTCTTTAGCCGAAATGTGGTATGATGCATCTGTCGACGCGGGAAGCGTCGGCAGAAAGGACCACAAATGGCAAGGTCTGCAAGGATCAAGAAGTCGAACAACGGAACCGCGCGATACCACCTCATGTCGCGCACCAACGACAGGCGCTTCCTGTGTGGACGCGCTGAAGCGCGCGGCGGCGTTCTCGGGCGTGGAGCTCGAGGCGTATGTCGCGATGGACAACCACTTCCACATAGTCTGCAAGGTGGTGCGCCGTGAAGACGAACTGCCCGAGGGCGAGCTTCTCCGCCGCATCGCGGCGTTGAAGGGCGAGCGGGCGGCCGAAGACCTCGCCTCGCACTGGAAGGAGCTCCGCGACATCGGCATGGATTCCGCGGTAGTCGATGCGCAGGACCGTCTCCGTGCGCGGATGAACGACGTAAGCGAGTTCATAAAGACGTTCAAGGAGCTCTTCAACGTCTGGTACAAGCGCGAGCGCGGCTACAGCGGCTCGATATGGGACGGGCGCTTCAAGTCTACCTTGGTCGAGGACGGGCGCTACCGCGCGATCTGCATGCGCTACGTCTACCTGAACCCCGTCCGCGCGGGGATGGTTAAGCACGCCACCGACTACGCCTGGAGCTGGATCGCCACGTCTGACGGCACTTCCGCGGGGTCTGTCCCCGACGAGAGGCTGATGAGGAGGGTGGCGCAGATAGGGGCGGGGAAGATATTCGGGAGCCTCGCGTTCGTGACTGCGACGGCGTTTGCGCTGGGTGACCGGTTCCGGTCGCGAAGCGTCGCGGCGCGGGAAGTGGGGGAGCTTGGCTATGCGACGCACGGCTGGCGGCTCGCGAAGGCGGCGGAAAGTGCGGCGTGAAAGGCGGAGAAGCGATGACGGCCAATAAAACAGCGGGTTCTGTGGGGTCTGTCCCCGCAGTGACTCGTGGATGGACTCGTGGATGAACAAGGGCTGAATATGGTATAATGCTCCTGAGTTGATGACAAGGAGTGTTAAATGTCTGAAGAATGTACACACGACTGCTCGACCTGCGGGAAGAACTGTGGGGACAGGAAGGAGAAGTTCGACTTCTCCGCGAAGTTGAACGCCGCGTCGAAAGTCGGCAAGGTGATTGCCGTCGCGTCTGGAAAGGGCGGCGTCGGAAAGAGCTTTGTGACGACGATGCTCGCAGTCGCTGCGGCAAAGCGCGGCCTCAAGGTGGGAATCCTCGACGCAGATGTGACGGGACCTTCGATCCCCAAGGCGTTCGGCCTCGCGGGCTCGACCTACAAGTCGGACGACGGCATAGAGCCGACGATGACGAACACGGGGATAAAGGTCATCTCGCTCAACATGCTTGTCGAGGATCCGTCCGACCCCGTCGTCTGGCGCGGCCCGGTTATCGCAGGGTTAGTAAAGCAGTTCTGGACCGACGTCCACTGGGGTGAGCTCGATGTCATGTTCGTCGACATGCCGCCTGGCACCGGCGACGTGCCGCTCACGGTCTTCCAGTCGCTTCCCGTTGACGGCGTTGTTGTCGTCTCTTCGCCGCAGGAACTCGTCGAGATGATCGTCTCGAAGTCGGTCAAGATGGCGAAGATGATGGGAAAGCCGGTCGTGGGGCTCGTCGAGAACATGAGCTATCTGAAGTGCCCCGACTGCGGCAAGGAAATTTCGGTGTTTGGCGAGTCCAAGGCCGAGGCGATCGCAAAGAAGTTCGAAATCCCCGAAGTCGTGCGGCTCCCGGTCGATCCTTCGTTTGCCGCGTCGATCGATGCTGGCGCGGCCGAGCTTATCGAGCTTCCTGCGTTCGAGGAGTTTGCAGGGAAGATCGTCTGATGCTCTGGATCGGTCCACTCGCAGGAGCGATTCTCTGTTCGCGGGGCGGCTTGCTCGGCGCGTTCCTGGGATCGCTTCTCGGCGGCTGGATCGAACGGCGCATTCGCGAGGAGCGGTGGCGTGCGAGAGGCGAGCGTCGATCGCCGCGCCAGCGTGCGAATCCGCTCGCAGACGCCTACCGAACGCTCGGCGTGAAACCTGGGGCCTCTAAGTCTGCTGTGCGCCGCGCCTACCACGCGCTTGCGAAGAAATATCATCCCGACATCCTTCGTGCATCCGGCGCGAGCGAACACGAAGTGTCCGAGGCGACAGAAAAGATGTCTCGCGTCAATGCCGCATGGAACATCATTGAAAACCAATAAACCATACACCCTAACCCTTCAACCTTTCAACCCTTCAACTTTTCAACTTTTACATCATGATCATTCTCGGTGTCGATACCTCGCTTCGCTCGACGGGCTTCGGCGTCGTCGAGACGAAGGGCTCGCGTCTCGTCGCGCTCGACTACGGCAACATCCCAAACGCGGCGAAACTGCCGCTCTCGGAGTGCCTTAAGCGCATCCACGCGAAGATTGCCGAGCTGATCACCGCGTGGAACCCCGACGTCCTGAGCGTTGAGAAGGTGATCTACGGCAAGAACGCCAACACGATGCTCGTGCTCGGCGAAGCGCGCGGGGCGGTGATAGTCGCCGGCTCGGACGCGGGGAAGCCCATCTACGAATACGAGCCGCGTCGCGCGAAGATGGCGGTGTGCGGCAACGGGCTTGCAGAGAAGGAGCAGGTGCAGCGCATGGTGAAGACGCTCCTCGCGCTTCCCGAGCTTCCGCAGAACGATGCGGCTGACGCGCTCGCGCTCGCGATCTGCCATGCCCACGCCTCGCCCATCGTCGTCAAGGGCGGCTCGGATCTTGTTTGAAGAGCCAGCGGCGGTTTGGTACAATACCCTATCTCTCAAGGAAAGGAACGAAAGATGAAGTCAGTATATGTTGGAAGCTTGGCTCTGTTGGCTGCTGGTGTCGGCGCGTACGCGTCGTTTGGCGCAGAGGGCGCATCGGAAGTCTCCCGCGCGGACAAGCGCGTCGAATACAGGGATTGCCCGAAATGCGACAAGCGCATCCGCGTCGATCTTGCCGCGGGCAAGGCGTATGTCAACTTGAGCCGCCTTGAGGGTGCCGACAAGGAAGTCGTGGCTGCGCGAGCGGCAAAGCTTCTCGACGCCGCGAAGATTGCGCCGACGAGCGACCCGAAGATTCGCCCGCTCATGGGATGGTCGAGCTGGAACACGTTTGGCGTGGAGATTTCCGAGGATGTCATTCTCGAAACCGCGAGGGCAATGGCGACCAACGGGCTCAAGGACGCTGGCTATACCTACGTCAACATCGACGACGGCTTTTTCTGGGGGCATGGCGAAGACGGAATCCTCAGGTTCCACCCGAAGCGCTTCCCCAACGGGATGAAGCCGGTCGTTGACGGAATCCACGCGCTGGGGCTGAAGGCCGGCATCTACTCCGATGGCGGCGCGGACACATGCGGCAGCATGTGGGGTGGCGGTCCTGATGGCAAGGACAAGGGCGGCATTGGCGGCGGTCTTTATGGCCACGATGCGGCAGACTGCAAGTTGCACTTCGTCGACCTCGGCTTCGACTTTATCAAGGTCGATTACTGCGGCGGACTTGTGCTCAAGCTCAACGAGAAGGTTCGCTACACCGAGATCGCGAATGCAATCAAGGCGACGGGAAGAACCGATGTCCGGCTCAACATCTGCCGCTGGGCGTTCCCCGGAACTTGGGCTGCGGACATTGCGGAGTCGTGGCGCACGACTGGCGACATTCGCGCCAACTGGAGCTCGATCAGGAGGATCATAGGCGAGAACCTTTACTTGAGCGCATATTCTAAGCCCGGGCACTACAACGACATGGACATGCTCGAAGTCGGCCAGCTCGTCGGGCAGATGAAGTCGGTCTTCGGCAAGCACGGCGATACCGGCATAACCCCCGACGAGGAAATTACACACTTCGGCATGTGGTGCATGCTTTCGTCGCCGCTCTTGATTGGATGCGACGTGAGAACCATCCCCGCGTCCTCGAAGGCGCTTATCACCAACCCCTATATTCTTGCGATGAACCAGAACGATCTCGGGCTTCAGGGGTATGTCGTTGTTAAAGACGGCGACGCGTATATTCTCGTCAAGGACGCAATCGAGAAGTTCGGCAAGTCGCGCTACGTTGCGCTTTACAACAGCTCCGGCAAGGCGCACGATTTCACGGTTAGGGCGTCCGATCTCGACCTTGGCGGAAAGATCGACGCGTTTGATCTCGTCGAGATGGCGGATGTCGGCTGCTTTGAGGATCATGTGTCCGTCAATGTCGCCCCTCACGGCTCGAAGTTCTACCGTTTCGACGCCGAAAGGCGCGTCCAGAGGAAGGTCTACGAGGCGGAGTGCGCGTATCTCGCCGACTACCAGGAGCTCGACGAGCGATTCACGGAGAAGTTCGGCACGGCCGCCCCTGTGCCGATGGAAGGAGCGTCGGGCGGAATGGTCGTCAGCAAGCTCGGCAAGCGCGATACCAACTACCTCGAGTGGCGTGATGTCAAGGTTGACGAGACTGGGGAGTATCTTATCACCATCGACTACTCGTCACCCGACGATCGGGCGTTCGATCTCGCAGTTGATGGAGCCGCGCCGCGCCGCGTAAATGTGAAGGGAACGGACGGCAAGTTCATGAAGGTAGTGATTGCCACGGAGCTTTCTGCCGGCATCCACACGATCCGCCTTTCGAACGCCTCCGCGCCGATGCCCGACATCGACCGCATGACGCTCGACTCCGGCAAGGGCGTTGTCTTCTGACGCTTGACTTCGCAAAGCGGTAAATTTAGACGGCATTTCGTCTAAAGCCGTTGAAGATCGCCGCGCGGCGCTTGTGGTATAATATATCCTAATTCAATGGCAATGGGAATCACAGAGTCCGTCATCGAGGAGATAAAGGCGAGAATCGACCTCGCCGATCTCGTCTCGTCATACGGAATCCAGGTGAAGCACGCCGGCGGATCGGCCAAGGCGTGCTGCCCGTTCCACCACGAGAAGACGCCCTCGTTCAACATCAATTCCGCAAAGGGCTTCTACCATTGCTTCGGCTGCGGCGAGTCGGGCGACGCCATAAAGTTCGTCCAGAAGCAAGAGGGGCTCACCTTCGTCGAGGCCGTCAAGAAGCTCGCCGAGCAGTGCGGCGTCAAGATCGAGGAAACCGAAGACCCCAACGCTGGCCAGCGCAAGCGCCTCTACGCGCTGATGGCAGAGCTCGCGGCCTTCTATCGCCGCTGTCTCCTGCAAGCCAAAGAAGGCGAGCTTGCGCGCAATTACCTTAAGGACCGCGCTCTCGACGGCGCAGTTGCCGAGGACTGGAGCATCGGCTATGCGCCGAACGGCGTTGCGAACATCTTGCGCTGGGCCGAGAAATACAAATACACTCCCGAGGAACTCGAGGCCGCTGGTGTCATCAAGGCGCCAACGCGCCCTGGCGACAGCGGCTACCACCGCTTCGCCGGTCGGCTTATGTTCCCCGTGCGCGACAAGCAGGGGAGAGTCGTCGCGTTCTCTGGCCGCCAGCTCGTCGCGCAGAAGAACTCCGGGAAATACGTCAACTCGCCCGAGACTCTCATCTTCAAGAAGTCAAATGTCCTCTTCGGCTTTGACCGCGCCTCGCGCGCTATCGGCAAGGACTCGCACTGCGAAGTGATAGTCTGCGAAGGACAGATCGACTGCATCCGTCTTCACTCGTCCGGCTTCGCAAACGCCGTCGCAGGCCAGGGAACCGCGTTCACAGACGAGCATGTCAGGATGCTGAAGCGCGTCGCAAGCCAGGCCGTCCTCGTATATGACGACGACGCGGCGGGCCACAAGGCGACGATCCGTTCTGCAGGCATGCTGCTCGCCGCCGAAATCCCCGTGCGCGTCGTCTCGCTTCCCGATGGCGACGACCCCGATTCGTTCCTCAGGACGAAAGGCGCAGAGGCGTTTCGCGCGCTTTTGGAGAAGGGCGAGTCGATAATCTCCTTCCAGTGCCGTGTAGAACGCGCGAAAGAGCGCGACCCCGCGTCGATCGACGCAGTAGCGCGAGTGTCGAAAGCAGTCCTTGCGACTATCGCGGCATGTTCGTCGGCGGTCCTTAGGGCGAGCATGGTGGGCGAGGCGTCGAAGCTCCTTGGGCTTCCGTCTGCCGCGCTTACGGAAGAGCTTGAGGCGGTCAGGAAAAAAATGGCCGCCGCTCCTCGCCATTCAGCGCCTGCCGCGCAGGAATCTCCTGTCGACGAGTATGACGTGGATAGCCAACTTTCAACTTTAAACATTCAACTTTCAACTCCTTCTGCGGCTGATGCCGCAGAGGTCGCTCCACCGCCGCCGCGCGAAATGGCTTTTATGCAGTTCCTTATGGCGAACGAACGCGACAAGACGCTTGACGGCATGATTGGCGATTTCCTGCCGCGCGAGGTGTTTGCCCATGGTTTTACATGGAGGTTCGTCGAGACATGGCGCATGGAGGCGGCGAGCGGCGAAGATGCGTTCGCGGCGTTTGCGGCGAGTCTCGCAGGGCAGGAGAGGGCATGGCTCGACGCCGTTCTCGTAGAGGTTGGCAAGACGCAGTCGAGCACTCTCAGCGCGACCGACATTATGCAGGATTTCGTGAGGTCGTTCTGGGAAGCGCACCTGAAGCAAGTGCGCGGAACGCTGCCCGCAGTGGGCGACGACGAAGCCAACAAGGAGCGCATGAAGATAACGATGGACTTGAAGCGCCTAAGGCAGGCACGCTGGGCCGTTGTAAAGGACATGATCAGGGATTTTATGCGAGAGAGACAATCCCGCCCATAACCTTTAACCTTTCAACTATTCAACTTTTCAACTTTTCAACCTTTCAACTTTTCAACTTTCACACCACAAGGAGAAATAAAATGGACCTGAAGGAAGCAACGAACAGGATCGCCGCGCAGAAGGAGCTCGTGGCGAAGATACGCGAAGAGGTGGGCAAGGTCATCGTCGGGCAGGAGAAGCTCGTCGACCGACTCGTCCTCGCAATGATAACGGATGGGCACATCCTCCTCGAGGGCGTTCCCGGCCTCGCGAAGACGCTTTCGTGCAACACTCTCGCCAAGGCGCTCGGGCTCGAGTTTAGGCGCATCTCATTCACGCCAGACCTTCTTCCCGCCGACGTCGTCGGTACGCTCGTCTACTCTCCGAAGACTGGCGAGTTCACGCCGAAGAAGGGGCCTGTGTTCACTAACCTCCTGCTCGCAGACGAAATCAACCGCGCGCCGGCGAAGGTGCAGTCTGCGCTTCTCGAGGCGATGCAGGAGCGCCAGGTGACGATTGGCGATGAGACATACGCGCTCCCCAAGCCGTTCCTCGTTCTCGCGACGCAGAACCCGATTGAGCAGGAAGGCACGTACCCGCTCCCCGAGGCGCAGGTCGACCGCTTTATGTTCAAGTGCCTCGTTGAGCCGCCGACTAAGGCCGACGAGCGTCGCATTATGCAGCGCTTTGCCGAGACTGCCGAGAAGCCCGAGGCGAAGACGGTTTGCGCTCCTGGCGACATCGAGACGCTTCGCGCCGCGCTGAACGACGTCTACTGCGACGAGAAGGTTGGCGACTACATCCTCGAGATCGTATTCAAGACGCGCGAGACCGACGCGATGATCCAGAATGGCGCTTCGCCCCGCGCGACGCTCGCCCTGAACCTCGCCGCCCGCGGCAACGCGCTTATGCACGGTCGCGCCTACGCGACGCCGCAGGATGTGAAGGAAGTCGTGCACGACGTCCTTCGCCACCGCATCCTCCTCACCTACGAGGCCGAGGCGGAGAACGTGACGAGCGACAAGATCATCGACAAGATACTTAGTGTTGTTCCAGTGCCGTGAGTATTTTAGCCGCAAAGAACGCAAAGTACACATAGGTTAGCGGTCGAAAATTGGCTGTGTGAAATTCTTTGTGATCTTTGTGTTCATTGTGGCAAAAAACAATGAGATTTATAAAATGGCGACTGACGTAAAGGAATTGATGGCGAAGGTGGGGAAGATACGGATCCTCACCAATCGGCTCATCGACGACCAGCTGGCCGGCGACTATCACTCCACGTTCAAGGGCCAGGGAGTCGAGTTCGACGAAGTCAGGCCCTATATCGCGGGCGACGATGTCAGGACAATCGACTGGAACGTCACTGCGAGAACGGGCGTTCCCTACATCAAGCGCTACTCCGAGGAACGCGAACTCACGATTCTCTTCCTCGTCGACGTCTCTGGCTCGCAGAGCTACGGCTCGCGCTCGCGCTCCAAGATGGAGCTTGCCGCCGAGGTGACGGCGCTTCTAGCGCTCACAGCGATACGCAACCAGGACAAGATCGGGCTTGTCCTCTTCTCCGACAAGATCGTCAAGTACATCCCGCCGCGCAAGGGCCGCGACTCCGTGATGCGGCTCGTGCGCGAAGTGCTCGCCGCAGAGGACGAGGCGAAGGGCGGCACGGATGTCGAGGGAGTCCTGAAGTTCCTGAACGGCGTGCAGAAGCGCCGCGCAGTCGTCTTTCTCGTGAGTGATTTTATCACGGGGAATGGGGAACGTAACCGCCCCTTGCGGGGGTTTGCGACCCATGGGGAAGCAAACACGCCGAGCGAAGCGAGTGCCGAGGGAACGGGGAACGGGAATCGAGGAACGGGGGCGAGCTTGGAGCGGCTTTTGCGCGCGACGGCGCGTCACCACGACATGATCTGCGTGCCGGTGTCAGATCCAGCCGAAGGCGAACTTCCCGACGTCGGGCTCGTCGAGCTCGAGGATTCCGAGACCGGTGAGCTTATGCTCGTCGACACTTCGAGCGCGAAGGTCAGGAAGGCGTTCGCGGCAAAGGCGGAAAGCGACCGCGAGGAGCTGACGAAGTTCTTCCGCAAGACTGGGATAGACACCCTCGACATCGCGACGGACAAGCCGTACATCGACGGCGTCCGCGCTCTTTTCAAGCGACGCGCAAGGAAAAGGTAGGGAGTGGAGTTTGAAGTTTAAAGTTTGAAGTTTGAAGTGTAAAGTGTAAAGTTGAAAGTTTGAGGTTGAAAGTTTAAAGTTGGGATTCTGCTTATGATTTCAGTCCTTATAGCAGTGACGGTTCTGGAGATGAGCCGGAACGGGATCGACCTCAAGGTCGATGCCGACCGCACGCAGATCGATCCGGGGCGGAGCGTCTTTCTTACGGTGACGATGAAGACGCCGAAGGACGTCAAGGCGTCAGTTCCCGATCTCCGCGACCGCGTGCGCGGCTTTTCGCTCGCCGAGGACTTTGCCGGTAAGCCAGTGAAGAACGCGGACGGCTCTCTCGTCGAGACCGTCAACTGGAAGCTCGTTCCAGAGCCCTGCGCCGACGTCTACAAAATTGCGCCGTTTGCCGTGACCGCCTCGCCTCGGCTTCTCTCTACTGCGGCCGACGAGGGCTCGCTTTCGTTTGTCGCAGGGCCTATCTATTTCGAGAACCCCCCAGCCCGCGAGACTGTGACTGGCGATATGGAGGCCGACCCGCAGAAGGACCTGCCGCCGCTTTCGTGGAAACTCGTCGGCTGGTGCGCGCTCGCACTTTTCGCTGTCGTCGCCGTGGTTGCGGCCGTGTGGTTCCTGCTTCGCTATCTCGCGCGGCGCATCAAGGAACACAGGATGAGCCCGATCGAACGCGCGTGGGTTGAGCTTGACCGTCTTCTCAAGAAGGGGCTTCCTGGGCGCGGGCGCTACAAGGACTTCTACGTGGAGCTCACGATGGTCGTCCGCCGCTATGTCCAGCGCAAGTACGGCATCCGCGCTCCGCACCTCACGACGGAGGAATTCCTCGGCGAACTCGCGGGAAGCCGCCTCGGCGAGTGCTCGAACGTTGAGGGGCTCAGGGCGTTTCTCGAGTCTGCCGACATGGTGAAGTTCGCCGGCGTGCAGGCGACTCCGGAAATGGCAGACTCCGCGACCGAATCCGCGCGCGTCTATCTTAAAGGCGATTCCGCGAACACCGTGGAACAGCGTACCGAGGAGCGACTATGACTTTTGCTACTCCATGGATGTTGCTTCTTCTATTGCCGCTTGGCATTGCTGCGTGGCGGCTGTTGCGGCGCGGACGGCGGTCGGGAATAAGGTTTTCCGCGACCTCTCGCCTGCCCGCAAAGACGGCGGGTTGGCGCGCGAAGCTCGCGTCGCTCACGCCGTTTATCCTCCTCGCGGGGCTCGCTTTGCTCATCGTCGCCGCCGCGCGTCCTCGCACTCCCCTGGCGCACGACAAGAAGTCTATCGACGCGATTGCAATTGCGATGACCGTCGACGTCTCTGGATCTATGGACGCGCTCGACCTCGCGCCGTCTGGCACTGACTTCAGGAACCCCTCGAAGAAGCTCGAGGAGTGGACGCGTCTTTCAGTCGTGAAGCGCCTTTTCGCCGAGTTCGTTGAGAAGCGTCCTGACGACTTGATCGGCCTTGTCTCGTTCGGCACCTACGCTACGACCGTCGCGCCGCTTACGATGGATCACGAGATGCTGCTTCATGCGCTCAAGGGCGTCGAGATTCCCTCGACCGTCTTCGACGCGCAGGGCAATGCAATCGGCGGAGAAGACGAGGCGAACACCGCGATTGGTGACGGCCTCGCGACGGCGCTTTTGCGACTCAAGGACGCGAAGCCCAAGTCGAAGATAGTGATTCTCCTTTCCGATGGCGTCTCCAACACCGGCGTCGTCGAGCCGAAGGACGCTGCGGCGACTGCGGCGAAGATGGGTGTCAAGGTCTATTGCATCGGCATCGGCACGGCGCTGCGCCGCACGCCGCGCCTCGTGCGCGATGGCTACGGCCGTTATGGTGTAGTTGCCGACCGCATGACTTTCGACGAGCGACAGCTCAAGGGAATCGCCGCCGAGACAGGCGCGATGTACTTCCCGGTCAATGACCGCGACTCGCTCGAGAAGGCGCTCGCGGAGATTGACCAGCTCGAGACGACGAAGCTTGACGCCGATGCCTACGACCGTTGGGACGAGCATTTCGCCGCGTTCCTCTTCGGCGGTGCAGTTCTCGTCTTTCTCGCCGTGTCGCTTTCGATGTTCGCGTCGCGCCGCCTCGCATAGCCCCGGCGATCCCTGAAATTTGGTATAATGCCGGGGATGAAAAAGGTCACAATAGAGTATCGCGTTCCCTACGCCGACACCGACCAGATGGGCGTCGTCTACTACGGCAACTACCTCACGCTGTTCGAGCGTGCGAGGAACGAGCTTATGCGCGCGATGGGCTATACCTACAAAGAGTGCGAGCTTGAGGGCTGGGGGCTTCCCGTGACGCACGCGGAGTGCGACTACCGCTCCAGCGCGCGCTACGACGACCTTCTCGAAGTCACCGCGTGGGTCAGGGCGCAGAAGGGCGTCAGGATCGAGATTGCCTGCGAGGTTCGCCGCAAGGGCGAGGAAGGCATTCTCGTCTCGGGCTACACGCGCCACGCCTTCATCGACTTGAAGACCTTTCGTCCATGCCCGCCGCCTGAGCGGTTTCTGGCGATGATTGCGGAGGGCGACTAGAAATGAAAGACGCCGTCATGACAACAGCGACGAAGACGATAAAGTTTGACGCCGCGCACGTGCTTACGAACCACGAGGGGCTTTGCAAGAACCTGCACGGCCACACCTATCGCGTTGACGTCACGGTCGCGCAGTCCGCAGACGACACTAAGGACATGGTGATCGACTTCAAGGACCTCAAGAAGATTGCCTCTGAAGTCGTCTGCGATCGCTTCGACCACGCGTTCATCTACAACACCGAGAGCGAGGGCGAGCGCGAGATTGCCGCCGTCGTCGAGCGGTACGGCATGCGCACGGCGGCGATTCCTTTCCGCTCCACTGCCGAGAACCTTGCGAAGCTTTTCTTCGGCGAGCTCAAGTCGCGGATTCCCGGGCTTTACGCCGTGAAGGTTTGGGAGACTGCCGACAGCTGCGCGGAGTGCAGGCAGGCATGAGGGTAACTGGCGGCGAGTTCTGCGGGCGGATTTTGAAGGTTCCGAAAACGGACGCCGTTCGCCCGACGCAGGACCGCGTGAGGCAGGCGCTTTTCAATATCATCCAGTGCGAAGTTCCGGGGGCCGATTTTCTCGATCTCTTTGCGGGCTCTGGCGCGGTTGGCATAGAGGCGCTCTCTCGTGGCGCTAAGTCCGCGACATTCGTCGAGCAAGACCGTCGCCACATGGCAGTCTTGAAGGAAAACCTTTCCACCTTGCGTGTCACGACCGCCAATTGTGTCCTTGCCGACGTTTATCGTTGGATCGCCGCCTACTCCGGCCCCGGCTTTTCCGTCGTGTATGCCGACCCGCCGTATGCGCTCGGCGAGGAGAAGGGGTATGCGTCTGTCCTCGAGACTCTTGTCTCTCGCGGAGTAGTCCGACCAGGTGGGCTTTTCGCCGCCGAGATGACGGCGGTGCAGTCTGCGGCAGATGCGCCGCGCTGGGAGCTTATTCGCGACCGCTCCTACGGTCGCACGCGCATCTGCGTCTGGCGTCTTGGCGAGTAGTCCGCAGTTGTGCTTTGTGCGGGTCTGCCTGACATCGTGCGGCTTTGTTTCGGGCAACCGTGCTCGCCTTGCGAGAGCGGCCGATTCCGGCGTCCTTCGCCCCACTCGGCGTATACATATACGCCGTCGGGGGCGAGTCCTGCCGTAATCGTCTCGCTCTCGAAGGTTCCGCCCGGCTTCGGCCCGAAACAAAGCCGCGCATGGCACTCTCGGGAGCTGGGCTAACGGCGCATGTGTTCGTCGCTCCCTTCGGGGAAAAGCGCGACTCCTTCCGCGCGCTGCATCCATCGTCCGCAGCGCGATACTTCGTCGGCGGAATACCGCCTCCTCGTCTCGCTTGCGTCCGATGGCGCATCACGCGAACTGTCGTCGCGCCGTTCCCCTGCGCTTGCTCCTCACACATACGCCGTTAGCCCGACCTTTCGCTATGGCGCGTTTTTCTTCGTAGCATCTGCGCTCGCCAATGTTCCATCGGCTCGCTTAACCTTGTCTGCGGCAAAATCGCCGCGTTTACGCAGTTCACTAACTGGGAGCGTCGCCATCTTGGCGGCGTTCAAAATTCACCACTCTGTCCTGAGCGGTTTTTGGTATAATAATGCTGTTCCAAGGGGCTACAGGGTTACCACAGTAAATTACCACAGTAGCGGGAGTTTGTGATATACTGTTCGGCATGAGACGTTGCAGGATAAATCTTCCAGATCGGTGCCAGCGCTTGATCAGGAAGGGGGCAAGCTGCGAATCGAAAGGGTCGCGCCGCTATGACAAGGAAAACCTACTGTGGCAATTTACTGTGGCAATCAGGTCTGACCCTGTTGGCTCCAGAATATTATTCAGCTCCTGTATGGAAGCGGTTTGGAGGACATCTATGATAAGGAAATGTTTTTTGGCATTTGCATTGGTTCTCTCTGGGTGTAAATATTCCGAGAAAGACGATGGCGGAGCGTGGAAAGCCGCAGACTGTTTTGCGATATTAAGTGGCGAACTTTCGCAGAATAGTATTGAGATTGCCAAGTTTAATATGGAGAAGTGTCTATGCGATCCATATAGTGTGTCCTATAAATTTTTTGATGATGACGCTTGCGCAATTTCAGTATGGGAGTTGGATGGTCGGATTTGTAAAATCAGAATCGAGTCACATTTGCCATCGGCATTCCTGACATATGTCATTAAGGACAAATATAGCCTTAAGAAAGAAGCGCAGTGGTCATATGTCGAACCACAATATGGTTTCTGTGTCCAGAACAATCATAGGGTAAGCATTCCTTTAGAACGAGTTTTGAAATTATTGAATGTGGATGATGTAATTTCTTATTCGCGGATGAATTTTGGGTGTCCAAACGCTAAAACCGAGGGGGAGGATTATTATGTCTATTGGTTTAAGATTGTTGATAGACCGAATCTCGTAATGGATCTAACGTTGTTTTCGAAAGATTCATGGTTGATTGAAGTATTTCCAGCAGGGTCGCAAAAGGTCGAAGCTGGAAGCCGCTAACTTAATCCTAAAGGTAATTGGTACAATCCGAAGCCAACAGGGGACTTGATTGCAATAACGAAGGGGCAGAGTAGCAATGAATTATCCCGCATGTATTCGCGTGCTATGCTGTTTTACGCTTGTAGCTGCTTATGGTTATAGAGTGTACTCGCAAACTCGCGGCGGCATCCCGTTGTCAAAGGAATGCTGTAGGCTGATTCCGTCTGAACCAAATGAAGGTGACTGTTGCCTCTTAAAGTTTCCCGACGCAAGGTTTCATGACTTTTTCACTGACGAACAGGTTTCGAAAAGGTTTCAAAGCGTCGGAGTTCCTACATGCTGTGGCGCAGTACGTGCGAACGATGGCGACGAGTGGGTGTGCGCTCGGCTGACGGGCAGCACATCTGCGACGGCAAAGACACTTGACGGCAGGGTGTTTGTCCCTGAAGAACTGATCACCGTGCTGAAGTTAGACGAAGGCCGATATTTGGCCGTTGCCCCCCAAAAAGACGGTGCTGTTAACATATTCCTGTTCGAAGGGTCAACTAACAGTGTCGCTCTTATTCGAGTTGATAGCCGTATCGGCGTCGATAAGGGGGTTTCGTGCAATGGCACATTGATCGGTTCTTGTGCCTCAGATTTGTATCTTTGCCTGACTGCGAAAGACAAAAATGCGTCGGCTGAGGTTTATAGGAGTAGGGTTAAAGTCGGTGATGTTTCATATAGGGTTGGATTTGTGGACTTTGATGCGTATTCAAGTTGCATCGTAGCAAGCGTTTTGTGTTTGCCTGAGGGTGCCTCATACCCTGAGACTGATTATATGAAGGGGATTGTTGTCTCTGAAGACTGCGGGGAAAACTGGAGGTTGCTGAATATTCCAAATCCCGATAGTCTAGGTTGGCTGACGAAACATCGGATTTTGGGTGTCGGAATTGGAGATGCAGGGGAGATTTGTTTTTCAACGGATGATGCTGTAAATGTATCAAGGGATGGTGGAATGAGCTGGAAACGTATCTCATCGGATGCTAAAATGGATAAAATGTGCGTACGAAAAGGCCAATTGTATTTAACCACCAGGAATACATTTCCGTCCGCCATGACGTATTGTGAAGTGTTCGATGTCGACACAGGTGCGCTCTCTAGCTGGTGTAGTGGAGACGATGCGCTCGAGTGCAATTGGTCCGTTTTGCGCGAAAGCCGGATTCTTGAGAAGCACACGGAGCCGTATGCAGGTGCTGGGTTTTATGGTAATGGCTGGATTGTGAGTTATTGACAAAATGGTAAAAGGGTAAAAAGGTTCAGCTTATTGGTATAATGTCCACATGAGAAAGAACAGGGTTATCGAGCAGAACAGGTGCTATCACCTTGTCAGCCGGCTTGCGCACCGGGCGTTCTTCCTCGACGACGGGGAGAAGGACCGCGCGTTGCGCTGATGCGCCGAGTCGCGGGGCTATAGGGTCAGACATGGTTACCACAGTAAATTACCACAGTAGCGGGAGTTTGTGATATACTGTTCGGCATGAGACGTTGCATGATAAATCTTCCAGATCGGTGCCAGCGTCTGATCGGCCGAGTGGCACACCGCGCGTTTGAAGGGGGCAAGCGGCGAATCGAAAGGGTCGCGCCGCTATGACAAGGAAAACCTACTGTGGCAATTTACTGTGGCAATCAGGTCTGACCCTGTTGGCTCCGATCGTTGATCAAGGAGATGAGCGATGATTCTCTGCGGGATGGATTGGGGACTAACCATTGCGTTTCTTCTTGTCACGGTCGTTTATTGGCTGCTTCGTTTCGGCTGGATCGTCTTTGGCATTTGTGGCGTGGTTCTGCTTTGCGACAAGAAAAGCAGGGGACTTGGGGTTGTGTTGTTGGTTCTGGTGGCGATGTGGTGTGCGGTTGTGACGGTTGTTTTCGGGCGGTGAAATGCGTTCTTGATCCAAAAGAGAATGAAGGGTCAGAGCTTATTGATACAGTAAAATTGATACAGTAGCCGAGTTTTTGGTATGATGCCTGCATGAGGAAAAACAGGTTCATAGGGCAGGACAGGTGCTATCACCTTGTCAGCCGGCTTGCGCACCGGGCGTTCTTCCTCGACGACGGGGAGAAAGACCGCGCGTTGCGCTGATGCGCCGAGTCGAGGAGTTCAGCGGAGTCGTCGTCCTAGCGTACGCCTTCATGTCGAACCACTTCCACATCTTCGTCTACGTGCCCAAGGCGGAGGAAATCGACGAGGCGGAGGTCATGCGCCGCATCCGCGCGCTCTACCGGGACGCGTCGCTTGCGCAGGTCGTCGCGACCTGGAACCGGCTGAAGACGGAGGAACGAGCGTCCATGGGGTACCATGGACGCCAACGCGAGGGCGAGCGGGTCGAAGGACGGGCAAGGCGCCCGCCTCAAAGGGCGAGCACGGTTGCCCGAAACAAAGCCGCACACTGGAAGGCAAACCAGCACAGAACATCACCAAATAGCCAACATTCAGCGCGAAGTGAACTGCAAATAGGCGAACGTAGACTGGTGGCACTTCCCTTTCAGTGTTGTTTTTGATATACTTTCCTTGGTTCAAAAAAGGTTAACAAGTTAATTGTTTTTGAAACGAAGGGAGTCTATGAGGATCAATCGGCAGACGTATGTCGAGAAGCTTGTTAAGCACAAACACAACGGATTGGTAAAGGTCATTACTGGACTTCGCCGTTGCGGCAAGAGTTATCTGCTGTTCAATTTGTTCAAGCGACATTTGCTTTCCAATGGAGTCAAGGCGGATCATATCGTAGAGATCGCGCTTGATGATGATTCGTTCGAGCGTCTTAGGGATCCTCGTGAATTGTCTGCGTACATAAGGAAGCGTATCGGGCGGCGTCGTGGCAAGACTTATGTACTGATCGACGAAATACAGATGTGCGAGGAGCTTCCGTCGTCTGTTCCAGGTTCGAAGGCGACTATCTCTTTTTACGATGTGTTGAACGGGCTTATGAAGCTGCCGGGAATTGACATATATGTAACAGGATCGAACTCCCAGATGCTTTCGAAGGACGTTGCCACGAATTTTCGCGACAGGGGTTTTGAAATCCGCCTTCACCCACTTTCGTTTGCCGAATACGTCGAGGCGACAGGAAAGGATGCGCCGACGGCTTTCGAAGATTACATCATGTGGGGAGGCCTGCCGCTTGCGGTTCTCGAAAAGGACGATGACGAAAGGTCTCGGTATCTTAAGGGGCTCTTCGAGCGGGTGTACATCAAGGACATCTGCGAACGACATGGGATTCAGGATGACTACGTTCTGAACAATGTCGTCGACGCTGTTTCGTCAAGCGTCGGAAGTTTGACCAATCCGCACAAGCTTGTCAACACGCTTCGATCGGTGCTCAACGTAAAAACGAACGACCATGTGCTCAATGGCTATCTGGGCTATCTTTGCGACGCCTTTCTCTTTTCGAAGGTTCTCCGGTATGACGTGAAGGGGAAAAACTATTTTGACACGCCCCACAAGTATTTTGCCGAAGACGTCGGGTTGCGGAATGCCAGACTGAATTTCCGGCAGGTCGAAGGGGATCATCTGATGGAGAACGTTATATACAACGAACTGGTTGTCAGGGGGTACAATGTTGACGTTGGTGTTGTGCCAATAGCGTCCAGAGTCGAGGGAAAACAGTCTATACGGCAGCATGAAATCGATTTTGTAGTCAACCTTGGCTCAAAGAAACTGTACATCCAAAGTGCGCTTTCTGTAGAATCCGCCGAGAAGCTTGAACAGGAGACGTTGTCGTTGAGAAAGAGCGGCGATTTCTTCAGGAAGATTGTGGTGGTTGGCGGAATGAAGAGGTTGACGCGAGATGAATCAGGGATAGAGTATGTGGGGGTAATTCCTTTTCTTTTGGACAGAACAATATTGAATTAAGAGGCACGGATGGCGATGCCACAGAGAGACGAACGCATGCGCCGGTTGCCCCGACCGTGACCGCACGATGTCGGGCAAGCCACCACAACACAGGTGCCTTGGCGAGTAGTCCGCGCTTGCGCTTCGGCGGGCGGTTTTTATGGTATAATACTCTGAAATGGGGCGCAAAGCCCCTGCAACAGTTCAAGGAGACCACATGAGCTTCGAAAAGGCGGTCTGGAAGAAGAACAACGCGATATGCCCGAAGTGCAACTACCACGGGCGTCTCTCGGCGCGCGAGCGCATCGCGCAAGTCGCGGACGAGGGATCTTTCTCCGAGGTCTTCCGCGCAGTTTCCTATTCCGACCACCTCTCGTTCCACGACGCTACCGGCCCCTACAAGGCGAAGGTCGAGGCGACGATCGCGAAGTCGGGCGAGACCGAGTCGATCGTGATGGGAACCGCGAAGATCGATGGACACCCCGTGATGCTTGGCGTCATGGATTTTGCGTTCATGGGCGGCTCCCTCGGCACCGGCACTGGCGAGCGCATCGCCCGCGCGTGCGAACAGGCGATTGCCGAAAAGCGTCCACTCGTCCTCTTCTCCGCGTCTGGCGGCGCGCGTATGCACGAGGGTATTCTCTCGCTTATGCAGATGGCAAAGACCTCCGCCGCGATTGCAAAGCTCAAGGAAGCTGGGCTTCCATACATTTCCGTTCTCACCGACCCGACGACGGGTGGTGTGAGCGCGTCCTACGCGATGCTCGGCGACATCAACGTGACCGAGCCCAAGGCGCTCATCGGCTTCGCTGGGCGGCGCGTCATCGAGAACACGATCCACCAGAAGCTTCCCGATGACTTCCAGTCGGCGGAATACCTTGAGAAGCACGGCTTCATCGACAAGATAGTCGAGCGCAGCGAACTCAAGGGCTTCCTCGCGAAGATGCTTAACTACTGGGGATTCTGAGGAGTCAGTAGTTAGGGGTCAGGAGTCAGTAGTCAGAAATTTTTAGGAGAGGAGATTTATGGCAAAGAGTGCAATGGACTGCGTGAAGCTTGCGCGCGACCCGAAGCGTCCGCATCTCAAGGACTTCATCAAGCTGATCTGCTCCGACTTCGAGGAGCTGCATGGCGACCGCCTCGTCAACGACGACCGCGGTCTCGTCGGCGGTTTCGCGACGATCGGCGGCGAGAAGGTGCTTTTGCTCGGCCACAACAAGGGTGCGACAGTCGAGGAGAACATGGAGGCCAACTTCGGCATGGCGAACCCCGACGGCTACCGCAAGGCGATGCGCCTCGCGAAGCTCGCGGAGAAGTTCCACCTGCCCGTCGTCACTTTCGTCGACACTCCCGGCGCATATCCTGGCCGAGAGGCAGAGGAGCGCGGACAGGCCGAGGCGATTGCGAAGTCGCTTGAGTTCTTCTCTCGCCTCAAGACGCCAGTCGTTGTCGTCGTTACCGGCGAGGGCGGTTCGGGCGGCGCGCTCGCGATTGCTGTCGGCGACAAGATTCTCATGATGGAGAACGCGATCTATTCCGTCATTTCTCCCGAGGGGTGCGCGGGCATTCTGTGGCGCGACGGCGCGAAGGCTCCCGAGGCCGCAGAGGCGCTCAAGATCACAGCGCCCGACCTCCTTAAGCTCGGCGCGATCGACGAGGTCGTCAAGGAGCCGGCAGGCGGCGCGCAGAAGAACCACAAGGCCGCGGCCTCTGCTGTCAAGAAGGCGATTCTCGCCGCGCTCAAGACGCTCAAGAAGATTCCCGTGGACGAACTTATCGAGAAGCGCTACGAGAAGATCCGCGCCTACGGCAATTTCTACAGCTGACAAACTTTAGGGGCTTGGCTCCATAATGAAAATCGTCGATTGCGACTACTTTGTCGTCGGCTCCGGCATGGCAGGGCTCATGACGGCGCTTCATCTCGCCGACAAGGGCAAGGTCGTGCTCGTGACGAAGGGGCGGCTCCAGGACTGCAACACGAATTTCGCGCAGGGCGGCATTTGCTGCGTTGCCGATCCATCAGACACTTTCGACAAGCACGCGCGCGATACGATGATCGCTGGCGCCTGGCTCGGCAACTCCGCCGTCGTACACGAAATCTGCGAACACGCGCCCGAGGGAATACAGGATCTCGTAAAGTGCGGCGTAAAGTTTGCGAAGAACAAGGACGGTTCGTGGGAACTTACTCGCGAGGGCGGGCACAGCGCGCGGCGCATCTTCCACGCGGGCGACATCACTGGCGAGAAGTGCGAGGCGTCGATGATTCGCGCCATCCGCCGCTCTTCCGTCGATGTCAGGGAACAGACGATAGTAATCGATCTCGTTATGACGAAGCGCATCGGGATCAAGGGTCCCAACCGCTGCATTGGCGCATACGTCCTCGACAAGACGACGGGCGAGATATACGCGGTTCGCTCGCCCGACACGGTGCTTGCGACAGGCGGCTGCGGCAAGGTCTATCTCTACACCTGCAATCCCGACACGGCGACTGGCGACGGCATAGCGCTTGCGTGGCGCGCTGGCGCGAAGATCGAGAACATGGAGTTCATCCAGTTCCACCCGACTTGCCTCTACCATCCGCAGGCGAAGCGCTTCCTTATCTCCGAGGCCGTGCGCGGCGAAGGTGCCGTTCTCGTGAACAAGCATGGCCGCGAGTTCATGAAGAAGTACGACCCTCGAGGGAGCCTTGCGCCGCGCGACATCGTTGCGCGTTCGATTGACAGCGAGATGAAGCGCACCGGCGACGACTGCATGTACCTCGACATCAGGAAGAAGGGCAGGTCCTACCTGATGACGCGCTTTCCGAACATCTACCAGAAGTGCATGGAGTTCGGCATCGACATGGCGAAGGACTTGATCCCGATCGTCCCCGCAGCACACTACACTTGCGGCGGCATCCAGGCGACGACTGCGGGCGAGACTTCCGTTCCCGGGCTTTCCGCCGTCGGAGAGTGCGCTTGTACAGGTCTTCATGGCGCGAACCGCCTTGCGTCCAACTCGCTTATGGAGGCGCTCGTCTGCGCCCGTCTCGCGGCGGCACGTCTCTCCAACTCCAACTCGCGCCTCCAGCTCAGAAGCAGGAAGCTTCCCGAAATTCCCGCATGGCGCATCGGCAACGCCGTTCCGCCAGACGAGGCGGTTCTCGTCTCGCACATGTGGGACGAAATACGCCGCCTCATGTGGGACTACGTCGGCATCGTGCGCACGAACAAGCGTCTCGCGCGCGCCGCGCACCGCATCAAGACGCTCCGCAAGGAGATACGCGACTACTACTTC
>CACWJS010000051.1 GCA_902761275.1 uncultured bacterium | reverse complement strand
AGAGATTCTCGCCCCAGCCGGGGACTTCACTTGCCTTAAGGCCGCGATCGACGCAGGCGCCGATGCCGTATACTTCGGGCTCGGCACCTTCAACATGCGTGCGCGGAGCGGCGTCAACTTCAAGGAATCCGATCTTCCCGAGATCGCGCGCCGCTGCGGAAAGGTGCGTCGCTATCTCGCCCTCAACGCGATCATGTTCGAGGACGAGATGGAAACGGTCGAGAAGACGATCATCGCCGCGAAGCCGTACGTCGACGCTTTCATCGTCTCGGACTGGGGCGTCGTCTCGCTCTGCAAAAAGCACGGCGCGACTTTCCACGTCTCGACGCAGATGTCGACGTCGAATTCAGAAGCGGTGAAGTTTCTCGTCTCGCAGGGCGCGTCGCGCATTGTCCTCGCGCGCGAATGCACGCTCGCCGAGGTGAAGCGCATCTGCGCGTCGTCGCCCGTCGAGATTGAATGCTTTGTCCACGGCGCGCAGTGCGTCGCGGAATCGGGACGTTGCTTTATGAGTCACGATGTATTCGGTAAGAGCGCGTGTCGCGGCGAATGCGTGCAACCGTGCCGCCGTCGCTTTCTCGTAAAGGCCGTCGATCTCTACGAAGATGCCAACGGGAACCCCGTGCATACCGATGCAAAGGCGCAGTATATCGTCGAGCCACATACTGTCCTTTCCGCGAAGGATCTCTGCTCGCTCGGTTTCGTTGACAAGTTGATCGACGCAGGAATCGCCTCTTTCAAGATAGAGGGTCGCGCGCGTAATGCCAATTACGTAATGACGACGGTGCGTTGCTACCGCTGCGCCGTTGATGCGGTTCTCGCGGGTACTTACACGCCAGAGTTAGTGCAGGAGCTTACCGAGGAAGTGAAGACGGTGTTCCACCGCGAGTTCGCTGATGGTCTATATTTCGGTCGCCCCGGTGCGCACCAGTTCGCGGATAGCGAAGATTCTCTCGCTACGACTGTGAAGCGGCACGTCGGCATAGTGATCGACTATTTCCTCAAGGCGGGGATCGCGCAGGTGAAGATTCAGGACCACGCGATACGCCCGGGCGACGCGCTCCAGATACACGGGCCCACCACCGGCGTCGTCGAACTGACGCTTGGGGAGCTTCGCCGCGACGACGAGACACCTGCCGTCGGTGAGAAGGGAAAGTGGGTCACTTTCAAGTGCCCGCGCTGCCGCGTCGGCGACAAGGTATTTTACATGGAGCGCGCCGCACCTCGCTAGAATTCGTAGCGGATCGTGAACATGTAGCTGCGGCCGGCGCCAGGCCAGTAGGCCGTGCCGTATGTCGAGTAGTCGCAGTAGTTCTTGTCAAACAGATTGTCGACCGTGAACGCGAGCGTCAGCCCGTCGAGGCCGAAGCATGTCGGGCTGTACTGGACGCCGACATTGAAGAGACCGAACGCCGGGATCTTCTCGTATTGGTTCGCGAAGTCTGAAGTCGAGCGGCAGTCGGTCCTGTAGCGGTAGCCGCCGAAGACGAAGCAGTCGTCCCACAGCCACACGCGGCCGTTCGCGGAGACGACGGACTTGGCTACCATCGGAACGTCGTTGCCGTCGAAATCGCCGCCGTCAAACTCGGCGTCGACGAAGCTGTATGCGAGCGAGACGCCTGCGACCTTGTCCTTCTCCCAGCTCGCCCTCAAATCGAAGCCCTCGCGCATGACGGGCGACGGCGAGTTGACGTTGTCGCCAAAAGCCGGCGAGCCATAGCTCGTGTATGGGAAGAGCGGATTGTAGAAGATCTCGTTCTTCGTGCGCGAGACGTAGGCGTTTCCTGCGACGTTGAATTCCTCGAGGAACGACCAGTCGAAGCCGACGTCTGCGCGCCAGCCGTGCTCGGGCGAGAGGAGGTCGTCGCGCGAATAGTACGCGACCTCGTCGATGAAGGGCATCCTGTAGAAGTTAGAGAACTTCGCGTAGGTCTTGAGTCCGTCGACGGGCGTGAAGTTAAGCGCTGCGTCCCACGCGGTGAGGTCGTAGGCGCGACGCGGATCGGCGGCCATCGTGCACTTGTTCCAGCTGCGCTCGTAGCGTCCGCCGATCTCGAGCGCGATGTCCTCGGTGATCTTGAACGTGTCCTGCGCGTAGAAGCCCATCGTCTGGCGGTCGTACTCGTATTTCGAGTGGCTGTAGCCCCAGGACGACCTGCCCCAGTTCGCCGCGTCGTTGCGGTCGTAGCGGAATGTTGCGCCGATGATCAGCTCGTTGTCGAATGCGCCGAGCTTTGTGGTGTTGATCCACTCTGGCGTGAACTCGTAGGAGTAGATGTCGTAGTCGGTGTACCAGTACCCGTAGCCGCGGCTCTTGAGGTGGCGGCGCGAGAATGTCTGCGTGAGGCGGACGGCGTTGTCTTCGTTGATCACGCCGTAGGCGGTCGCGTTGAGTCCGTACGTCGTGCGGCGGTAGAAATCGTCGTAGCCGTCGGAATGGGTCGGGTGGTGCTTCCAGTCGTCGCGCGAGAGGTAGCCGGGAAGTTCGCTGTCGACGTCGGACCAGAACGCGGAGAGGCGAATGTAGGAGCCGTTGTCGAAGTTCTGCTTCACGCCGCCGGCGGCATAGTAGGCGTCAAAGCCGCTGTCGTGGCGGTAGCCGTCGGAATGATCCCAGCCGCCGTTGACCCAGTACTGCGTTCCCCAGTCCTTGACGCCGCCGCGAAGCGACGCGCTGCCGCCGATGGTGTTCCAGCTGCCGCCGTGTAGCTCGATGTGTCCATGCGTCCCGTAGTCGTTCGGGTCGGTGATGATGTTGATCATTCCCGCCGAGCCGACGTCGCCGTGAAGGACGTTCTGCGAGCCCTGAAGGATTTCGATGCGCTCGATTGCGCCGAGGCCGATCTGCGCGAGGTTGGGCGCATTCATGTCGGGGCTGTTGAGCCGTTCGCCGTCGACGACGATGAGGAGTCGTCCGAAGCCGTTTTCGCCGTAGCCGCGCGGGGCGAGCTGCGTGAGCGCGGGGTTGTTTCCGCCGAGGTGCGCAAAGTCGAGCGTCGTACACTTCTTCTGGAGCAGGTCCGCGACGTCTCGCGCGCCGCTCGCGGCGATTTCGCCGCGCGTGATGACCTGCACTGCGCTTGGGATTTCGTTCGGGGCCTTGCCGATGCGCGAGGCCTCGACAACGACTGGAGGCAGTTCGGCCGTCGCAGTCTCGTTCGTCTCTGCGGCGTAGGCGCCGAGTGACATGGCGGCAAACGCCGCCGGAATCAGTTTGTTCATTTTTCTTCTTTCCCCCTCTTGCGAGGGTACTTGAGGTTAGAGGCGGGGGCCGCATTCCGGCTTTGACGGCTGCGCGACAGCGCCTGGTTTTCACAGGTCTTTCCGGCTTCCACCCTTTGGTATTGGAATTATACCATATTTGGCTTTGCGTTGTTGCCGATGCTCTGTGCTGGTGTATGCTTGCCTTCCAGTGTGCGGTCACGGTCGGGGCAACCGTGCTCCCTGTGCAGGGCGGCCGATTTGTGCGTCCTTCGCCCCGCTCGGCGTATACATATACGCCTTCGGGGGCGAGTCCTGCACAACTCGCCACCCCCTGCTTCGGTCCGCTCGGCAAGACCCCGACCGTGACCGCGCTTGGCAACCTCGGGAGTTCGGCGCGGTGCTCGGGGTCTCGGCCTCACTCCCGCTCCCTGCGCCGCCGCTCCCGTCGTCTTCGCGGCGATACGCGCCGCAATGCTTTGTCGGCGGGATACCGCCTCCTCGCCTTGCGACGTGTCTCACCGCGCATCCGACGGACCGCGTCGCCGCATGTCGCTCAGTTCGGCACTCGCCCCCTCGTCCCTTGCCTCACTTTCCATAAGGCGCGTTTTTCTTCGTAGCTTTTGCGCTCGCCGACGTCCCGTCAGCGAGCTTAACTTGTCGCGGCGCATCCTCCGCGATTTCGTTCGCACCATAATCTCATTTCGCTGTGCTTGATTTTAGCATGGCAGTTTCGCTATAATATGCCCAACGCCGTTGAGAACGAGGAAAGTGAAAGAAAACATCAAAATGGGCGATAAAAAGGGCAACGCCAAAGGGGTGTCTCCCCATTTGATCCTCTTTTTGGCGCTTGTGTTCCTTACAGGAGGATGTCTATTCCTTCCCGTTCCACACAAGCGCCAGCATATTTACGCAACGCAAGGAACGGTCATAGGCAGTGACACAGGCAAACCCGTTGCTGGCGCAAAAGTCACGGTGGCCGCTGGACGGTATACACAGGAAACAGTAACGGATTCAGATGGCCACTTTGCAGTAGACGGCGAACAGGGCTGGCACATGATCGCTTGGATTGCAACTCCGTCGAGTGGGTCGCTTCTTCCTACGCATATTGATTGTGAAGATGGATGTCTTCATGTTGTCGTGATCTCTGCTGCAGGATATCCAAAACAGTCTTTTTGGATGGGTACGCCTATCGCAGGATATAATTACATTTACCCGTTGGAGACGCACTTGCCGGAGAACGAATCTTTTTCTACAAGACCTCGTTTCCCCCTTGGATCCGATGGTAAACCATTGTTCTCCGAGGCGGAGAAATGGTATTAATTGACTATCTAGGGACAGGCACTGCGAAACCCCTATAAAACGCCTATTTGTGTGTTAGATGTCAGTTAGTGTCTGTTGGGATGGCTTGAAGGGGTTTAACATGTGGTGAGGAAGCGGAGCGGGGTAACCGCCGCTTGTCGGTGGTCAGCGCGGTGCGCTGACCAACCCGAAGCGGAAGCGAGGGCGAGCACGGTTGCCCCGACCGTGACCGCACGCTGGAAGGCAAACCAGCACAGAGCATCACCGAGCAACCAACATCCAATGCGAGAGCAGTCGCTGTTGCTAAAAGCGGCAACGGCATCGCCCGCAGTATGGTATAATATACACTTAATGGCTACAGACTACGGTGATAAAAGCATAAAGACTCTCGATCCGGTGACGCACATAAGGCTGCGCCCCGGCATGTACGTCGGCGAGCCCGGAACGGGCGCGATGTACCACGACTGCATCTACATCCTGATGAAGGAAGTGATCGACAACGCGATTGACGAGTTTGGACAGGGTTTCGGCAAGCGCATCGACGTGAACGTCAACTACGACACGGGCGAAGTATCCGTTCGCGACTACGGGCGCGGGATACCGCTCGGCAAGGTCGTCGACTGCGTCTCGCAGATGAACACGGGCGGAAAGTACGACAACGAGAACTACCAGTTCTCCGCCGGCATGAACGGCGTCGGCACGAAGGCGGTGAACGCGCTCTCCGAGTTCTTCGAGGTGAGAAGCTTCCGCGAAGGCGAATTCTCCGAGGCGTATTTCGAGGAAGGGCGGCTAAAGTCAAAGAAGCGCGGCAAGCTCAAGACCAACGAGCATTCGGGAACCTACATCCGCTACAAGCCCGACCTCAAGGTGCTGAAGAAGTTCAAGGTGCGCGAGGAGCACGTCCTCAGGCGCATGAAGATGTACTGCTACGTGAACGCGGGGCTGACGATCGTCCTGAACGGCCAGGAGATATGCTCCGACCGCGGGCTCGCCGACCTCATCGCGGACGAGGCGCAGTTCGAGAAGCTCTACCAGCCGTTCCACGTGAAGACGAAGTCGCTCGAGATAATCTTCACGCACACCAACCGCTTCGGCGAGGAATACCACACGTTCGTAAACGGCCAGTACACGACCGACGGCGGCACTCACCTCACGGCGTTCAAGGAGGCGCTCACCAAGGCGCTCAACGACTACGACCCGAAGAAGAAGTTCGACGGCGACGACATACGCGACGGGCTTCTCGGCGCGGTGTCGGTGAGGATAATGAACCCCGTCTTCGAAGGGCAGACGAAGATCAAGTTCGTTATGAACGACATCAAGTCCGAGCTTGTCCAGCAGATGAAGAAGGAGATCGAGGCGGCTCTCCACCGCTCTCCCTCCGAGGCCGAGAAGCTTATCGCCAAGGTCGAGGAGACGGGAAAGATACGCTCGCAGCTCAACACGATAAAGAAGCAGGCGCGCGAGAGGTCCCAGGCCGTTTCGGTGCGCGTTCCCCAGCTCAAGGACTGCAAGAACCACCTGAAGCTCGACAAGGTCGACAAGAAGACCGGCAAGCCGGAGGGCGAGGACACGATGATCTTCCTCACCGAGGGCCAGTCCGCGGGCGGCACGCTCGGCGGCGCGCGTGACGCGATGAACCAGGCGGTCTTCTTCCTGCGCGGCAAGTGCCTCAACACTTGCGGGCTCAACAAGGACGTCCTCTACAAGAACGAGGAGTTCTTCAACCTCATCAAGACGCTCGACATCGAGGACACGCTCGAGCACCTTCGCTACGGCAAGATCATCTTCGCGACCGATGCCGATGTCGACGGGCTCCACATCAGGATGCTCCTCACGACGTTCTTCATGCGCTTCTACCGCCAGCTCATCCTCGACGGGCGCGTCTTCATTCTCGAAACGCCGCTCTTCCGCGTCAGGAACAAGAAGGAGCATTACTTCTGCTACACCGACGAGGAGCGCGAGGACGCGATAAAGAAGTGCGGGCGCGGCTGCGAGATCACGCGCTTCAAGGGGCTTGGCGAAATCGACAAGGAGGATTTCAGGGGCTTCATCGGCGAGGAGATGCGCCTTACGCCCGTGACTTGCTCCGACGACACCGACGTCGAGAAGACGATCAAGTTCTACATGGGCGCCAACACGCCCGAGCGCAAGGACTACATCATGGAGTCCC
The DNA here is from genome assembly GCA_902761275.1 of uncultured bacterium. Classification (GTDB taxonomy): domain Bacteria; phylum Verrucomicrobiota; class Kiritimatiellia; order RFP12; family UBA1067; genus UBA1067. The sequence goes on along the minus strand of CACWJS010000051.1, from coordinate 28,833 downwards.
TCGTCTGCGACGCCGCCGACTTCTGACGCGCAGTGTGAAGTTCTTACAGCCAATTGAGAATTTAAGCAATGGAAGGAGTAGCCCACATGAAAACAAAAACAATCAAGACAATCGTTCTTGCCCTCGGACTTGTCGCCTGTGCAGGCGCCATGGCCCACACGTCCACGGTCGAGACGACCGACGGTAAGGGCAACATCTATAACGAGGGCGACGTCGTGCACTTTCGCATGGCGCTCAGTGCCCAGAACGACACTGGCAAGCCGATCTACGCGTTCCTCCTCTGCAACGAGGGAGTCGACCTTTCGCTGTTCGGCGGAACTGCCGCGAAGGCGATACTGACCAATGCAGACGTCGCCGTGTCAACCTCTGTCGGACGCCAGATAAGCAGCTTCGGCACGTATGTCGACAGCTCGTTCACCGTCCTCGACGCGGGCCAGAACTACACGTTCTCCGTCGTGCTCTGCTCCTCGAAGAACTACGACCCGAACTTACGACTCCAGGGCTACGACACCACCGAGATGCTCAACATCACGGTCTACAACAAGGAGCCGAAGTTTACGACGGTCAGCTTGAACGGCTTCGAGGCCGATAGCGACGGATATACCTTCCCCAGCAAGTACCCGATGGGGCAGAACCAGACGATACTGCCCGAGTTCGACGACGTCAGCTATGACCTTAAGCACGGCTTCGAATACAAGTGGACCGCCTCCTGCAACGGGCAGACGTTCGCGAGCGGCACGGTGGCGCACGACACCACGGGCAACATCACCGAGACTGCGACCACCACCAACTCGACGACCTACGCGACGGTCATTCCCGACGGAATGAGCATAAACGAGGTACCATTCGGCTACCACTTCCCGCTCGCCGGCGTCTGGACGGTCACGATCCAGATGAAGGACAAGGACATGATGTCCTATTCGGCCGTCACCTATTCTATCTCGCTCGTGGTATTCGACCGCCCAGTCGTTACACTTGATGCCGAGGACATGTATCTTGAAAATGACATTACCGCCAAGTTTGAAGTCGGGCTCGACTACTTCGATTCCGCAGACGACATCGTCGTCAAGCTTACCGTTACGCCGCCCTCGGGGACAAATCCGGGGGCGCTTAAGCTCGACAGCAAATTCAAGGCGGTGCCTGCGGGCTATCCAGCGCTCGCAGAAGATGAGTACTACGTGAGTTTCAATTTCGCGCGGACGATCTCGGTCGGCATCGAGGAGATGGATGGCACCATGCTTAGCAGCAGTCGTGGTTTCACTGTCACTGCAGCGGTTGTCTCGAATGGCATATCTGTTGATCCATCAATGACATGGGCCGAGTATTACATTCCTCACCAGGAGAAGATATACATAGAGAACGTTGGCCCTGTATTAGGAAGTGTTACGCCAGAAAACATGAATGCTTGGGTAATAGTCGGTGGCGCCGCGTCTTTGTGTCCAATTCGCTGGTCGATACGTAGCGATGTGGACGCAGACTTCACCAACAAGTGGGCATACGGTGGAGCCGCAGGTATTAGAGTGAGCTTTATTGGATGTGCTAATGCCTTTACAACGAATGTAACTGAAGCGGCAAGTGGCGAATTTGTCCCCGATTTCGGCACGTGGCTTGGCCAGCAGTCCGTTACGATGATGATTGAAGACAAGGATGGCGGGTGTTTCACGTACACCTACCTCTATGAAGTATTGCCGCAGCGGTACAGTGCGACAGTTGACGGCGTTGCTTGGATTTACGAACTTTGCGACGCAGAGAAGGCGCGGATCGTCGGAACCGATACCACGTTGACGGGGAATGTCACGATTCCGTCCGAGCTGGACGGGAATGTCGTTGTCGCCCTCGCAGAGTCGGCGCTGAAGAATGCGCATGGTGTGACTGGAATCGTGATTCCGAAGTCGGTTGTCCAGATCGAGGACGGGGCGTTCTCCGGGCTGGAGGAAGTGCTTGCGCAGTGGTACAAGTCGCTGGCTGAACTCGTCGACGGCGGAACGTCGTATGGCCTCGGCGAGAACGTTGCCGACAAGACTGTCGCATCGATTACAGTGAGCGACGACGCAACACTTGGCGATTTTGTTCTCGCAAAGGACAAGGTCTACGACTCTGTTGTGCACATCGTAAACACTGCCGATCACGAGATACGCATCATTCTGCCAGAAGGATACTCCTATAGGGTTCTCAAGGGGTCGAGGCCGTTGACTGTTCCGGCGCATTCAGAATGCGTCCTGACGATCACGCGGCTCTCGGCGCAGATATTCCTGGTTACCGTGGCGGAACTGGAGGTTCTGCAGTGAGGGCGATTCTTATTGCGATTGCCTCCGCCGTCTCGCTTTGCGTGAACGCGATGCCGATAGGTCTTCGCACGGCACTGGTCTCGCCGACAGCCGTCTCGCCGAACACGTTGCCGCGCATTGCGGAAGACGCCGTTGCGGGCGATGTTGACGCAATCCTTGGCGACATCGGTTTCGCCGATGCAGAAATCAAGGAAGCGATTGGCGGGAGCGCGGCGGAATACGCGGCGTTTCGGGAATGGGCGCAGTGCGTTCGGCAAGCATCCGGCAACCCTGGCGGCGGTGCTGCGGTCGTTGCATCGCCTCATGCGGCGGCGGCGTACTTGCTCGGCGCGGAACGACTTTTCGAGAACGAGCCGACGGTGAAAATCGACGAGTTGACGATTGCCGACGGCAAGACCGCAGGCACTACGGCGATGGCCGTGTCGGTAACCGTCAAGGACGGCGATAATGCGGTTGCGGTCAATGCGACGAAGGTCGCGGCGATGTTCGAGGCGACAGGCGATCTCGGCGACTGGACTGGCGCGGCAAAACTGATGCCAACGGTGACAACCACCGGCACCGACGCAAGCGGCAAGATGACTTTTGTGGTCACTCCCGGCGACGGAACGGCGAACTGCGCATTTCTACGAATAAAGCGATAGCGCACCACTGCGAAGCAGGTTGCGGGGCATTGCCACGAGGGGCGCGATTTGGTAGACTGTTCAGAAAGCCGGAGTGGTGGAATGGCAGACGCAGCGGACTTAAAATCCGCGGCCCGGTAATCGGGCGTACGGGTTCGAGTCCCGTCTCCGGCACTAGTCCAAAACTTCGCAAGTATCTCGCGCAGAGGCGCTGAGAACACAGAGATGTCCATCATGGAAATATTCGGGTACGCCTTCAAGAACGCCGCGCTTCTCGACGAGGCGCTTACCACGCCTTCGTTCAAGATGAGTAGCCCTGACGCGGCCGATAACCAGCGCCTCGAATTCCTCGGTGACGCCGTTCTCGGCTTCATCGCGGCGGAGCGGCTCTATGGCTCCCTGCCCGACGCGCCGGAGGGCGTTCTCACCGTAAAGCGCACCCACATGGTCTCCTCTGCCGCGCTCTGCGAGGCGGCCACGCGCCACGATCTCGCCCCTCGGCTCAGGCGCAACAAGGGCGCAGCGCCGTTGCCGGAAAACTCGAAGACGCTCGCCGACGCGGTCGAGGCGGTGATAGGCGCCGCGTTCCTCGACGGTGGTCTCGATGCGGCGCGGACGATCTTCGATACGCTCAATCTCGCCTCGATGGCCGATGCCGTCGGTTTCAACCCCAAAGGCGACCTCCAGATCCGCGCGCAGGCCATGACTCCGCCGCGCCACCCCGCCTATCGGCTCGTCAAGGCCGAGGGCAGCGACCATGAGCCGGTCTTTACCGTGGAAGTCACCGTAGACGGCCTTGGAACCGCCTCCGCGTCGGCGCGCAGCCACAAGGAAGCCGAGGCCCTTGCCGCCGCGAAACTCCTATCTATGGTATAATATACCCCCTATGAAAATTACCGAAGATACATTCCGTCTCGTCGCGAACACCATCCGCTGCCTCTGCGCGGACATGATTGAAAAGGCCAAATCGGGCCATCCTGGCGCTGCAATGGGCATGGCCGACCTCGCTTCCGTCCTCTGGCTCAAGCATCTCAACGTCGACCCCAAGGATCCCGAATGGGCCGGTCGCGACCGCCTCGTCTTCTCCGGCGGCCACGCCTCTTCCCTCGTCTACGCTCTTTTCCACCTCTCCGGCATGGGCGGCCTTTCGATGGACGAGCTCAAGAACTTCCGCCAGTGGGGCTGCCGTTGCGCCGGCCACCCAGAGCGCGGCGTCGCGCCTGGCGTCGAGGTGACGACGGGGCCTCTCGGCCAGGGCATCGCTATGGGCGTCGGGCTTGCGCTTGCCGCGAAGAAGGCAAAGGTCGCGAACCGCACGTGGGTCTTCTGCGGTGACGGCGACCTCGAGGAGGGCATTTCCCACGAGGCGGCGAGCTTCGCGGGCGCCATCAAGCTCGACAACCTTACTCTTATATACGACTCCAACCACATCACCATCGAGGGTGACACCGCCCTCGCGATGGCCGATGACGCCAGGAAGCGCTTCGAGAGCTATGGCTGGAAGGTCTTTGAGGTCGACGGCCACGATTTCGCCGCGATCGACCGCGTCTACCGCCGCGCCGCAAAGGTCGTCGGCTGCCCCGCGATAATCATCGCCACGACACACATCGGCTGCGGCGCCCCGACGAAGCACGACACCGCCGACTGCCACGGCGCGCCTCTTGGCGCAGACGAGGTCGCGGGCACCAAGAAGGCACTCGGTTTCGACCCCGAGAAGAGCTTCTTCGTCCCCGACGAGGTGTACTCCGTCTTCCGCTCGCGCACGCTCCAGCAGCACCGCTTTGCGAACAAGGCAAAGAAGGCGGGTCCAGAGCCGACGACCTTCGCGCTTCCTTCGCGCAAGGAGCTTTTGAAGGCGATCCCCTCTTTCGACCCCGCGAAGCCCGTCGCGACCCGCGCCGCTTGCGGAACGGCCATGAACGCGCTCGCGCCGCTCGTCACCGGGCTTGTTGGCGGCAGCGCAGACCTCGGGCCGTCCAACAAGACGATCCTCAAGGGTCTTGGCGACATCGGCCCCGGCGCCTACGAAGGGCGCAACATCCACTTCGGCATCCGTGAGCTTGCGATGACGGCGATAGTCAACGGCATCACGGCGTTCGGCCAGGGTTTCCGTGGCTACGGCGCGACGTTCTTCGTCTTCTCGGACTACTGCAAGCCGGCAATACGCCTCGCGGCGCTTATGCAGCTTCCGTCGATCTTCATCTTCTCGCACGACAGCTACTGCGTCGGCGAAGACGGCCCAACTCACGAGCCCGTCGAGCATCTTGCAAGCTTGAGGACAATGCCCAACGTCCGCACGTGGCGTCCCGCCGACGCGAACGAGACGGCCTATGCCTGGGTCGAGGCGCTTCTCAGGAACGACGGCCCGAGCTGCATCCTCACGACCCGCCAGAACCTTCCTGTCCTCGAAGGCGTGACGGCCGAGGGCGTCGCCAGCGGCGGCTATGTCGTCTATTCGGCAGGCGTCCAGGATTCGACGACGATCCTCTTCATCGCCACCGGTTCGGAAGTCTCGCTCTGCCTTGAGGCCGCGAAGCGCCTTGCCGCCGAGGGCATCGGCGTGCGCGTCGCCTCGTTCCCGTGCCCCGAGCGCTTCTACCTCGAGACGACGCCCGAATACCGCTGCGCCGTCATGCCGCAGGAAATGAAGCGCCGCGTCATCGTCGAGGCCGGCGTTCGCTATGGGCTTGACCGCTTCCGCCTCGACTTCCGCACGACGGCGTACGTGACGCTCGACCACTACGGCGCGTCCGCTCCCTACCAGACGCTCTCCACCAAGTTCGGCTTTACGCCTGAAAACGTATACAACGTCGCGAAGACGCTCGTCTGATGTCGTCAAAGAAGACACTCGCGAACGTCTTCACTGTCGGCGCGTTCACCATGCTGAGCCGCGTCCTCGGGCTCGTTCGCGAGATGCTTCAGTCGCGCCTAATCGGCGCAGGGGTCGAGCAGGCGGCCTTCACCCTCGCCTTCGCCATACCCAATATGGCCAGGAAACTCTTTGGCGAGGGGGCTCTTACGGCGGCGTTCGTTCCGGTCTTCAAGGGCGAGGTAGAGTCTGATTCGCTTGAGCGGGCGTCTCGCCTCGCGCGGGCCGTGATGACGATGGTGCTCCTGATGCTCGGCGCAATCGTCCTTCTCCTCATAGGAGGGCTCGAGGTCGTCGTTCATTTCCGCGATTCGCTGGGGCTAAAGGATACGCCGCGTCTTCTCCTGACGATTCGTCTCGTCAAGACGCTTCTCCCCTATATGATCTTCATTTGCGGCGCGGCGTTCGGAATGGGAGTCCTCAACGCGCTCGGGCGGTTCAAGGCGTCGAGCTTCATGCCGTGCCTTCTCAATTTCTTCTGGATCGGCATCCTTGCGTGGCTGGCGCTGTCGGGGAAAGTCCACGAGGCCTATCCCGACTTCCTCCCCGGGATTTTCACTGACTATCGGCTCGACCAGCGCATCCACCGCGTCGCGATGGCGATTCTCATCGCGGGCGCCGCGCAAATGGCGTTTATGCTCTGGCGAATGCACAAGGCAGGCGTCTCGTCTCGCCTCTCGTTCTCCGGGTGGCGCGATTCCAAGGTCGTGCTCGTCTGGAAGAACCTCGGCATTGCCGCGCTCGGCGCGGGGGCGATCCAGATCAACTACATGCTCGACCAGCTTCTCGCGCAGCTCGCGAGCGACTGGGCGGCGGGCGTCATCGGCTACGCGGAGCGCCTAATGGACCTCCCGCTAGGCGTAATCGGCGTCGCGTTCGGCACCGTGCTCCTTCCGACTTTCGCGGGGCTTTTCGCGAAGGGCGACGTCGATGGCGCGCGCGAGGCGCTCTCGTCGTCCGTCGTCTCGCTTATGTTCGTCATGCTCCCCGCGGCGGCGGGGCTTTTCGTCCTCGCGCCCGAGATCACGGCCGTCATCTACCAGGGCGGCGCCTTTGACTCGGTGGCGACGGTGCGCGTGTCGCGCGCGCTCGCCGTCTACGCCGTAGGGCTCGGGTTCTTCGGCTTCCAGAAGACGATGGTTCCGTGGTTCCAGGCGCAGAACGACATGAAGACCCCCTTGCGCGTCACGGTCTACACCGTCATCGTCAACGCCGTGCTCAACGTCCTCGCCGTGTGGCTCCTTCCCGTGGAGTGGCGGCACGTCGGGCTTGCGCTCTCGACGGTATTGTGCGCCGCGATCGGTTGCGCGATCCTCGTCGCCCTCGCACGGCGTCGCAACGGCTCGCTCGGTTTGCGCAAGGCCTTTGGCGCGATCGGCGCACCGGGCGCACCGGGCCCGCTCCTGAAGATGCTTGCGGCTTCGATCCTAATGGGGTTTGCCGTCGCGGCGGCCAAGCCGCTTGTCGCCAATGGCCCTGCGATTGCGGCCCTTGCGGTGCTCATCGTGCTTGGCGCCGTCGTCTACGGCGTTATTTCGCTTGTCTTTATGCGCGAACAGATCCGTGGTTTTCGCTTGCGCTTTAGACGTAGAATGTAGTATACTAATGCCATGATGTTCAGAAAGGTATCATTCGTTTTTGGGTGCACGGCACTGTTAGTGTCGCCGGTCGCGTCGTTCATTTCCGCTGCCGACGAACCAGCTGCCGCGCCAGCAGCCGAGGCTCCCGTAGAGGAGACCGATCCGGCTCTTGAGTTCGAAATCCGCTATGTCGAGGCGCTGATCGAGTACGGGTATCCCGACTTTGCCGAGCCCGTGATCGAGGCGACGAAGAAGAAATGGCCCGAGTCCGAGACCAAGTTCTTCGCCATCGAGGTCCGCGGCATGCTCTCGCTCGGCAAGTTTGAAGAGGCCGAGAAGAAGATCGCGGCGCTTCCCGACAGGACCGGCCCGAAATACTGGGCGGCTCGTCTCGAGGTCGCGAACAACCTCTTCTTCCGCGGCAAGAAGGCCGAGTGCTCGAAGATCTATGACGAGTTCTTCAAGGCGTTCCCCAAGCCCACTAAGGAGATCCGCGAGTTCTACATGCAGGCGTGCTATGCCTGGGGCCAGATTCTCGTCGGCGACAAGCGCTTCGCAGAGGCCGTCAAGGTCTACGCTGGGCTCCTTTCGCAGATCAACAAGAAGAAGAGCGAGGACGACGCGAACACCTGGTGCAACGTCGCTTGCGAGACGGCCGAGATGTACCTGAAGCTCGCGACCGACCAGCCCGACGTCAAGAACCGCAAGCAGTACATCGATCCCGCGAAGAAGATCATCGACGCTCTTCTGTGGGAGTCTGACCGCCCAGTCTACTTCGGCCGCGCCATCGCGATGAAGGCAAATGCCGAGCTCCTGAGGGGCGACGTCGCCAAGGCGCAGGAGACGATCAACGAGTACATGCCGCAGCTTGAGCAGCTCCACCAGTCGATCGTCGATTTCGACCCCGAGGGCAAGGAGGGCCTCAGAAAGTTCTCGCCGATGCCGCTCTGCCGTTTCATGCTCGCTAAGATGCTGTGGGACGAGGCACAGGTCGAGTACAAGAAGCCGAAACGCGACGACGAGCGCGTGAAGGCGCTTCTTTTTGGCGACAAGACGTCTTCCGGCAAGCGTAACGGCCTTGGCGCATACAACCATGCGCTCAACGTTTTCATCCAGTACCCCGAGTCGACGTGGGCCGCAGACGCCGGCGAGATGTCCGAGAAGATCAAGGAGTTCGCCGAGAAGAACTACGGCGCGAAGCTCAGTGTCGTAATCACTCCAGAGCAGCTTGCGAAAGTTCGCCAGATGCAGTTCCGCTCGCCTGCCGAGAAGATGGCCGAGGACAAGGTCGAGGAGGCGATCAAGGAGTATCTCGAGGTCCTCTCGCGCTATCCCGAGGTCAAGGAGTCGATCTACGCCGTCGAAGAGGTGATCCGCGGGCTTCTCGGGCTTATTCAGGCCAACAAGGACGATCCTAAGGCCATCGACTGGCGCATTGACGCCGACGCGATGGAGGGCTATCTCGCCGAGCGCTTCGCGGGGCTCAAGGACCGCGAGCTAATGACGATGGCCGGCGAAGCGGTTCTTCGCCTTGCGGCGTTTGAGAAGCAGCTTGGCCAGCTTGCCCGCGCCGACCGGCTTTACGGCGAGTTCCTCAAGAACTACCGTCGCCACGTCAGCGCCCCGAACCAGGCCTCCCAGTTGCTCAGCGAGGCGATTCAGGGTGAGCGCTGGGCCGACGCGATAAAGCTTTGCGGCATCATCCAGCAGCACTATTCCAACTCCCTCTACTACGCGACGTCCTATTCCCAGGAGTCCTACTGCCATTCCAAGCTCGGCGAACAGGCCGAGGCGATTGCCACGATGAAGAAGTACGTCGAGGTCGAGAAGGACGGCATCGCGCGCGAGCAGGCACGCATGGCGCTCGCCCAGATGTACCAGAAGGAGGGCTTCGACATCGTTTCCGGCGCAGAGACCAACGAGACGCCCGAGGCCGTCACTGCGGCGCTTACCGCAGGTTCCGCCCAGATCGTGCGCGGCATAAAGGAATTTCGCGCGTTCGCCGACAAGGCCGACAAGGCGCTTGCCGACCCCTCGCTCACCAAGGCCGACAAGGCGAAGTACAATCTCCTGAGGGAGCAGGCCCTCTTCCTCGTAGGCGACTGCTGGCGCCGCATGACGAAACCCGAGGCGAAGCTCCAGATGTTCCGCGAAAACGCCGCGAAGAGCTACGAGGACTATCTCTCTGCCTATCCCGAGGGGCGCTATTCGACGAACGCCTACGTCCGCCTCGGCACGATCTATACGGCGCTCGGCGACGCCGAAAAGTCGCGCGACGCCCTCGACCGACTCTCCAAGGCGTTCCCCAACTCGCCTGAGGCGAAGAACGCGAAGCCCCAGCTTGCGAAGTCGCTCATCGAGATGGGCATGAAGAAGGAGGGCACCGATATCTACGCCGAGATGCTTCGTACCGACGGCGCATATACCGCGTGGCAGTTCGTCAACGCGGGCGAGGCGCTTATCGAGGCCAAGAGCTGGTCGCTCGCGAACGATGCGTTCGAGAAGGCGATCCACAAGGCCGGCACCAACCAGCTTCTTGTTGTCGCGAGGGCGCGCCTTGGCGAGGCGAAAGCACTCTACAAGCAGAAGTTGTACCCTCAGGCGCGCGACGCTCTCGACCAGTTCCTCGAAGACGAGAAGATGGCCAAGATGTCCATCGCCGTCGACGCACACCAGCTCATGATAGATGTCGCTTCCGAGCAGGGACGCACCGAGAAGGACTCCAACCTCCGCTCCAAGCATTTTGGCAAGGCCATCGGCTCCGTCAAGAAGCTTCGCAACTACTGGAAGAACAAGCCGCAGTGGGAGCAGGACACCGTCGATTTGATGTCGGCCGACGTCAAGCTCCGGCAGATGGCGGCGGAAGAGGCGATGGGACTAAAGGAAGAGGCCGAACAGTCCGGCCGTACCGCGGCATCGACGCTCCTTGGCTTCCTGCAGGCGCACTGCGTCGACGAGAACCACCCAGCCGACAAGATGTCCGCTGGCGAGCTCGGGAACCTCGAACGCTGCTATGCGACGCTTATCCCGCTTTGCGCGAAACTCGGCAGCGACTTCGCCGACAACATCATGAAGTTCGGTCAGGAGTATCTTGACCTCTTCCCGAACGGCAAGGCGCGCACCGAGGTGCAGAACGCCATGAACCAGGCCAAGGCCGCCGGTGGCAAGGCCGCCGCTCCCGCGCCCGCTGAGTCGCAAGGCGACGAAACCCCCGCAGCAGCGCCTGAGGCTGAACCCGTTGCTGAATCCGCTGCCGAGCCCGCAGCTGAACCCGCCGCCGAGCCCGCCGACGAAAACTAATTTATAAGGAGAAGAACTAATGAAGAGACTGATGATTCTGTTAGCCGTTGCCGCAGCGACTTCGCCGCTCTGGGCTATTCAGGGCACGATTCACACGGCTACCGACTCCAAGAAGGGCGACATCAAGTGGCAGGGCCGCTCGAAGTCGTACGCCATCTCGTTCAAGAAGGGGAATACGATGGTCAGCGCCGAGTATCCCATTGGCGATGTCGAGGAGCTCGACATCGAAAAGCCCGCTGGCTATGACAAGGCCGTCGAGAACGTCAAACGCGGCAATGGCGCCGCGGCAATTGGCGTTTTGACGAAGATAGTCCAGGACTACAAGATGCTTGTGTGGGACAAGCCCGCTGGTCGCTATCTCGTCGAGGCGTACATTTCGGCGAACAATGCACAGAAGGCGTTTGAGATTGCGACGAGCATCATCAACGAGGACAAGTCCGCCGCATGGAAGGGTGATCTCGCCCCGGCTTACTGGCAGGCGCTCCTCAAGCTCGGCAAGACCCAGCAGCTTGAAGGGCTCGTCAAGAAGGCGGCGATTAGCGGCGACCGCGCTGCGAGCGCAAACGCGCTCGTCATGCGCGGCGACATGATTCTCGCCTCCGAGGGAACGTCGCCGGAGAGCTGCCGCAAGGCCCTCACCGACGCATATCTCAGGGTTGTCCTTATGTACGCCGACGAGCCGTGCCGCGATGCGCGAATCGACGCGATGCAGCGTGCGGCGGACTGCTTTGACAAGCTCGGCCAGGCCGCTCGTGCAGAGCAGCTCCGTTCCCAGTCCCGCAAACTCTAATCCTCTACCACTACGTAACCACTTAACTACGTAACTACTTAACTACCTAACTACTTAACTACCCACCGAAGGAAACAAACAAATGAGCAAGGCAAGAAAATCGTTGATGGCATTCATGATCCTCGTCGGAACCTGCGTGGCTCCGATGGCGGCGCTCCAGTCAATGGGGCAGGAGCTGACGAGCACCGACAGTGGTGAGGCCGTCAGTGCCAACACGGCGCAGTCGAGCGGCAAGAAGGGCGGCGGCTTCGTTGACATCGTCTTTGGTTCTGGCGTCGTCGGTATGCTTTTGTGGTTCGCCCTCTTCGGCGACGGTGCGCTTGCAATCTACTTCTCCGTCGACTGCTTCATCCTCATCAAGCCCGAAAAGCTCATGCCCGCCCGCCTCATCGACCAGGTCCAGAAGGCGATGAGCGAAGGCGACATCGTTGCGGCTATGGAGGCTTGCCAGAACACCCCGTCCGTCATGTCCAACATCCTCACCGCTGCGTTCCAGCACGTCGAGGAGGGCTTCGATGTCATTCAGGAGGCGGTCAACGCGGCTTCCGACCTTGAGCAGGAGAAGCTTATGCAGCGCCTCACGTGGGTTTCGGTCTGCTCGAACCTCGGCCCGTCGCTCGGCCTTCTCGGTACGGTGCAAGGCATGATTCTGACGTTCCAGGCCCTCGCGCAAGGCGGCGCAGGCGACGCGGCCGCGCTCGCAAGCTCGATCGGCCAGGCGCTCTGGACGACCGCCGGCGGCCTTATCGTGTCGATTCCGACGATCACCGTGTTCTACTCGCTCCGCAACAACGCGAACCGCCTCATTCTCCGCATGACTGCCGTCACGATGGAGTTCCTGAACGGCCTCCGCAACGTCGAAGTCGCCCCCGAGGAGGGCGCGGCCGAGATGGCGTAAGGGACAACATAGAACAAAGCCATGGGCAAAAAGCCACAGGAAAACCCGCAGCTCGACATGACGCCGATGATCGACGTCGTGTTCGAACTCATCATCTTCTTCGTCGTCACGACGTCGTGTTCGAACTCATCATCTTCTTCGTCGTCACGCTCGTCGAGGCGCAGAAGAAGGACGAGTCGATCGAGCTGGAGGACGGCAAGCACGGCATCGTGCTGACGCCGGATGAACTGCCGCCAACGCACATGGAGATAGACATCGGCCTCCACCAGAGCGGGCCGAAGAAGGGCAAGCCCCGCATCTCCATGGGCGACATCGAGATAACTCCGGCGGAGATTTCGAGGCGCGTAAGGGAGCGCGTCAAGAAGTACAAGGACTTCCCGGTGATGGTTCGCGCCGACTTCGCAGTGCCGCATAAGGCGGTCGCGCAGGTCATGAACGCGTGCACCGAGGCGGGCGTATGGAAGATCTCGTTTGTCGCCGTCCAGGAAGACAAGACCCACGCCCGAAAGCGTCTGCGCAAGATAAGGAAGTAGCGGAGGCATCGAAATGGCGAGAAAACCACAGGAAAACCCTCAGCTCGACATGACGCCGATGATTGACGTTGTGTTCGAGCTCATCATCTTCTTTGTCGTCACGATCAAGCAGGAGGACATATTCTCCAAGCTAAACTGCAACCGTCCTGCTCCGGCACCGCCTAATGCCAAGAATGATGACGTCAAGGACGACATCACGGTCAATATCGAGATCGGCCGCCGCTACGACGGCAGTCCTCAGGGCGTAATCCTCTACAACAAGCGTGAGGTCAGGCGCTCCGAGCTCGACACCGCGCTCAAGGAGATTGCAAAGGTCAAGAAGACTACGCCCATCATCGTGAAGTGCGCGGAGGACAGCCCGCACAAGGCTCTTGTCGACGTCTTGGACATCTGCTATCACAACGAACTTTTCAGCGTAAGCGTGTTCACGATGTAATTGTTCATTTCGAGGGGAAGAGACATGAGCGAAGAAGAAATAATTGAAGAAGAGGTCGCCATTGATCTCGACGAGATTGCGAAGAAGTACGAGGATAAGGGCTTCTTCAGACGTCTTGGTGACATGTTCACGGGTCTTGGCAAACCCCACGACACCCGTGAGTACAAGCTTGCGCGAATCGAGCTCCAGCGCCTTTCAGCCCCGCTTGTCGCAATCATAGTTCCGGTACTCTTCGGCGTCGTGCTCTGCGTCGTGACGATGATATCGGGCCAGAAGAAGGACAAGATCGAGGTCAACATTGCCAGTGTCGAGGAAGAGACCGAGGAGCTCAAAGAGGAAGAGGAGATTCCGCCGGACGATATCGAGCCCCCGCCGATGGAGGAAGTCGAGATCACCGTCGACACGCCAAATCCCAACCCCGTCGCAACAGTGACACCCGTGCCGACTCCGCCGTCTACGCAGGTCTCCGTAAAACCTGCAACGATGGACTCGGTTGCCATCGTAAAGTCGCCCGTGACGATGAAGTCAATGACTGGCTCTCGCACGCCCGGCTCGATTGGCGCGGCTACGCGCGGTGGCGCGGGTTACGGCGACGCCAACACCGAGGCATGCGTCATGAAGGTGCTTTGGTGGCTCAAGGCCAAGCAAAACTCCGACGGCAGCTGGGGCGGCGGCAACAAGATAGCAAACACCGGGTTTGCCATACTTACGTACCTTGCGCACGGCGAATACCCGGGCTCCCCCTCGCCCTACAAGCGCGACTTTGGTCCCACCGTGCAGATGGCGATAGACTATCTCATCAGCAACATCTACACCGACAAGGACGGTACCCCTCGCTTCCGCGGCTCCGACGGCAACGAGTACAGCTTCCTCATCGCGACGTATGCCCTTTGCGAGGCCTACGGCATGACGAAAAACCCGAACTGCAAGGAAGCTGCGCACCAGTGCCTATCCCGCATTGTACAAAACCAGGCATCGACGGGCGGCTGGGACTACAAGATCAACAAGAGTTCGACACGCGACGACCTCTCGTTTATGGGTTGGGCGATTCAGGCGCTAAAGGCCGGCAAGATGGCGGGTCTTCATCCCGAAGGGCTCCAGACGGCGATCAACAAGGCAATCAACTGCCTCAAGAAGCGCAGCTACTCGAAGTCTGGCGGCTTCACCTACACGCCGACTCCTAACAACAACGGCGGCGGTACTGGCCTCGCCGGCGTCGGTACGCTTGCGATGCAGCTTCTCGGTCGTGGCAGCGAGCCAGAGTCGCTGAATGCGCTTGAGGTCATGCGCGACTGGAAGCCCGCATTCGACGCCGCTGACCTTGCTCCCAAATCGCCTGGTGGCTGCCCCCAGTATTACTGTTACTACGCGACGCAGTGCAAGTATCAGGCGGGGATGAAGGCGGGGGCGCTCAAAAACGACGAAATAACGTGGCAAAACTGGAACGTCGCCATGAAGAAGCTCTATCCGTCGCTTATCAAGGACCTTCCCGAGAAGGTGCAGGACTACACGGGCAAGGAGCATAAGCAGGGATATTTTGAGAACAAGGATGCGCACACTTCGCGGCCGTACATGGACACTTGCCTTGCAGCGCTACAGCTGATGGTCTATTACCGCTATCTCCCGACGACGTCGGTCAAGGCCGGTGCGGATGAAGCCGGTGCAGGCGGCGAAGACGCGGCGCAGGCGATCGACAAGTCTAAGGACGTCGCCGTTACGGTCGACATCTGAGAATGTTGAAAGGTTGAAAAGTTGAAGAGTTGAAGAGTTAAAAGTTGGAAGAAGACAACTTCTCAACGCTAAAAACCATCTAGCATTTTCTGCGATCCAGCGTTAAAAACAACCCGACCGACTGACAAACTTAGGCTCAACCATTCAACTCTTCAACCTTTCAACCTTTCAACTTTTCAACCTTTCAACTTTTCAACTTTAATACGTGAGCTTCTCTGTTTTCTTGGCTACCAAGTACCTTAAGCCGAAGCGCTCTGTCGCTTCGGTCATCACGTGCGTTTCGATTCTTGGCGTAATGCTCGGCGTTGCTGCCGTTATCATCGTGAGAAGCGTGATGACTGGCTTTGGCGACGAGTGGGAGAAGAAGATCCTCAGCTTCAAGCCGCACATCTCGATTCTTCCGGTGCGGGGCAACGTGGTTGCTAACGAGGACAAGATCTCTGCTGCAGTCCGTGCGCTTCCTGGTGTCACTTGCGTTACGCCCGAGGTCGACACGCGCGTTCTCCTCTCGCACCGCGAGCGCGTGCTTGCGCCAGTCCTTCTCGGCGTTGACGCGGGTGATTTCACTGCGGCCTACAAGATCGGCGCACCTCGTGCCGGCACTTTCGACCTTGAGGGCGACTCGATCGTGCTCGGCGTCCATGCGGCGCGAACGCTCGGTTGCTGGGTAGGAGACGAGGTTACCGTCTATTCCCCCAAGACTCTTGCCTCGCAGGACGAGGTGTTTCTCCCGATCAAGTGGAAGGTCGTCGGCATATTCTCATGTGGCCAGTATGACTACGACTCCGGCTATGCAGTTGCGTCGCTCGCGAACGTGCGCGACTTGATGGGGCTTGAGAAGGGCGTCTTCGCAATCCACGTCAAGACTGACTGCCCGACTGACCCCGCGAAATTCCGCGCTCTTGTCGATACGGTCGTGGAAACTGCAAACTCCCCCACCCCCCCACTCGCTAACTCCTCCACTCATGTCCGCGCCCTCACCTGGCGCGAGGCCGACCGCGAGTTATTTGCCGCGCTTGCCGTCGAGAAGAACATGACGGCGGTTCTCCTGCTTCTCATTTCCCTCGTCGCGCTCTTCTGCGTGATGAACACGCTCCTTGTTCTCACTGTCCAAAAGACGCCTGAGATCGGGCTTTTGAAGGCGCTTGGCTTTTCGCACCGTGAGATAATGGGCGTATTCATGACGCACGGGCTCGTCCAATGCACGGCGGGGATCGTTCTCGGGCTTCTTGCGAGCTGGGGAGTTCTTTCAAACCTCCAGCGCATCGTCGAGTGGCTTGGTTCGATAGGTGTTCCCGTATTCCCCGAGTCGGTCTACGGGCTCGCGGAGATACCGCACCGCGTAATATTCTCGGATATCCTCTGGGCTGTCGCGTTCGTCTATGCGTTCGGGCTTCTTGCATCGTTCATCCCCGCTCTCATCGCCTCGACTAAGGACCCAGTCAAGGCGTTGGAGTAGTTCAAAGTTGATGTTGAAATGGTAGTGCTAAGTACATTGGATGTGACGAAGAAATTCAAGATCCCGGGGCAGAAGCCCATCGAGGTCTTGAAGGGCGTGAGCTTTTCCGTCCGCGAGGGCGAGAAGGTTGCGATCGTCGGGCGCTCGGGTGCTGGCAAGTCGACGCTTCTAAACATCCTCGGCGGGCTCTTGAAACCGACTTCGGGAACGGTCTCGCGCCCGAAGAACTTCGGCTTCGTGTTCCAGTCCTACCACTTGATGCCCGAGCTTACCGTTCTCGAAAACGTGCTTCTCCCGACGATGGCTCGTCGCGCGGCGGCACTTGCGACACGGGCAGCGAGTGAGGCGCGTGCGCGTGATCTCATTGAGAAAGTCGGTCTTGGCAAGCGGCTTGACCACCTTCCCGCAGAGCTTTCTGGTGGTGAGCGCCAGCGTGTCGCGCTTGCCCGCGCGCTCGTCACCGACCCTGCGCTCGTTCTTGCCGACGAGCCGACCGGCAACCTTGACGCGATGACAGGCGCCGATATCCTTCGCATGCTCTCCGAGCTTTCTGGCGACGGCAAAACCTCGCTTGTGATGGTTACCCACTCGCCTGCGGCCGCGGCGGTCTGCGACCGCACGCTCTCGCTTGAAGACGGTGTTCTCGTCAGGAAGGGATAACGTCGTGGCGCCTCGCGCTGAGATACTCATCGCCGAAGACGAACCGGCAGCACGAAGGGGCTTTCGCGTTCTTTTCGAGGGCGAGGGATATGCAGTTAGAACAGCACGCGACGGCGAGGAAGCACTTGCGAAGTTCAAGGAGCATCGCCCTGACGCCGTTCTTCTCGACGTGATGATGCCGAAGATGAACGGCATCGCCGCCTGCGCCGAGATACGTAAGTCCGACCCGCTGGTTCCGATACTCTTCTTCACGGCTATGCCGTCCGACGTCGGCGCAGTACGCGCGCTCGGCCTTGGCGCAGACGACTACATCGACAAGGCGAAGTCTCCTGAAGAACTGCTTGCCCGCGTAGCGGCAGCCCTGCGCCGTGCGTCCGCAGTTCGTCCTCGCGCCGATGTCCTCGCTCTTGGCGGCGTTACCATCGATTTTGCGACGATGACGGCTTCAGGTGACGGCATTTCCGAGGAGCTCACGAAGTCGGAGTCGCTTTTCCTTCGGCTCCTTGCTTCGGAGTGCGGCAGGTGCTTCTCGTTTGACGAGATCTTCGCGGCCTTGCGTGGAGAAGGGTATATTGGCGACGACAACGCCGTCCGGTGCATCGCAAAGCGTCTCAAGGCGAAACTTGGTCGCGCGGGCGAACTCATAGTCAACTCTCGCGGCGTCGGCTACAAGCTAGTCAAATAGAAGTGTTTGTCATTTAGTAGTGGCGCTTCTTCGTCGCGTTACTTCTGAAATTTTGATATAATGCGCATGAAAGAAAGCAAGAGACACTGGTGATGAAGACTTTTGTATGCGGGCATAGGAATCCTGACGTCGACTCGGTCATGAGCGCATATGCGCTTGCCGACCTGAGGCGGCGTACCGGCATGAGCGACGTCGAGGCAATATGCGCTGGACGTCTGCCGCCGCGCGCGAAGTGGGTGTTCGAGCATTTCCATCTTAAGGGCGTCCGGCCGAAGCGCGACGTCTATGTGCGCGTCAGAGATCTCGTCGACACGTCTGTCCCTATGATTGACGCTGGTCTGTCGCTTGTCGACGCGCTAAAGGCGCTTGAGAAGTCTGGTGAATCGTCTCTTCCCGTGAAGGACTCCGCAGGAAAGTTCGTAGGGATGCTCTCGCCCGCAAAGCTCCTCTCGCTCTTCATCGAAAAGGCCGATCTCTCGATTCCGGTTGGCAAGGCGCCGCTTCACCAGTGCAGCCAGGTCCTCTCCGAAAACGACCGTGTCCACGACATACGCTCCGCCGCCGTCCGCAATGCGCACAACCATTTTCCCGTTGTGGACGACAAGGGTGTTCTCGTAGGAACAGTCCTCAAGCGCGCGTTTGCGGAACCGCCGCCGGCGAGGATGATTCTCGTCGACCACAACGAGACGGAGCAGGGCATCCCCGGGCTTGAAGAAATCCCCGTTGTTGAAGTCGTCGACCACCACAGGATTTCGTTCGCGGCGACGAAGGACCCTATCAAGTACACGGCAGACGTCGTGGGCTCGACTTGCACGCTCGTCGCGCGGATGTTCCGCGGCGCAGGTGAACGGCCTACGAAGGAAGTCGCGGGAGTCCTCATCGCCGGCATCGTCTCCGACACGCTCCTTTTCCAGTCGCCCACGACGACCGAAGACGACCGCGCGATGTGCGCATGGCTCGAAAAGCTCTGCGGCGAATCCGCCACGTCGATAATGGAAGGGCTCATGTCAGTCGCCTCTCCGCTCACGTCGATGTCCGCCGACGAAGCGGTAGCGGCCGACGCGAAGCTTTACACCGAGGGCGGTCGTAAGTTCGTGCTCGCGCAGATAGAGGAGTCGCATCTCGCAGTGTTCCACCGCCACATGTCGGAACTCGCCGCTGCGCTTGAGAAGGCGATGAAGAGCAACGGCCTCGACTTCGCCGCGCTTATGGTGACAGATCCGGTGCGCGGCAACTCCGAGCTTCTATTCAAGGGCGACGAGGCAGTTCGCCGCGCACTTCCCTACCGCCGCGCGGAGTCGGGCGTCCTTCTGATGCCAGGCGTCCTCTCGCGCAAGAAGCAGCTTTTGCCAGAGGTGCTTGCGGCGCTGGCGTAATAAGCCACAGAGAACAGGAGAAACAGGAGAGTAGAGAATTGGTAATGATATAGCCACAAAGAACAGGAGAAACAGGAGAGAAGAGAAAAGGTAGGGAAGTAGGCCACAAAGAACAGGAGTGTGGAATCAAATGTTCTTAAAGAATTTAGACAAAACCTATAGGAGACAAAGATGAGATCATGTTGGGAAATGCGTCAGGATGCCTGGAAAATCATGACTGGCTCGAAGTGGGGCTGGAAGATTCTTCTCAATGGCATAGTGTTGTATGCGATCATGATCGCCGTAGTCGTCGGGCTCGATTATGTCTTTGAAGCCGCTGGAATCCAGACATGGGAGTCGTTCAGGGAGGCGCAGCGTGAGGCCAAGCGGTCTGGCGTTGATCTCGCTATCGCTTCAGGCCACGAGGCAATGCGGATGACACTCGCGAGCGGCATTTCGGCGTTTGTCAACTATCTCTTCCAGGGAATCGTGGCGTTTGGCATGATCACTACGCTTCTTAAATGCGTAAAGGGCGAGACCCAAGGGTGGTTCTCTGGTGCGTTCGGCGGCTTCGCAAGGCCTCTTGAAATGCTTTGGCTCACGGTACTGATGATGATCAAAGTCTTTCTTTGGGCGTTGCTCCTGATCATACCCGGCATTATTGCGTGCCTGCGCTATGCTCTTGCGTGGTATGTAAAGGCCGAAAACCCCGACATGGGCGCAAATGACTGCATCAAGCGGAGCTGTGAACTTATGCATGGACGTAAGTGTCATCTTGTCGTTTTTGGGCTCTCGTACATCTGCTGGTATCTGCTTGTGTTTTTAGCTGTGATGATTATGGCCATTTGCATGCTCGGAATCCAGGAAGAGGACGCTGTGCCAAGTCTTGTTTCAATTCTTGTGGCGGGCGGTTCGGTCGTCATGACGATTGCGATATCGGCCTTTGTGGGTATCTATGCCGCAATCGGCCAGGCCGTATTCTACCGTGATGCAAAGGCCGAGGTTGAAGCGGCTACCGGAAGCGCGTCATGAGCGGCTGCGTCAACAGGCGGACTGTCGTCCTTGCGACGATGATGTTCCTCGAGTACATGGCCATGCCCGTGTGGTTTATTCCCATGCTCCCGTATGTCAGGTCGCTGCAGGGCGGCGAGAACTGGACCCTTTGGTGCGGGCTCATTATGGGCATAGGCACGTTCGCCTCTCCGCTCGTCGGCATGTTCGCGGACCGTTGTCTCAACGCCGAGCGCGTGCTCGCGATATGCTACTTCTCCTCTGCGGCGCTGCTCGCTGGGGCGTTCTTCGTGATTTCGCCGGCGCTTCTCTTCGTCATGCTCCTCTTCGTGATGTTCTTCTACATGCCGACATGGGCGCTCACGGCGACTGTCGCAATGGCCCATGTGAGCAAGGACGCCTTCCCGCGAATACGCATATTCGGAACGCTTGGCTGGATTGCCTCTTGCGTATTTTCGCTCGCCGCAGCGGCGGCAGGATTCAAGACATTCGACTCTTCGCCGTGGATATTCGCGGGAGGCGCGGCTGTGACGTTCGCCGCCGGCCTTTTCTCCTTTGTCCTCCCGAGGACGGCTCCGCAGGCGAGGGGAACGCCGATATCGGTAGGCGACGCGCTTGGGCTTGGCGCGCTCGTCCTTCTGCGCGACAGGGCGTTCCGCTCGTTTGCGATAATCCTTCTGCTCGCGATGATCCCGTTCCAGTGGTACAACGTCTACTGCGCCGCTTACCTTAAGGATTCCGGCTACCGGTATCTCACTACGACGATGAACATCGGCCAGGTCGGGGAGATCGTGTTCATGCTTCTCGTGCCGCTCATCTTCAGGTGGATCGGCTACAGGCGCTCTCTTGCCGTCGCGCTCGTTGTCCTCGCGCTTCGCAACGTCTTCTTCGCGATTTCCTCCGCATACGGCTTTGCCGCGCTCGACTTCTGCGGTATCGTCGTCCACGGCCTCATCTTCGGCCTTCTCGTAGTCGGCGCGCAGATGTACGTTGACGAGGTCGCCCCGCCAATGCTGCGCAACCAGGCCCAGGGGCTCGTGAACCTCATTCTCGCAGGCGTCGGCGTCTTCGCCTCGAACTTCCTTTTCGACGCGATTCTCACCTCGTCTTCACCCACGCCGTGGACGACCGCGTATCTTGTCGCCGTTGCGATCTCGCTCGCCACCGCCGTCTTCGCGTTTGCAACTGCTAAACGCCGTGATTTGGTATAATATCCGCCGATGAAGAAATTCTGTGTTTTTGTTGCGTCGGGCTTCGGTCTTGGCCTCGTCGCGCCGTTTGCGCCGGGGACCTTTGGGTCGCTCCCCGGCGTTGCTCTCGCATACGCCGTCTCCGCGCTTCCGCTGTGGCTCCAGATGCCCGCATGCCTCGGCTTCACGCTTCTCGCGATTCCGTTCTGCGATGTCGCGGAACGTCATTTCGGAATCAAGGACGACGGCCGCATCACGGCCGACGAATGGATGCTTTATCCAATCGCCTTCATCGGAATTCCGATTCTCGATCTTCCGTGGTGGACGATGGTCGTCTTTTTCTGCATCGTCCGCGCCGTTGACATCGTCAAACCCTGGCCGTGCCGCGGTCTCCAGTCAATCCCCGGCGGGCGCGGCATCGTCATCGACGATTTCTTCGCGAACCTTTATTCACTCGCGATCAACTGGATCGTGTACATTCTCTTTTTCGCCAAGCTATGCACCGCGAATTGATCGGCGAAGCGCCAGGAGCGCACATAATCCGCGTAAAGGATCCCTGTAGGCCTCTTGAGATCGACCTTTCGCGTCCGCTTGAGATCGAGGTCGGCTGCGGGAAAGGGCAGTTTCTCACGCGCCGCGCCGCGGAAAACCCCGACTGCGATTTCCTCGGCATCGAGCGCATGCTCGAGCGCGTGCGGCTTTTCGACGGCAAGTGCCGCAGGGCGAACCTCGCAAACGCGAAGGTGCTGCGGCTTGAGGCGCTTTACACCTTCCACTATCTCCTGCCCGCGCACCATGCGCGCACGGTCTACGTGTTCTTCCCCGATCCGTGGCCGAAGAAGAAGCACCACTCGCACCGGCTTTTCGGACCGCTCTTCCGTACTGCGCTCTGGAAGCGCCTTGAGATCGGCGGCAAGCTCGAGTTCGCGACAGACCACAAGGAGTATTTCGACGAGGTGTGCGAGGGCTTTTCCACTGACGTGCGCTACGAGCGCGTCGAACCGATGCCGCGTCCGAAGGAAGTGTGGACTGAATTCGAGACGATGTTCCGCGAGCAGGGGGTCCCGATCTATTCTGCCGCTTGGAAATCGCTTCCCGGCGACGACGCACCGCTCGCCCCGCTGACAATCCCCCCCGAAGCAGAACCCAGAGAGGGTATTATGCGGAGATGTGGCAAACCCAACGTGGATAATTTGTTATAATATATTGTATTCAGAAAGTCAATTTGGATGCAACAATGGCAGAACGACTTTTAAAGAAGAAGGCACACAAGGTGACTCCAAAGAAGTCTCAAGTTAAGGAGTCAACGGATGCCGTTATTGTTGGCACATACAAAGCGAAGCAGCTCGCATGGATTAAGCGGCATGGTATTTACAATTATCCTGTGAGAGAAGAGGATTTAGCCACAAAGAACACAAAGGACGCAAAGAATTCGACGTGCACAACCCTCAACTTGCAGCATGTTAAGGAGCTGTGGCTTTATGCAGACATGAAAGGCACTCGGCATGTGTTCGAGGCGGAGTTCGTCGGCAAGATGACGCGCAAGGAGTTCCTTTCGATAAATCCAACGTATGCAAAGCTCGGTCCGTCGAAGAATAAGGCGTATTACGTTTTTAAGACTAAGTTCCAGGAGTATGGCTCTCGGCTCGAAAACCCAATCGTGGTTGCACGTACGGCAGACTTCGGCAGGCGCTCTGCAAAGGTAAAGAAGGCCATTGAGCAATTTAAGGCTGACGGTGAGTTCGCGCCGCTTGCGGTGTATCTTCCTTCCGATCTCGCCAAGATTTCCGCTACAAAGCTTAGCATCGGCGAAGCAGCTGTGCAGTGTGAATTATTCAATTTGTTAATGCCAGAATCTATTATGAGATACGCGAGAGCAGAGCTTGGAAGTTATCGAGTAGCATCGCTTTTCGCTGGATGTGGCGGTTTGGATTTGGGCTTTATAGGCGGGTTTGATTTTCTTGGGAAAAAATTTAGACGCAATAAGTTTGATATCGTATGGGCAAACGAACTGAATCCGAATGCCTGCAAAACCTATGTGCGCAACCTTGGTTCTCATGTTGTATGTGGAGACATTAAAGAGAAAATTGATGAAATTCCAACTGATGTAGATGTAATCATAGGGGGATTCCCATGCCAAGATATATCCATCAATGGAAAAATGAAAGGGATTAAAGGTAAACGGAGTAGCCTATATTCCTACATTGTTGAAGCAGTCAGACGCTGCCGTCCGAAAGTATTTCTTGCCGAAAACGTTGGGAGTCTAATGCTCAAACAGCACGAGCATTCCTTCAAGACAATTCTTACCGATTTTGAGTCGTTAGACTACAATGTCACTTATAAGGTTTATCATGCAGAAGAGTATGGTGTTCCTCAAACACGCGAGAGGGTTATTTTTGTTGGCACGCGAAAGGACGTGCCTTTGTTCACTCCCCCAGCTCCTCTTTCTGGTAATCCGATAACATGCGGCGAAGCATTGCATGACCTTGAAAAGATGCCTATCGATAAGGCATTTTCACATATTTGGAGCGAGGCGGCGCCATCGGGCGAACAGGGAAGCCGCAGGATGATAGAAGATCGTCCGGGCTACACGATACGCGCAGAATGCCACGGCAACATCCAGTTTCATTATAAGTTGGCGAGACGGTTGTCAATGCGCGAGGCAGCGCGTATTCAGTCGTTTCCAGACACATTTGTATTTCCATGCGGGATTCGTGAGACGGAGCGACAAATTGGTAATGCAGTTCCGCCTGTCTTGGCATGGTATATTGCGCGAGAGATTCAGAAAGTATTAGAGGGTTCAAAATGAAAAGATCTGATTTTGAGAGGTTGCTTGACGTCTGCTGTGGCAGTTTGACACATGAAGCGCGAAAGTCAGGTTTTAAGACATCGCTTCAATTTGAGAATCGGGTTCGTGAAGTGTTGGACGATCTGCTAAAAGATGAAAAAGGAATGCGTGTGGATTTCGACTCGCCGCCACAAGCATTCCCTGATATCGCGCTTGGAGAATATGGTGTTGAGGTCAAGTTCACGCTTGCAGATACTTGGAAGAGCATAGCCAACAGCATACAAGAGTCTCAGCGAGTCCAAAGCGTCAAGTATATCTACATTGTGTTCGGCAAGATGGGCGGCAAGCCCGAGGTTCGTTGGGGTGACTACGAAAAGAGCGTGATACATGTTCGGACGTCACATGTGCCGCGTTTTGAGGTGGAGTTGCCGCCCAAAGGAGCGACTGGCCGCAAGTCGCTTTTTGAGTTGATGGGCGTATCGTATTCCGACTTTTCTAAGATGGGTATAAATGACAAGATGAAGTATGTGCGAGCATATGCGCGAAAGATACATCCCAACGAGCGACTTTGGTGGATGGGAGATGAAAATGACGAACACACGCTGCCATTGAACATACGATTGTATACCAATCTTTCAGATGCAGATAAGATTCGTTACCGTGCCGAGGCTTTATTGTTATGTCCTAAGATATTGAAATCTGGCCGTGCAAAAAAGAAATACGATGACGCCGTAATGTTCTTGCTTTCGTATCATGGTGTTTTGTGTCATCAAGCAAGAGATTTGTTTTCTGCAGGTAGCGTTGCAAATCCAAGCAATGACGATAATGGCGGATTGTATATTATGCGTGCGGTTAAACTTTTGGAGGCTGACATGTTAAAGGCGGCCAAAAGCATGGATGATGCCCTCTTTGTTGAGTATTGGGGTGAAAGCGTTGCGCCCAAGAATCGTATTCGTAGGTGGCTTGAAAAGGCTGATGCGATTGCTGTAGGATGGAAGCCTTCTGCGGTATTATTCAGAAAGCATAAATAACATGTGCATGGGTCCCCCTGTCGTATTTTAGAGTAACATAAGTTGCGCAAACGAAGAATGGTTTGGGAATGCTGACCTCCGCTTTTACATGCACTGGGCCATATGCTGTTCTCATCATGCTTGGAATCAAGCGCGTAGAGAACCGTAGTATGATGCCTGAGCCGGAGAAGGGGAGATGTGCCATCGGATGCTCGAAGTCGTTTTGCCGTGAAGAATTTGGAAATTTTGTTCAATGGGCTTCGAAATCGTTGTCTGAAGATGACTTCACACGGGTTCCTGCATGGAGCGATGTCAAGGACTGGCCAGGTAGAATTGTCGGTACATGCGACTACGTTTGCCGCCAGCGCTCTGGAGCGGAGACATGGGATGAGGGTTATACATATTGGTGGGATTTGTCCGAGATTGCCGTGTTTGACACACCGATTCCATGCCGAGGCAACATCGGCATGTGGCAAATGTCGCACGATCTCACACTTCAGGTGACGGCAACGGACTTTCGTGTTCGTATGGTTGGAACAAAGGTTTCGTCCGCCGCAGACGCGGCGAGAGTGTTTCGCATGGCAGTTTCTATTGCTGGAATGAGCGAAGGCTTCTTCGTGCTTCCGCTTGATTCTGATCGCCGCATGTTGTCTGAGCCGATGCTTGTATCTCTCGGAACGGCGTCCACTGCGACCGTGAGGCCGTTCGATGTTCTGTCTGTCGCCTTTAAGGTTGATGCTGCTTCTATCATTGTCGCTCATAACCATCCGTCGGGGCGTCTCGAGCCGAGCAAAGAAGATCTATTGCTTACGACCGAATTGAAAGACATTTGTCGTCGGCTCAATGTCGAATTCCTTGATCACTTGATTCTCAACACATCCATGTCCGCAAGCAACGCCGAATTTTTATCACTTCAGAAAAAGCAAGGAGCGCATAATTAACAACTCTGCTACTCTGCGTCTCTGCGTCTCTGCGTTAAAAATTTTTTCTTAAAAAGAAACTTATACAATTTCCAATGAACGCTGAAATACTAAACCGAATGGTAACGGAGGTCGGGGCGAACGCTCGCCAGATCTCCGCAGTCGAAAAGCTTCTTGCCGAAGGGAACACGATTCCGTTTATCGCACGATACCGCAAGGAAGCCCACGGAAACCTCGACGAAGTCGCGATAGGCAAGATCAAGGATCGACTCGAATACTACACCGAACTCGAGGCCCGCAAGGAGACAGTTCTCAAGTCAATCGACGAGCAAGGCAAACTAACAGACGAGCTTCGTGCCGCAATCGCCGGGTGCTTCGTTAAGTCTCGCCTCGAAGACATCTATCAGCCCTACAAACCGAAGCGCCGCACTCGCGCGCAGG
This sequence comes from uncultured bacterium, assembly GCA_902761275.1. Taxonomy (GTDB): domain Bacteria; phylum Verrucomicrobiota; class Kiritimatiellia; order RFP12; family UBA1067; genus UBA1067. The sequence continues at coordinate 2,269 of CACWJS010000051.1, read as the reverse complement.
TCGCGAAGGAGAAGGGATACGAACCGCTCGCGGATGCGATCTGGGAAGGGCGCTCGCTCGAGTGGAATGGCGGCGAACCGACGGACGAGGATCTTCAGTTCGCGCGCGACATAATTGCGGAGCGTATCGCCGACAATGCCGACGTGCGCGGTTTCGTGCGCACGGAATTCGCCCGGCGTTCGCGCGTCAAGAGCGAAGTCGCGAGCCCCGCGCCGAAAGAACCCACGAAGTACGAGCAGTACTACGACTTCGAGGAGCCGATTGCGACGATTCCCTCGCACCGCTATCTCGCGATTCGCCGCGGACAGAAGGAAGGCGTGCTTTGGGTCAAGCTTGTTCTCGACGAAGATCCTGTCGTTGAGCGCATTGTTGAAATCGTGTCGACGGCTCGCGGTGCGCGGCGCAACGATGCATGCGACGAACAGCTTGCGATTGCCGCTCACGACGCCTACAGGCGGCTTCTCGCGCCGTCGTGTGAAATCGACGTTACGGTGGACAAGAAGGCCGAGGCGGACCGCGCGGCCGTCGAGGTGTTCGCTGAAAACCTGCGCCATCTTCTCCTTGCTTCGCCGCTTGGAGAAAAGGCAGTCCTCGCAATCGACCCTGGCATCCGCACCGGCTGCAAGGTTGCGATGCTCGACTCGACTGGCAAGTATCTCGGCAAGACAGTAATCTTCCCGCAGCAGAATCCTCTTGAGGCGGCGAAGGCCGTCGCGATGATTGTTGCGAAATACCATGTTGAGGCAGTCGCCGTCGGCAACGGAACGGCGGGGCGCGAGACGGAGTCGTTTGTACGCGACACGCTAAAGAAACTTCACGCGCAGCACCCCGAGATCCCGACGCCGATTGTCGTCTCCGTGAGCGAGGCAGGCGCGTCTGTCTACTCCGCGAGCGAAATCGCCCGCAAGGAATTCCCCGACCTCGACCTCACCGTGCGCGGCGCGATCTCGATCGGCCGCCGTCTGCAAGACCCGCTTGCGGAACTCGTGAAGGTCGACCCGAAGGCGATTGGCGTAGGCCAGTACCAGCACGATGTTTCGCAACCGATGCTTGGCGCAAAGCTTGACGAAGTCGTAGTCTCCTGCGTGAACGGCGTCGGTGTCGAGCTCAACACGGCGTCCGCGCCGCTCTTGGAGCGCGTCTCCGGAATCACGCCGACGCTTGCAAAGAGCATCGTCGAATGGCGCAACGAAAACGGCAAGTTCTCCTCTCGCAACGACCTCAAGAAAGTGAAGGGGCTTGGCGACAAGGCGTTTGAGCAGTGCGCGGGCTTCTTGCGAATCCGCGGCGCGGCGAATCCGCTTGACTCGTCGGCCGTGCATCCCGAACGCTACGCACTTGTTGGCAAGATGGCCGAGGACGCCGGGCTTTCGGTAAGCGAGCTTGTCGGCAATTCCGCCGCGGCGAAGAAGATAGACGTCCGTCGCTACATCACGAACGACGTTGGCGAGCCGACTTTGAAGGACATCGTCTCGGAACTCGTGAAGCCGGGGCGCGATCCTCGCGCGACCTTCGAGCCGCCGAAGTTCCGCGACGACGTCACCAAGATCGAGGACGTGAAGGAGGGGATGAAACTCGAAGGCGTCGTCACGAACGTCACTGCGTTTGGCGCGTTCGTAGACATTGGCGTCCACCAGGACGGGCTTATCCACCTCTCCGAGCTCTCGGACAATTTCGTCTCAGACCCTGCGTCCGTCGTAAAGGCGGGCGACCGTCTTCAGGTCACCGTGATCGGCGTCGACCGTGCGAGAGGGCGCATTTCCCTTTCCGCGAAATCAAAGCCGACGATAGGCGGCGCTGCGGCGCCTGGTGCACCGCGTGCGAAGCGCGAGCCGCGCACTTCGTTTGGGCCTTCGTCTGGCTCTGGCGGATTCTCCTGCAATCCGTTTGCCAACCTGTAGGCAAGTCCGTCAGGAAATTTGACGCTTCGACCGTGCCGCGAAATCTTCGCGCGCGGGATCAGTGGAAGGCGCGGCGCAGGAACTCGAGGATGTAGTTGAGCGTGTCGCCGTCGGTCAGCGCGAAGATACGGATCTTGCCGGAGCCGTCAGAAGGGGAAATCTGTATCTCTTCAATCGTTTGTCCTTTCTGCTGGAATGTCGCCGCTCCACGCGAGACCTTCGTCTGGCAGTCGTAGTGGAATCTCTTCCGGAGTCCTATGCCAAAGACTCCCGCGAAGTACTTCGCCTCGCCGCCCTTTAGCTCGAGGACGCGCTTGCCGAACAGCATGAAGAGAGATGCGCAGACGAGAACGGTGGAACCAATGAGA
>CACWJS010000050.1 GCA_902761275.1 uncultured bacterium | reverse complement strand
GACATTCAAGCGTCCGGGTATTATAATTGCATTCGGTGGAGTTTGAGGACTTCCACAGAGATTGAACAATAACAAGGGAGGATACAAAATGAAATGCAACAGACTGCTGGCGCTCCTGCTCGCGCTGGCTATGGTTTTCGCCCTGGCTGCCTGCGGCGGACAGAGCGCCCCGGCCAAGACGGACGACGGCAAGAAGGACGCTTCCGCGGCCAAGTCTTACACCATCGGCATCAACACCTGGGGCTCCGGCGTTCCCGTGCTCGATATGTTCGGCGACGCGGTGGAGTACACCATCACCACCATGGGACATAAGGTCAACCGCATGAGCGACGACTTCAACGCCGACAAGGAGCTGCAGAACGTCCAGAACGGATACCCCGGGGGATGCGGTACGCCGAGATGCGCGCCAGCCGTCGCAAGCTCGCCCGAGTCCTCAAGCCCTACCGAAGGACCAAGGGTAAAGAAATAGACTGCAAACGTGACGAGCGTAGCCGTCCAGAAGGCCGCCCAGTCGATCTTGTCGAAAAATCTGTCTTTCATCTTACTACTCGCAAGTTTAAGAGGATATTATACCAAAAAAGACGGGCGACGAACGGCGAAAACCGCATGTCAGACGTCGATTTTGATTATCTTGCGGATAATTATCCAGCCGACGGTGATGAGGGCGATCACCGCGACTATCGAGGCGACGCCCTGGAGGCTGCACAGGAACGGCAGCATCAGCTTGGGCTTCATGATCGTCATGACGACGCCGAGGAAGAGGGGCATCACCGAGACGATTATCCCCTGCATGCGGCCCTGCGCCGTCATCGTCTTGACCTTGCGCTCTATGCGCATGCGGCCGCGTATCGTCTCGGATATCTTGTCGAAGATCTCAGTAACATTGCCGCCAGTCTTGCGACTGATGAGAATCGCCGTCGTCACGAGCGTCAAATCATCGGAACCGACGCGGCCCGACATCGACTCGAGCGCGTCCTCGAAGCTCATGCCGATCTTGAGCTGCTGCTGGAGGATCGCAAACTCCTCGCTCATCGGCTTTTCGCCCTGCGCGACGACTGAATCGAACGCCTGGGAGATCGAGAAGCCGGCGCGGAGCGCGTTCGACATCGTGGCAAGCGCCTCGGGGAGCTGCTCGTTGAACTTGTCGCGCCTGCGCTGGTCGAGCCATCTCGCGAGCGGGCTCTCGCCGTTCTGCCAGCCGGACTTGATCTTCACGCCGGCGCAGAAATACCACGCGATTCCCGCGAAGCAGAGACCGAAGAGGACGACTGAAAGCCAGAGGATCATTTCTTCCTCTCCACGGTGAAGTCCGCAGTGCAGTCGGGGTCGAACATCCTCGGGTCGCACTTGATGCCGCGTCCCGCAAGCTGGTCGAACCACGTGGGCATCGCGCCCGTCGGCTTGAATTCGCCAATGATCTTCCCGTCGGGGCCTACGCCGCTCTGCTTGAAGGCGAAGAGGTCCTGCATCACTATCTGGTTGCCCTCGAGCCCCGTCACCTCGGTGATCGCAGTGACCTTGCGCGAGCCGTCGGAAAGGCGCGACTCGTGGATGATGATGTCGACCGCAGAGGCGATCTGCTCGCGGATCGCGCGCGACGGAAGCTCCATCCCGCTCATGAGCACCATCGTCTCGAGGCGCGATATGACGTCGCGCGGAGAGTTCGCGTGGACGGTGGTGAGCGAACCGTCGTGGCCGGTGTTCATCGCCTGCAGCATGTCGAGAGCTTCGCCGCCGCGGCATTCGCCGACGATGATGCGGTCCGGGCGCATTCGGAGGCAGTTCTTGACGAGGTCGCGTATCGGCACAGCGCCCTTCCCCTCGATGTTCGGCGGCCTCGCCTCGAGGCGGACGACGTGCGGCTGCTGGAGACGGAGCTCCGCCGCGTCCTCGACGGTTACGATTCGTTCGCTGTGGGGGATGTAGCCCGAGAGCAGATTGAGAAGCGTCGTCTTGCCCGAGCCCGTTCCGCCCGCGACGATGACGTTCTTCCTGAGCCACACGCAGAGCTTCATGAACTCGGCCGCGTTGTGGGTCCACGTGCCGAAGCGAATGAAGTCGTCTGGCGTAAGTGCCTTCTTTGAAAACTTTCGTATCGTGATCGTTGGGCCCGAAAGCGCAAGAGGCGCAATGATCGCGTTGACGCGGCTTCCATCTGCAAGACGCGCGTCGACATAGGGCTGCGACTCGTCACAGCGGCGGCCAAGAGGCGCAATGATGCGCTCTATCACCGAGAGGACGCTCGCGTCGTCAGTGAACTGGCAGTCGGAGAGCTGGAGCTTTCCGCCGCGCTCGATATACACCTTGTCTGGGCCGTTCACCATGATTTCGCTAACGGAGTCGTCGGCAAGGAGATCTTCGAGCGGCCCAAGTCGCATCGCCTCGTTGAAGACGTCGTCCTCGAGGCGAACGGGGTCAATGCCGTCCGGAAGCCGCCCGTTGGCGACAACTTCGTCGATGATCTGCCTGATCTTCTCGCGCGCAGTGTCCTCAAGTCCCTCGCGATCGACGCCCTGCATCGTGAGCCGCTTCATGTCCATGCGCTTGAGGAGCTCCTTCTGTATCTGCTCCTGCACGTTGCGCCTCAGCTCGCGCATCGGGTCGGGCGGAGGCGGCTCGTCGTCTTCCTCTGCGTCCCGCGCCACCGGCTCGGTCTCGCCGGCGGCCGGCTCGTCCTGCGCGGCGTCTTCGGCGGCCTTTACAGCCCAGTCGTTTTCGTCGCAGACGCGCAGCATCGACTCCCCGACCTGGACGACCATGCCGCTGTCGAGCACAACGGCGCCGTCTATCGGCTCGCCGTTGACATACGTTCCGTTCGCGCTGTGCAGATCCTCGACTACCGCTCGGCCGTCCCTCACGGTCAGAACCGCGTGGCGCTCGGAGACGTCGGGGAAGTCAAACCTGATCTGGCACGACGGATTGCGCCCGATCATGTACGTTCCGTCGGTGAGCGTCCGGGATTCGCGGTTCCCGCCGATGAGGGTGGTGAGGACCATCTGCTACCGCCCTCCGAGCTTCTGCTGGCGCTTGAGGTTGAGATCCTCCATCTCCTGGCGGATCTTTACGTAGTCGACCTGCGGGAGCTCCTTTTCGGAAGACGTGTCGTTGCGGTTGCGGAGCGTCAGGATGAGGCGCCCCTTTATCTGCTCGGCGAAAGCGAGCATCTCGGCCTCGCGCGGGCTCACCTCGAGAGTCACGGTCGAGTAGTTGGAACCGCCGACCATCCCGAGCTCGCGCGACTGCGACTTGGACGTATCCTTGCCCGTCGCGAGGACAAGCACGTTCTGGAGAATCGTGCACGTCACCGGGTCGCCGCGCTTGATCTTGCCCTCGTCGTCCGGGAAGTTGAAAGTGCCGATCACGTCGACATGGTCGTTCGGCTTGATCATCCCGCTCACCGACGCGGCGCCGTTCACGTTGATGGACATCGCGCGCATCTGGCGCTTCACGTCGGACGAAAGCCCCTTCGCGCGCGGATCTCCGCCTTCGACATCGCTCCAGAAGAGGACTTCCTTCGTCTTGCGCCCGATGACGAGCTTGCGCCCGATGACGTCGGCGAGGTTCTCCTCGGTTACCGCCTGCCCGCGCATGCCTATCGCAGGGACGGTCAGCTTGCCGAAGTCGGCCTTCGAGAGCACCGATCCGGACGGGACGTCGTGGTTGAACGCGAGGACGTCGATAGAGCCGTATTTCTTGACGAGCCTCGCCTTCTCGGCCTTGATCTCGTTCTCCTTGACGGTGAGGTAGGCGCGCGTGAGAATGGCGGCGATGAGGCCGCAGACGAGAGAGACTATGAGGACGATCTGCCTTTTCATCAGAAGAGCCCTTTCACCTTCCCCGTTTCAACGTCGACGTCGATGCGGCGGTAGGCCGGCGACGCCGAAGTGCCGGGCATAAGCTTGATTTCGCCCGCGACTGGAACGACGAGACCCGCACCGCGGTATATGAGGACGTCCTTGACCGGCATGCGCCATCCCTTCGGGCGGCCGAGGAGCTTCGGGTCGTGGGAAAGCGAGTATTGCGTCTTCGCGATGCAGATCGGGAGACGCGCCATCTCGGGATCGGCCTGGAACGCCGCGAGCTTCTCGAGCGCCAGCGGCTCGAAGTCGACGCCATCGCCGCCGTAGACCTCCTTGACCTGCTTCTCGATGCGCGCTTTGAGCGGCTCTTCGAGATCGCAGAGGTAGGCGAAGTCGTTGGGCTTCTCGCACGCGGCGATTACGGCTTCGGCAAGCTCTATCGCGCCATCGCCGCCCTTGAGCCAGTGGTCGCTCACGGCAAACGTCGCGCCCGCTCCCTCGGCGACGCGCCTCACGAGGTCGCGCTCGGTCTGGGTGTCGGTGTAGAACGCGTTGAGGCAGACGACGGGCTGGATGCCGGCGCGGCGGATGATGTCGATGTGCGCAAGCAGGTTGTCGCAGCCCTTTTCGAGAAGCCCGAGGTTCTCGGTCGTGTACGCGGGGTCGAGCGGAAGACCCGCCTTGACGGCAGGCGCGCCGCCGTGGGCCTTGAGCGCACGGACGGTGGCGACAAGCACGACGGCGTCGGGCCTGAGCCCCGAGCAGCGGCACTTGATGTTCCAGAACTTCTCGAAGCCCATGTCAGAAGCGAACCCCGACTCCGTGACGACATAGTCGCCAAGGGCGCAGGCGAGGCGATCGGCGACGACCGAATTCTGCCCTATTGCGATGTTGGCGAAAGGCCCCGCGTGGACGAACATCGGCTGCCCCTCGATGGACTGCATAAGCGTCGGCTGGATCGCGTTCACGAGGAGTGCGCACATCGCGCCGTCGACCTCGAGGTCCTTAGTCGTGACAGGAGCGCCCGACTTCGAGTAGGCGACGATTATCTTCGAAAGGCGCTTCCTCAGGTCTGCGAGGTCGGCGCTCATCGCGAGGATCGCCATGACTTCCGACGCGACCGTAATGTAGAAGCCGCTCGCGCAGTTGAAGCCGTCAAGCTTTCCGCCACGGCCGATCTCTATGTTGCGAAGCCCCTGTGCGCAGAAGTCCATCGCCCAGCGGAACTGGATTCGCTCGGGGTCGATGTCGAGACGCTTCAGACCGCGCTCAGCGAGCCACGCGTCGTCATGGTTGCGCTCGTGCTGCATCCTGGAGTTGAGCGCGACCATCGCGAGGTTGTTGGCGTTCGTGATTGCGTCGATGTCGCCAGTGAGCCCAAGAGAAAGCGCCGTGAGCGGAACGACCTGCGCAAGTCCGCCGCCCGCCGCGCTGCCCTTGATGTTGAAAGTCGGGCCGCCGGACGGCTGGCGAACGCAGCCGACGACCTTCTTCCCGAGCTTGCCGAGTCCTTCGACAAGACCAAGCGTCGTCGTCGTCTTGCCCTCTCCGAGCGCGGTCGGGGTGATTGCCGTGACATCGATGTATTTGCCTTTGCGACCGGCGCCGACGCGCTTCAGCACCTTCGTGACGTCGACCTTGGCAAGGACCTTGCCGTAGGGCGTCCACTCGTCCTCCTGAAGCCCCAGCTCCTGTGCAAGCGCGGCGGCGGGTTTAAGATTCTCTTCGGCAGCTTCTGCGATCTGCCAGTCCTTCATCTTCGTAGGGTCGAGTTTCATGCCGAAGATTATACCAAAAAATCGCGCGCCGCGCAGGGCAACGCGCCCTTGCGCCGCCCACGGACGGACATCCGCCCGACTTTCGGCAACCTCAACGCTAATTCAACCACTATACAACCATTTCCCCAACCATCCACGAACCGCTTTCCAACCCCGCGCCAACCATCGGAAACCTCAACCCCGACTTCCCGTCACATAAGTGACGGGGCGTGAAATGAAATTTTACACTCGCATACCACTGTGTCCTACATGAGCGCCGAACAGAACCTTCTTTGATCTTCTTCGGTAAGAGTTGACGCGCCGCCACCTTCATGGCAGTCAAATCCGACTCTGTTGCCCCGCCATTCCTCGCCCTCGCCCACAAGCCACCCCAGAATCGGCTGCGACAGGTCGGCCAGCGTGATCGTAATCATGTAGATGTAGCGCGAGGCACAATCCCAGTTAAAGCACCGCCGCCCCATGTGGCGCTTCACTGGCTGCCTCGCTGCGCCCTCCTGCTCGTCGGCCACGACCTACTTCGATTTCTATGAGTGAGTCGTATTCACCTGAATCTTACCATCTGGCTTTTCACTTGTAGAAGATACGACACCCTTCCCCTTTAGGAACTCTATGAAAGCCTCGACACCATCCCACTTTGAGAACTGCGGATGACACCCGAGCTCTCCAAGTTTATTATATGGCTCTGCCATTCTCCTTAACCGATCGCGAATTTCATCGGCCTCGCCCCCGAGATGCTGAATGACCTTACACTGCAATGACACCAAACTGAGTTTCCCAATAACCGCATCTAGTATCGACTCTTCAAACTGTGTGTAGTTGCCCACATTGACATATGATGCGATATTGACAATTAAATCTTCATTGTCGAGCACGACATCTTTAACTGTATTAACAGCCATCGGCATGTTGCGACGCAAAATCTTGTCGGGGTCTAAGAGTTTCTTGACATCATCTCTGTTTGCCATACCATCAGAATACTCATTACAAAACTCCGTTATAAACATTGCCGCATAAACAATATGAGAATCATTGCCTATATCGCGAAGAGCATGATACAGTTCATTCGAATACTTAATGCGATTTCCCTTAGCAAGATACTCAATCCGCTTTGGCGTTGCATTCGCTCCTGAATATTTGGATATGACGCCCTTACTCATGCCAGACAAAAGGCAATCCATTGCCTCGTCCGACAATTCTTTTTCTTCCGCGAAACGCTTTGCCCACCACTCATCTTCTTCCCACGCTATGCCGCGCGAGTTCTTGTGCGACAGAACGGAATAGCAATCTTGATTATTTACATACTCCCAGAACAAGGCCTCGTCATCCTTGTTTCTATTCCACACTTCTGCTGCGTTATTCCATGTCGGCATAAGCCACTTGAGTTTTATACAAAGAGCAAGTGCTCTATCCGACAAGAGATTCTTGGCGTCATCGATCCTACCCTGCTTTAATTGTTTCTCTATGAAACGAGTTATGTCCTCTTCGGCCAAATCATCGCGGTTGAGAACAAACGCAACATTCTCAATCGTATCTTCCTGTTGTGATTCTAATCGCGAATAGACATTATCAAGGTATGTTTTAAACTCCCTATCAACATATTCAACAAGCGGTCTAATTCCGCAACTTCTAATCACCGAGTAGTTCTTCTTCTCAAAGTAATCTATCTCAACCCCCTTGGCACTCAACAACCCCTTCAACATAGCTCCATCAATCACATATGCGCATTCAGATATGACAACATCGGCAAAACCAGTCTCTTGCGCCGACTTAAAGTCGAGCACACCGAACTTCAAATCAAACCATCTTACAAAAGCCGACATAGTCTCTACATCATCAATTCCATTGTCCCGCAGCAACTGCGATATAGCCGCAGTCTGCTCCACATATTCTTTTACGATCTTAGGTGGGGCAACAGCATCCCCCAGCCGCATTGCCCATGCCACATACAGCCCCAATTGCCTTTCAACAAACTCACGCGGCCAGCCATCTCCTGAAGCCGATGTTTCGATCAATTCAGCCATGTAGTTCTGATTTGCCAACATAATGTAATCAAACAACCTCTTTGCTTCATCCCCATTTGCTCTCTCTTTAAGATATCCGTCTACAAACTCATAATTTCTCAAATCCTTTTGGGAAATCAGTTGCCAAAATTCCTTCGCCTTCTCGCTCTCGGCACTTGCCAATAATTCTCGGCAAATGTCATAGTTCAATACAGATGGCCTCGAGAAATAATGTAACTCAAGACTTTCAATTAGTGCTCTAGGGTTCTTGAGTTCTCCATCCCAATCTGCATTAGCGCCACGCATAACGCCAACCGCAAACAGGTGATCCTGAATAGAATTAACCCCGTCCACCTCATGGAAGATCGAAATATTGTAATAATACTTTTCGTTGAGATAGCCATTCTTCAATAAGAGAACCACAAGTTCTGCATCTTGCCGATCTTCGCTGCTTTCCTGAACGATTGCCTTAATCTCATCATCTTTTAAAACACCCTCTACCATCAATTCTTGAATCGTTTTACGCTTGATAGTTAGGCGACACTCCTTAAGCTTTTGAATTTCTTGCTTGATCTTTTCCATGCGACCATTCTGTTGTGACTCCATACGCTTTACATGTTCATCGTATGTGCAATTAGGGTCTGTTTTCTTTTCGATGTCACTCCATGCTATAGCGCTATGCCCATACGGTGGCCTCCCGAAACCGTTCCTGCGCAATATTTCAAACCAATCATTATTGTGGATTATCGCTGAAGCATGCCGCTGCTCTCCATTTACAAAAACATACGGATGCTGAGGCCCAAATTCGCGCATCAAGGTTGCATAATACCTCAACCGCAGCTGGTCAACGTCTGCCGACCTCTCCTCAATAATACCTTCAAGCTCTTTCTTCAATGCAACAATTTTTTCATCTATGTCTTTTGCCAATCTCGCCTGCGTTTCTTTCCTTTTTTCAAGGAACGTCCTCATCATGCCTCTTTCATCATGCATAAGGGCAAAATCCTTTGGGAAGAAATTCTTGAATACGATAAGTCCCAAGAGTTCCTGTTCTGAAGTATAATCAATTACCTGTTCTCTATAGATATAGTATTCATTACAAATGTTCTTGAAAAGCCGCATGTCTGATATATACGGGGAGACCGCCCTTGCAAACCTTATCAATGGCTCGTCCGGCTTAGTGTCGCTCCAATCATTAAGAAACGCCAACAACTCCGTGCGTGAATTAGATGCATTAATCTTCGGAATGATTGGAATAACAAAATCAAAGAATTTCACTTTATCCTTCTTATCAACAAACAATTCCTCCTTAAGTGCATAAATAAATCTAATCGGTTTATGTGCGCGAGAAATCTGTTCTGCATTATTCAGCAACAGATTAACTTCTCTAAGCTTTATAAAGATATCAATATCATCAAAACGATCAATGTCCTCAAATACAACCATATTGTAATCAGAAACCTCAAAGTGATAAATAATCTCATCAATGTTTCTGTTCAGAATTGATCGTTCGGTCTTGTCTGACATCGAAATCCCAAGTCCACTAACATCAACACTACGCACACCATGCGCCCTTATCCAATGAAGCACTTGCCAGATTGCTATCGAAAAAGAGGTTACCAACCCTACCGCCGACCCCCAGAATATATATCTAGCCCAATCAACTATCAACAACCTAATCGACGGTGTAACATAGCAAAACAAGAAATCTGGCTGCCGAGCGCCAATGAACAAAGCAAAAGTAATCACCGCCCAGGCGATGCACTTACAATACCAACTTTGGGGGATAGATGATGTCTTGCTCAGTCTAGAATAAGGCACCTTAGCATTTGGGAATTTGTAAAAGATTTGCTGAAGTATACTCAACTCCAACCTTCGTTCTTCTCCGAAACAAGTATCACCATCATTCTCATCCGATTCTCCGCCATCACCTTTTGTATTTGCTAAAGATACTTGGCCTTTGGATGCGCCAAGAAATGATGCCAATGAAATCCACAATACATTATTTCCATCATTTCTTCCATCAAAATATGTGCGCAAAAATGAACTTTTACCCGATCCATAAGGCCCTGTGATGGCAATATTATGAACATCGTTTCGTCTTAGCGCAAAATCCATTGCCATTCTATAGGCGTCAATGTCTTGCGCCTTTCGTGTTGGAGCAAGTGAAAAGAATGGCGTTTCTTCTTCAAATGTCTTCTCGGCTATCTTTCGTTTAAACATATCCTTCACTCTCCATTCGCCTCTTCTTTTTGCCCTGCGCTTACGAGACAGCCGAACCCTCTATCTTTTTAGCTTTGAAATCTTCAATCACCCGTTCGACTTTCTCGCTGTATTTATCGTAATCTTCAATCAAGATACGCGGGTTATAATGACCGATCGCAAAAAGGTGAAACTCCCGACAGAAATCTTCAAATTTCTTTGTCAAATCCGTAAGCGTTCGCTCCTCACGATGAATGAGATGTTCATATACCGAATAATCCAGTGTGTATTTAGATTCATATTTCTCGCCCCATTCTGATTCATATCGGACAACACAGCGGTACACCATTGATGGACATTCTTTCTTAAGATTTTCCCAGTTTCCAATATCGCACGTATACGATTTCTGCGGTGCCAAAACTGGGAGCGTCTTATCCAAGAAACCAATCGGCTTCTGATAACTCGGGAATGCTATACGCATTTTAGGCAGCGTCTCAACGATAATGTTCCTCGCCGCCGTCAACCCCATATTAACCATACGTACACCAAAGAACGGAACACTTTGCGTTGTTTCAAGAACAACATAAGGGCTTGACCTTTTCGCCTCAAGCTCGCGCATTATCTTAATATTCTTCGCAGCTATGTAACACGAAATAATGCTGCATGCAACAAGCGCAATAGTCAATATAATCATACAACTTCCTTGATGTCTGCAAAGAACATCCATCACATGTACTAGTTCATGCAGAAAATTCTGCCACATAAATTACTCCTTCCCAGCATACATCCTCACACCTACGAAATGAAATATCCTGCGCCAAGATGATTCATTATTATTTTCGAATGACGCTCTTGATCAAAAGTAATAGTGAACGCATGATGTACGCTCAAGATCGCATCTTGCAAGTTATTGTCATTCTCCATCTCTTCAATCACAAATCCTAGTTGCTTGCATTTTTCCATCCCAAAATGCCGCAAATGAGATTTGTTATTGTTGTTCAATTGCGCAAGAATCTTTCTAGCTTTCCCAACAGCATCTGTTCGCGACAGATCACTAAACATATACCTCGTCAACCATTCCCCTGCAAGATTCTCCGAAAGCTGAATTCCATCGCAGACCGTATAATAAAAAGCTCTTGGGTAACGAGACAACTGCAACTCCCAATATGTTCTTGACTTCGGATTATTATCTAGATTTGCTTTTGCATCCTCATATTCGGCTTTAATGTTATAAGCTGGCACTCCTCCATATTGTGGATCAATCGGGCCCAAACAAGACTGCTTCCCCATTACTATCGATTTCGCTGAACATGCCAACATGGTTCCGGCCGACATAGCCATCTGCGGCACAATAACGCGAATGTCGCGTTTAAATTTACCATGAAGATAATTGACAATACCCTCTGCGGCAGTAGGATCCCCACCAGGTGTGTGTAATATCAAGTCCAAACCATTCTCGCAGTTCACGCCCTTTAAACATTGCATAAAACCAGTCATATCACTATCATTGATATCCAAATTCGGCCGCTTTGCATCCCTTAGCCAACCTGAGTAATAAGCTATCACATTTCGGCCAGTGCATGCGCTAAGCTTTGCTAGATACTTTAAGCGTATGTCAGATAAAGATAACGCAGCGATTATATTTCCGCTTCTATCTTTATGCTCACGCAATTCATCAAGAATTTCACCCCAGGATGCCATAATGATTTTCCTTTCTTAAACCTTTTTACACAAGCCTTGTCTTGCCTGTTAGCAGTTCCTGCATCATGCCGAATTTTATACGTACGTATTTCACTCGGTCGGATTCAAGCACCGCACCACCCTTCATCTGGTAGCACGCACCGCGACGTAGAACTGTGAACTTCTCGTTCATGTCTAAAGCCATCCTGCAATTCTTCTCCTTGTGTTCTCTGTCCAAACCACCTCTCACAGTTCCACTGCGTCTCGCTATGCTTGCACTATCAATGGTAGGTTTCATGACACTTCCCCACGGCGCATCACAACAACTAGTCCTTCGCCAACCTCAATTAATTATTTAAGTGATACCCGCCGTCTTGTGCTTTTTCGTCATCTTGACAGGAATGAATATGCTTCCAGACGGCAGATAGATGCTCAAAGTGTTGTCATCGTTATTGCAATGCTTGCAAAGTGGCACAATCCATGCATAATCATCAGGGCAATCTTTACCGTCAATTCTCACATGGGCACCCACAAGGTCGCTTGTGTCTGCAACAGACCCATCGGCTGTTATATGCCAATCTATTGCTTGACACTCACTTGGACAAGCTTGTCCTGACTCTTTCTCCCAATAATCCAAAAAGGATTCATAGCCTTCTGGAATTGGTTCATCCTTCGTATCGAGAACATTATGCACAGCAATGCCTTCTGCGGGCGCAATTATTTTCGATGGAACTATCATTTTATTGTCTCCTTAGTTTATGATGGTTTTAAATATTTTGTATATCCATTATTTTGTCATCTTCTTCGATGCCAACTTCGGCGATATGAATGTTCTTTGAGTTTCCCGCAGCAATGTTCTTACTGCTGTAAACAGCCCAGCCATTGCAACCTGCATGGTCAAACGGAATATCTGCCATGAGCCTAATCCTTTCCTTATTTTGTTTGTTTGTCTGATGCAATCACCCGATCGCACCGCGATGAAGTCTTGCGACCGCATCGTTTGTGGCTCATTATAGCAGATCGCGTATTCCTTGTCCCGCGAAGTATACGCAAACGTATACTTCAAGGCCGATTTTCTCGTAAACGTATACTTCACGTATACTTACCGCTCACCCTGCCGCCGCCGCGCGGCGCGGTCCGCGGACGGATCACGGAATCGAAAAGGCTCAAGGTCTGCACGGCGGCGTGACCGTGAATGGCGATAGATAGTTTGTCTGAGCAAGCTCATCAAAAACCTATCAGGTCTACGGCTCACCGACGGTTATCACGTTCAGCGGCTGGCCCGACGAAAAAAATTGGTTTCTAATTGCTACAAAGTGGTCTCGCATCGTCCGCCAGTCGTTATTCGTAGTCCACGATAGAACGTGGTTCGTATATTCAAGGCGATTGGAGCTGAAGTCATATCCGGGAAACGCAGCAACAAACACGTCATCAAGCGATTGCTGCCAGTATCACCGATTGTGCCCTCATCTTGAATACACCTCCGTAATGCATAACTTCAGAAAGTCTGTCCTACCTGCGCAGGGGGTTCCGTAATGATTGTCACAGTCCATCAACAGTGGGCAATGGCTGTGTCGCATTGAGAAGCTGATTGGTGATGTTGGCGAAGTATCCACTCGTCCATTCCTCGCTTGGATCCGAAGCCAACGCAAGCGTCGCCACCCGCAGACGATTTGAACTTACGGCGTATCCCGGAAACACCCGCAGCAACAAGGCATCAAGCGAACGTGCGCCAACATGATCAGAAAGGCCATGGTAAAGTGCGACAGCGCCACTTCTTGCGACATTAGTCTGCCCAGCATCATACACGATGCCAAGCTTATTGCTATAATCGGAATAAATGCATTTACGCGTACCTGCGCCGCGCAGAGCATTCGTCTGCGCCACCACGGATTCAACAAATGCGTTCATTTGGCTTGATGGCGACGCGAAACGTCTGAAGATCATACTTGCCTCATAACCCAGTGATTCATGCACATTAGTGGACGCAAGGATGCCAAGCGCACAGGGGAGAACAGAGATATCACCTTTTACTCTGCAAAAACCCAACGCCGATTTTGCGTACCAGACATTGCCAGTGAACACTCCGCCCGCAGTCATGTCTGGAATCGAATTGAGATAATGGAAAAACGCGGCCCTCTTATCATCGGGTGTCCAGTTCTGAGCAATCTGCAAATCCTCGGAAAATAGGCTGGAGAAACTTGGGTACGGCGCTTCGAGCGGCTCGTTCGCCGCTGGGTCGTCAGGCGACAACGGCGCATCGCAACCAGAGGAAAGCGCCGTCAGCTCGGCAAGCGCACACCCGACTGCATTCGTCTCTGCCGGCGACCAAGCCAAGCCAGAACATGCACACAAAACAATGACAAGACTCACTATAACACACCTGCACATATTCAATCCTCCTATTCTGTTATGAAATTCGCACCCACGCAAATGTTGGTTGTCGAAAAAGGATGATTCGCCGTTGCTGACAAGCCTCTCACACCCCCACTTGGAAGGTCGACGGCAGACGCTACACTCGCATTATCATAGCCATACATCAGTAAAGCTTGTACAATCACGCATTGTGTATCGGTCGCAGGATAGAATCCCCGACCGGTTTCAGCACCCCAGTCGTTCCCTTGGTCTGAAAAGCACTCTTTGGAAATATGCTCGTTCAGACCCGTCATTTCAATGCGTCCACTTCGCTTTTTCCGATATTCGTAGATATCGGCGAGCCCTACAATGTGCCCGAGCTCATGTGAAAGGACTCGCATATTGCCAACCCCCGACAAAAACAACGCCTGATTCGCTCTTAATGTAAAAGCCGCCGCCATGCTATCCGTAAAACTCTGCACGGACAACACTCTTACGCAGCCATCAGACTGGGTTTGTGACAACAGATTTTGAACAGCTTGCGAAATCCCGTTCCCGGGGACAAGCACTCCTTGTGCGTTTGTGACAGTATTGTGCGCTGGCAAATCGAGGTATTGTGGAGCATGAATCTTGACAGGTGGAGAGGAAAGATAGAACATAACTCCAGCTTGCCGCCAGACAACATTGGCGTATTGTATCTTACGTTCCATGTCCGATTGAGAAACTACACTATCGCCGTTTGCATCACAGATAAAATATGCCTTTATCGGAATTTGTCGTTCTCTCACAATCGGCAGCACAAACCTCGGCTGTATTGCATCTTCGTTGAAACGCGCCTCGACAACTACTTCGCCACTTTCGGCAGTCGCCGTGACTGTGGCCGTCCAATCAGCAGAGCCAAAATCATCCTCGCCGCGCACCACAGTTCCTGGCCCAGACACGATACTCCACTCCACATCACTTGGAGAGAAGTTGCCGTTGATGCCAACCTTAAGCCGCGCTGGATGTCCATAGACAAGCCGAGATGGATTGAACACACAAGAGTATTCAGGATCAATCTCGCTGCAGACAAGTTTGCGGATCGGCTCGATGACGCGATACGACTTGGAGACACCGCGAGTCTCGCCGCTCGGCAAGGTGAATGTCGCCGTGAATGAACCACTCCCGATGTTGGGCGATGTCATGTAGAACGTGTACGAAGCTCCGCCGCTTTCCTCCGTCACCGACGAGAGCGAAATGCCAGAAAGCGAGGATAGCGGCTGCGTGGCGGCTGAGTCAGACCAGAAAAGCGCGTTGTCAGAGCCCTCCCAGGATATATCGGCGACGGCATTTGTCTCGACCGGGCAGATCAGCGAAACGGAAACGGGATATACGCGCTCGGGCCTGTCGCCCTCGTTGATGAAATGAACGGACTGGACCGAAAGCGAGCAAGAGACCTGGGGAGAATCGTTAGTGCCGTAGCTCACATAAAGGTAAGACGTCAAAGACCGGTCAAAGCCGAACGAGGCAGTCACGGACAAATTTGCGAGCCGCCAGTCTGCAAGATCAGCCGTCACCGCCGTTGTCTGCGAATTGGGCGACGCAATCGTCAATGCCTCGCTTCCTGTCCACAGGAACGATGCAGCACTTCTGCGATAGTCAAGAAGATCCGCATGGAAAGTCACCGGACCTGCCGTCGGGTCGATGTGCGTCACATCCGGCGAGCCGCAAAGCCACGGCAGCCACCAAAGCCGCGCATACCCCATGCCAGCCGCGTAATCGGTCCAGAAATTACCACTGTCAGGAACCCATTGACCGCCGTCCACACCGCCAAAAGAGCGCATCATCGGCTGGCCGCGCGTCGTCGGCACATCATCGACGGCGGAGATCGTCACGTTGCTGCTTGGCGGGAACACGGTCAAGTCGTATGCGGGGCCCTTCTCCAAGAGAAAGACATACTCTCCAGCATTTGTGACTGCAACGGAAAGATCGCCGACGGAGAGTAACGTCGTTTCGGGCGGGTCGTCTGCGACGGCGACAGAGAGCTTGTAAAGCCCATTCGTGAGCCCTTCGCCAACCTGCGCGTCGACCCACTGAGAATAGCCAACGGCAAGAATCTCGGTCGCATTAGTGAAGTTCGCCGTCACCCATTCTTCGTCCTGTCCAAAGCCGTTGTGCGAAAACGGAAACACGCGCGGCAGATGTGCCGCGACGCCGTTCGTCGCAACCGAAACGTCGCCGTTGCGGAAAAGCTCAAGCGCGGCTGTGACGAGATTGTTCGTATCGCGGTTGATCGCCGCATCTGTCCACACGAAGCGGTAGGAATTGGATGGAGTGAGCTCGTAGGCGAATGACGTGAGCCCGCGCACAATCTCAAACGGTGTGTCGGCAGAAGCAACGGCATTTGTGTCAAATGGCGTCGCCCAAACTTGGCCGTACGAAATAACCTCAACACCGGAAAGGTGGTTTGTGCCCCAAGGGAACACCCAGCCGTCCTCAAACGGAAGCCAGAACGAGTCCTTCCACGCGCCGCGCACGTTCCAGTTCATCGCCTTGCGCTGTGCGAAGTTGTTTTGGACAGGATTAACAAGATTAACAGGATTTAGAGAAGAGGGTGTGTGGGGCAACGTCCCCGCCAATCCTGTTAACCCTGTTAATCCT
>CACWJS010000049.1 GCA_902761275.1 uncultured bacterium | reverse complement strand
CGCCGGAGCGCATCGCGTCCACGCCGTCGTGCGACTTCGCAGTCTGCCCGAACCATTTCTCGCCCTCGTAGTAGCACGGCTTGGCATCGTAGTCAAGGGCGTCACGCGAAGTAATATTCATCTCCCAATGCGCGTAAAGCGTCTCTCCCGGCGTGGGAGTGTCGGACTCCAGCTTGCGTACGCCGCCCCCGGGGGCCGTGTACCAACCCGCAAACGCATACGCCGGAAGCGTCGGATTCGCCGGGAATGCGCCATAGGTCGCCCCCTGCGGGAGCATCAGCTGCTCGGCCGGTTCGCCGCCGTTGCCGTCGAACGTGGTGCCGTTCGCTTTCAGTTCCGCCTTATAAGCCTCTTCTGGCGTGAACGATGCGATGGCGACGTTGCTTGCGTCGACGGTTGCCATGTAGTCGTGTCCGCCGCACGTAAAATAGTAGGGATCGCCATCCATGTACGGAAGCCACATGTAGATGCATCCGCTTTCGTCGGGATAAAGGTCGTTCCTGCCGTACTCGTATGGCTGATTGGGATGCAGATTATAGCTGTCGTAGCGAATGACCTCGGAGAGTTCCACGGGCGCACCCGTCCGCTTGAGTCCGCCGACGACGGCTTTGGCAAGGAAGCGCTTGTACTTGTCCGTATCGGCGTGACGCGGTCTCATGTTCTTGTTTAGGTCGTCGAGATTGGCGTTGACGCTGCCGCCGGCAATCGTCAGTTTGGCTGATGGCCAGTTGCCCGGACCATACGCGTATGTGCCGACGCCGATATTTCCCGCCGAGGCGCACGAGCGCGCCTTCACCGTGCCGCCGGTGATTTCCACGCGGGCATTGGGACCCAAGCTTCCATACGCGCCGCCGCCGATTCCTGCGCCGCCTAATTCGATGCCGAAGAGGTTGAACGTCCCGCCAGTCGCCTCGACTTCTCCGCCGGAGATTTCGACAAGCTGCTTGCAGTCTGTCTCGAAGAAGTTTTGCGTGCTGCAGCAGAGCATGCCTCTTAGTCCGCCGCCGATGCCCGCGCCGCCATCACCGCCCTTGGCGACGACCTTGCCGCCGTAGATCTTCACGAGGCCAGACGAACTCTGCCCGTCGTCGCCGCCGTAGCCGCCGCCAATGCCCGCGCCGTACTTGCCGCCAACTGCACGTACGCTGCCTCCGTATACCTGCAGGAACCCGCCACAGGCAATGCGGCCGCCGCCGATACCGGCAGCACTCTCGCCGCCGTAGGCGATGACATCTCCGCCAGAAATCATCACATATCCGCCGTAGGTTCCGCCGTGATCGTCTCGCGTATCCGCCGGCGCCGCGCCGCCGATACCGGCGCTCCACTTCCCGCCAGCCGCGGCGATGGTTCCGGAATTGATGACGATATCGCCGCAGCGGTACTCGTCCTTGAACGCCTTCTGGCCGCCGATGACTTCGTACTCCGCTGTCGGCACTCGCATATCGTTCCACTTCTTTGCCGTGCTCGCGCCGATTCCTGCGCCATAGTCGCCGCCAATGGCGATCAGCTGTCCAGAACCATTAATGTAGAGCGTTGAGCCGTACGGCACGTTGACGCCGGCGTTGTTCGCACCGCTTTCGAGCTCGTTCTCGCCTTGGAGGTAAAGGTTCACCGTCACGCCTGGCTTGAGCGCAAACGCACACTGCCCCTTCAACGCCTTGAGTTGGAGATTCTTGAGCGTGATGTTCGCGTCGGCAACGACCTCGACGCGCACGACGCCCTTCGTATTCTTGCCGGACAGCGTCCAGTCGCCAGAACCTATTCTCAGCGCGCCGGAAGTGAAGAACCACCTGTCGCCGTACTTTACGTCGCCAACCTTCTCACCGTTTATGGTTATGCCGGTGTTCTTTTCCTGCGGGTGGGCGACAATCGTCTCCGCCCCTGCGCCCGACACGGCAAGCGCAAACAGGACGGTCAACAGTCTCTTCACAGACTTCCCCCCGTAATCCTAACCTGTACGCTGCCAAGGTTCTTGATCGTCGCCGTGCCATAGCCGACATTGCCGGCCATTACGCCGGTTACGTTGACCGTGGTCGCCTTCAGCTTGCCGTTGGTGTCGACATAGACCTTGAAGCTGCCCTTGAACGACCCGTCTTTTGCCTTATAGGACAACTTCAGCGAGGACGGATTCTGCCCCGCCTTTTCCTTGTCAATTTCGGTTGTTCCCTTCACATAGGCAACCTTGCCGGCCTTCGGAACGGTCCACTTGGTTCCCGTCTGCGTCACCGGAAGCCCGTCGGGAATCTGCTCCGTCAGCACAACGCCCGGGAGTTCGCCCCACAGATCCGCATTGCGGTCTACATGAAACGCAGCATCGGACGGCAACGTCCCCGGCTTGCCGACCTGAGAGGAAGCAAGTCCAGACACGCTGGCATCGCCTCCGTCAGATGGAAGCGACATCAGGATGGCAAGACCTGTCGGCTTGGTCACAATGACGGGAATGAGATTTGCCGCTTCGGCCAGCAGAAAACGGCTGGAGGACGACACCTTCTTGCCATCGACCATTCCAGTCACCTTTACCTTGCCCTTTGAAGCGACTGTCACTGTCAGGTATCCGGCATCCCAGACAACGTTGACTGCGCCTATCCATGTCTTCAGCCGTGCGTTGGCCCTGGACACCTCTGCCTTGTCTTTTGACGCAAACAGGTTGCGCACCCCGACAACGGACAGCGTTCCCTGCCCGCCGGATATCGTGTCCGCGTCGAAGACAAGCGCCAGGTCGGGCTGTCCGTTGCAAACGAGCGTGGCGTTGCCGTCGGCAGCCATTACGCCCCTGAAGGACAGTTTTTTCGACTGGCCGGCGACCATAACGCTCGCGGTCACCCTGCTTGTGCCGGTCTTGCCCGTCTTGCCGGCCTTCACCTCAATAGTACCCGCCATTTCGCCCGCGGCTGTCAATAGATACCCGTCAAACGTCGTCGCGGCGGCGAACTGCAGTCCACTTGCAGTGGTTGGCTCGGAGCCACCGGATGTCGAGGATGCCCCTAACACGAGGTCTTCGCCCCATCTGTTGGCAACTACTCCGTCGGAAGTCCTGAGAAGCGAGAAGCTGCTGTATGGCACGGCGAAGTTGATTGACGGATCAAGGTCAACACTCGCCCCGTCCTTGGAAATATCGACCACCCGGTCGGCCGAGCCAAAAGATGAATGACTTGCCGAGACCTTGTACTTCCCTTTCGTCGCAAAGCGAAAGCTATAGATGCCGTTCGCGTCCGTGACAGTCTCTTCGCCTGACCGGCTGGATGAAAGGCCAAAGCGCACGGTTGCACCGGCCACGGGATTGCCTTGGGAATCCAGGACCCGGCCCGAAACGACGTCGCCGTTTACGCTAGGATGGATGTTGTAGGCGATCTCGTCGATGTAGAGGAACTCGAACTCCTCTATACCGTCGCCTGCAACCAAGGTGTTGTCGACAAACTTATACCACAGGTTCGCGGTGCCTTTCCAGCCGAAATTCAGATGGCAGAAGAGATTGCCGGATCCGTCAAAGCCGTATCCGTCAATAACCACCTGATGACCTTGGTTCGCGGCCGTCCTGATTCCGATTGAAACAGGCATTCCGGCATCGAGGCTTGCCAACATGGCATTTCGGTAATTGTCGTTCCTGGCGACGCCCATCCGCTCAATTGTTGTCATATACGTGCGAGCCGACGAATAGCCGAAATAGCCCCGCAGCGCTTCTACGGAAAGGAGAGTGGAGCTGTATGAGTATTTCGCATTGTACCACGACATGTGAGCCGCCACGCCAAAGTCATAGACAAGATGGCCAAGGGCCTCACGTTGCGCGACATCGGTGCATTCTGCCTCCGTGGACGGCATCAAATCCCAGTCATACAGCCCGCCGATTGTCGTGAAGTTGGCGGAATTACCGTCCTGCCAGCAGAGATAGGACTTCTTGGCCAATGTCACGCTCGGTTTGCGCCAGTAGTTCATGATCTGCGAATACGCCGTCGCACAGCATCCGCACGAGTAGTTGTTCGGCGTATAAAGGTTGAACGCCCTGCCGCCGCCGAAGTCGCCCAATCCCCACTCCGTCCGGAGCAGCGGTGCGACTCGCACATCCGACACGGTCGCCACGCCGTACTCGGCAAGGGCCCCGAATGAAAACGCGCAACCAAGCACAAAGGCCGTTGTTGCCTGCCTTGCAATTCGATTCATCTGCTCAACCTCCTCATTGTCAATTAATTCTCTGGCTCCTTCGGCGGTTCGTATTCCTCGGCGATCCAGCGCGCCGCCTCTGCGGCGTCTACCCACTCGTCGCCTGTCACGAACTCGTACGTCTCCTTGGCCTTCGCTACGCCTTCCTTAGGACCGCCGCCGTCAATAATGCGCGACAACGACTCGACGGCCAGTTTTTCGTCCACGCCGATGTACTCGCCTGAAATCTCCTCAAGCGCATCCTCGTCCCTTAGGACGCCCATTGCAAGTTCGACAGTGCCGATCTTGACCCCGTCGTCTTCGATGGACGACAGCGCCATGGACCATTCATTCATCGCGTTCTCGCGAACGTCCTCGTCGGCATCGGCGAGAAACGGCGTCAGTTCGGGGAGTGCCTTCTCGCCAAACCAGCCAAGCGTGTCTACCATCGCCTGACGTATGTCCACAACTCCGCATTTCTGCGCTTCGTCCGCACAGGCAATGGCCGCCTGCAGATCTTCCTCGTCGAGTGCCTTCTCGATGCGCTCCGCGAGGGCCCTCTCCTCAGGCGAAAGATCGTCTTCCTCGTCCTCCGCATCGCTGGAAAACCCAAGAACGGGCTTTGGTCTGATCGACTCACGGGTTTCCGCCGGGATTGCCTTTCGCACGGTGCCTACAGACTCCTGCCGTGCGGCTGGCTCGTCGGAAACAACATCCTCGGACCTGCCATGAAGCAGGAACCAGGCAATGGCCGCAATCGCCGCTGCAACAAAAAGCAAACCGATAGTCTTTCTCATCGCATGCGTAAACCTAATGTCCTCAAATGTCTGTCTCGTCCGCCTCGTCGGAAATCTCTTCTTGGGATGCGGGGAAGCTCTCTTCGTCACAGTCTTCGGGGAGTTCGTAGTCGTCTGGATTGCTCAGATAGAGCTCCGCTTCGTCAATGCCGAGCCAGGGATAACCAGTTATCTCCTCGTACGTCTCCGCCGCAGCCTCCGCGCATGGCTCGCGACCGCTGTCCATGATGTCAAGCAGCGCCTGCACCACCACTATCCGCTTCTCGTCCTGCCGAACGGGATCTTCCTCTCCGTCAATGTATTCAAGCGCGGAATTTGATACCTCTCCTGAGATGTGTTCGAGTGTGTCTTCGTCCGTCAACGTCCCCATGACCACCATGCCGATTTCCATGCGCCGTTCCGAATTGTCGATTTCGGCCAGCGCAACAGACCACTGCGCCTGCGCCGATTCCGCCACGTCGGAATCGGCATCTGCCATCATTACAGTCAATTCAGGGAGCGCTTCTGCGCCGAACCAGCCAAGCGCATCGACAAGAAGCGACCGCACCTCTGGATTCTCGGAACTCATGGCCTTGTCGATCAAGTGCATCACGCCGCGGTAGTTGTCGGCGTCGAGCGCACTCTGCATGGCCTCCGCGAGCTGGTGATCCTTTCCCTTCAGCATCGGAAACATGTCGGAGACCGGACGGACTCTCCGGCGCTTTTTGGGTTCGACGGCAACAATCTGCCGAACCTTCTCGCGGACATTGACGTCGGACTTCGCAGCGCGATGCGAAAGTCTCTTTTCGGCCTTCTTAGACCTGCCGGTGTCGGTGGGCTCGGCCGGCGGCTGCCGCACGAGAACGAAAACGACGACCGCGGCAAGCACGGCGCACGCAATCGCAAAAATGTGTTTCACCTTCATTGGCGGCCTTCCCGCTCAGTCGCTGCAGCTTCCGCAGACGGCGACCTTGACGGCCCACGACCCTTCGCCCGTCACGACGACCGTGCCGTAGCCTGATCCGCCCATGACGACGCCAGTGAACGTGCCTTTCACCTTCCTGATCGCCCCGTTAGGACGAACCGTCGAGAACTTTATCAAGCCCTTGAGCTGTCCGGTGCGCGCCGTGCATTTCGCCGAAAACCCGGAGAGCGCCGTGCCCGTCCACTTCGCGCCCTTGATCTCCACCATGTCGTCGGAGGGCGACCAGGCGAGCGGAAGCCCGCGGATAGTCGTCGTCTCGTCGACATCCTCGACCGACAGGTCCATCTCGTCCTGCGGCTTGCCCATGCCAGGAGACATGGTGAAGCCCAGCGTGTAGTTCGCGGCAAACGCGTTTCGCCCGGCGGAAACCCACGGGCTGACGGCGGTCGAGGTGAACAGGCGGCCGTTCTTGAACCAGAGCACGAACCCGAAGCCGCCCTTCTTCCCGTAGAGGCTGGCGTAGACGGGCAGACAGGAGACACCGTCGTCCCCGACGATCGCCCGAGCCTTGACGTTGACCTTCGTGCCGTCTCCGAGAACCCCGGCGACACTGCCGCTGCCGTTGTTCTTCAGCTGAACCGACAGCGCGCCGTAGCCGCGCGCAAAGGGACTTGGCGCCTCCTTGTCGGAGGGCTTGAGGACGACGCTCCAGACACCGGACGGCGCAGCGCCTCGGCGAGCCACCGCCGCCGCATCCTTTGCCTTGAAGACATCCCGGCCGCCTCCGCCGATCGTGTAGCTGACGCCGGAGACCTCGACGACGCCGCTCAGGCCAAGCTCGCCGAACTTGACATTCACCACGATCCCCTTCGCCTCCAACGTGACCGGCTCGTTCAGGTCATGCGAAAGGACGGTCTTGAGGGAGGTCTTCTTGCCCGCCATGGCAACGATGCCGGAGACCCTCACCGCCCCAGAGGCATCGCTCCGAGACGTCTTGAACTCGACAAGACCGGCAATCGCGCCCGAACCGTCAGCCAGCCAGCCGTCGTATTCCTGGGCCCTGTCCGTCGGCGGAACGCCGGCGGCCGGATCGTCGCAGATCTCACACTTGCCTGCCAGAATCTGCTCAATTGACTGGATTTCGAACTCCTGCGCCTCGGAGGCCGTTATGGCGGCCGAATTGTACCAAGGAAAATCCACGCGGCCAATCTCCTTGCCGTCAGGCCCGATCACCACAATGCAGGCGTAGGCGATTCGGCCGTAGGTTATCTCGGACGCACCGTCCCACGTCTTCATCGTGTACAACGTCGCGTCAGGCAGCGCCATCTGGCCCTGGTAGACGTACGCCTCCTGTATCGCCTTAAGCCCGTCATCCACCGACAGGCCGTTTTCGGCGAGGAACTCGGGGTTCATGTACCAGCACTTGAAGCCCCACCCCTCCGTCGCATCCGGATAGTAGCTCTTCCACTCCTGGCCCTTTGGGACTGCATAGCGGTAGGAGTAGTCCTGCTCGACAAGGTAGAAGCCCTTCTCCTTGACGTAGTCATTCCAGTTCTTGCTGGTCAGAACCATATCTTCGATAGTGTGGCAATACGGACACCACCAAGACCCCGTGAAGAGGAGAAGCGTGCATTTGCCCTCAGCCTTCGCCGCCGCAAACGCCGCATCTTTGTCAAGTGTCCAAACGCCCTGCACAGCGCCCTTGCACTGGGGCTTGATCGCCGGCTGGTGGACATCGTACTCAAAACCCCAAGCTACGGACGCGACAAGAACACATGCGGCAAGGACGGATGCATTCAAACTATGCTTCATTATTTCCAGCTTCCTCTTCATCTTTGGACTTCCCTGTAATTTTGGAGGCCATACGATTTGACAAGGCAAAACGCACACGCCATCAATCAAGTTGTCCCGTGAACGTGCCAACCTTCTTGATCGTGATCGTAAGATCGGAACCGACATAGCCCGATATCTTCGCCGTGTAGGACTTCAGCTTTTTCTCGCTCTTCTGCACATAGACCTTGAACGATCCCTTCACCTTGCCGGTTTCTTTGCTGACGCTGACGCTGAACCCGCACGGATTGTCGTCGTTAGTCGTGACGAAGTCCTCTTCTTTCTTGCTGTACTTGACCTTCCCCTTCTTCGGCGCCTTGAATTTCTTGCCGGTCCAGGTGACGTCGATGCCGTTGGGAAGGTACTCCGAAAGCACGGAGTAGCCGTTGATCTCATCGACCATATCATCCAGCGAAAAAGTCAGTGAATCGTCAGGCTCGAGCACATTGTCGCCAATGGCAATTGACGTAGACTTGCCCCAGCCGAGAAACGGCAACACGGACATTGTGAGAAGGATCGTAACGATTTTCATTTTTTTCATGGCACAGTTTCTCCTTAGGTTTGGGAGATAGTATATCCTATTTCAGATACGATGTCCAGTGTGGAATGTAAAGTTCGGCACCCGACACCAGTCGAACCCAGTCAGGGCGGTCTCCCGCCTCGAAACCAAAGCGAGCGGCAAGGACTCCGGCAACCATGCGGACGTCGGACGCCGCCAAGACGTCCTCGGAAACGTCCTGCCAGCCGAAAGGCGGGGAGAGAAACACCGTATGCGCAGCCTTCGGGCGCATCGCACTGTCGAGATCGAGATACGCTCGGCCGGTTTCGCCGGCCAGGACAAGCGTATCCATCTCTCGCGGCAATGCCGTAATCGACGTGACGCGTCCGACTGCACGGGCTTCCGGGTTCGCGGCGAAATAGCCGCGAAGCTCATGCCCAAAAAGCCACCAATACCCGCCATGCAGCACATAGTCGTCGTCCGCCAGCCAGACAGACGGTGAATTTCCGTTCAGACATACGGCCTCGCCAGATTTGCATACGCGCAAGGTTCGAGGCTGAAACGCCGCGGCCACGACCACTCCGACGAGGACTGCCGCCGATGCGCCGAACGCCAGGCACGCTGGCAGGCACCATGCTTTCAGGCGGGCATCGCGCAGCCGAACAAGCACGCAACCCGTCGCAGCCAGGGGAATCGCAAGAAGCTCGACCGTCCCAATTACAGGATTGAAGCAGGCGGCGACGGCAAAGGCCGAAAGGATTGCAAGGGGGATTGGACTCTTTCCTCCGAAAGCCTGCCCTAACGAGAGAAGCAGCAGGAACGACCAGCCGAACAGATAGAGGAATCGCACCGTCCAGCCAGTCTCGGCCAGAAAGGTCAGGTGTCCGCTGATGAGGTTCTTCAACAGACAGTCGTTCTTCTCCTGGTACCAGTCGATGTAGGCACGGGCGGAATTGCCGAAACCCCAGCCGCCAGGCGCGTCGACCATCATGCGCGGGACAGCCGCCCAGACAGTCAGACGGCTCGTCTCTTGTGCGCCTTCTCGGAAGAGGTTTCGACCGAAGCGATCACCCTGCCCGGACGCGAGCAGGCAGCCAACGACAACAAGCCCCGCCACTGCGATGACGGCGATGCGACGCCATGTGAAAAGCGCCCTGACACGCGTCAATGCAAGGCAAAAAAGACCAAATAGAAAGGCGAGAAACGCCCCACGCGACGAAGTCAGCGCAAGACACGCAAACGCGGACAAGGATAGCAATCCGCCAAGGACGCGCACTCCAACTGGGCGCAAAAAAACAAGCGCAAGCGCAGCAAGAGCGAGCTCCGCGAATAAAAGTCCCGCTTTGTTGGGATTGTCAAACCAAAGGCGAAGACGGGATTTGTCATTCCAGATGTCTGGAGCGGAATCAGCCACTAGACGCCCTTCCTTTGCCGGCCAGAGACGGGCTATTCCCCCACGGCTTTTCGGCACGGACGCCGGAGCAAACTTGTATTCCTCGCCATCAGCCAGCATCCCCCTCAAGAAGCCGTTCATGAAAAGGAAACCTGTCTGACCTCCGTTGAAATCCGGCTCCGTCATCACAAGCGTCCGAGAACCGTCAATCTCTGCAATCCACGGCGTCTCGCCCCTGAGGACGTCCGGATTCTCGTTGTCCCGTACGAAAAGGCGCGTCTCTCCATCGGGCTGTCTCATCCTGAAGACGGAGCCGTTCAAAGGAACGAAGGAGGCGAGTGACGCCTCCTCCGCTTTGATCCGCGCAGGGTCGGACTTGATTCCATAGGCACCTTCGGCAAAGAATCCCGCGCCCAACGCGACCAGCAGGAATAGGGCTTTCCGCATCATTCAGCCAGCAACAACCCTCTTCTCCTTCGACTCAGAAAAGTTGATTTCAGTCCCCAGCAACGGAGTCTGGGAGCTAATCGCCGATACGGAAGCCGGCGACAGTTGTATTTTTGATGGAGACGATGCCGTCGCCCATCCCTTCAACCATGAAGCCGTAGACATTTGCCGTGAACCTCCTGATCGACGCACTTGTTCCGTCATGTGCAAAAATAGTAAAGGAACCCTTGACGTAACCGGTAGCGCTCGAATATTTCAGCTTCAGACCTGAAGGATTTTCCATTGACGACATGACATACGAATCGGAGCCCTTGTTGTATCTGAGCGATCCTTTCTTTGGAAATGTCCAACGCGAATTCTTGGTCGTAAACGCCTGTCGAAGCGGAAGGAACTCGTCAGGGCCGATCACGGTTTTACCCTGCCAGCTCGCGATGGAACTGTCAAGCATGAAATAAAGCGTTCCGTCATTGAGGCTGCCGCCGGGCACCTGGCTGGAGACATCGTAAGTAGAGCCATTATACGTGACAGAGCCCACGACAGACGAGCCAGTGATCTCTATCGCAGCACCACCGGCTCCGCTCGAAACAGATCCAGACGTTGTCCTGTCAACGGTGAAATACTTCGTGCCCAGCGTTTTGGTCTTGCCGGCAAGGGTAAGAAGCTGAACCTTGACCTTCGCAGTGCCTTTTCCCGCATTGACCCTTCCAGTTGAGACGATCAGTCTCCCCGAGACGCGTCCGTCCGATGTCTTTGCTGTGCCGTAGATCTTACGGGCACGATTCCACTCATCTCCGATAACAGGCGTCGAAGGCGTGGGGATAGGCGAAGACGCGCCTCCGTCAACGATGTACTCTCCCGACGGCGACCAGTTCACGAGAAGAGAATCAAGGTAGTTTATCAGCTGGGCCTCAAGGGTCGAGCCAGAAGCAGGGATCTTCCCCGAACGGCCGGTAAACTTCACGTCAACATTGCCGGCCGGCCAGTAAAGGCGCATGTACGGGAATTTCAAGCTGTCGTTTACTGCAAACGGCTTCGACGATAAATCGCCCTCTGAAATGAGAAGAACGATCTTCTTCTCTTTCCGCCAGTTGACAAAAGTTTGAGTATTGCATGCCGTCTTCATCTTGTTGCAATATCCGCAGCCGGGACTCGACCACAAAACAAGGAGGGGCATATTGTTCTGCTCCGCGTATGCCTTCGTAGCTGTGAAACTGGTGTTCCATTCACCGGGGACTACAGCTCCCGACGAAGCGTTTTCAATGTCAACCGCCCAAAGCGGACGGCAAACACCGAGCGTGCAAACGGCCAACGTGGCCAGAATGGTCTTTTTTATCATTTTTTGTATCCCTTGTGTTTGGTTTGTTCGTGTTAATAGTTCTCCACCACGCCTTCCGGATACTCAATTTTGCTTTGCCTCCGGAATGCGACGATGATGTCCTTGAAAAGCGCCTGGCGAAGCTCCTTCTCGATATCCGCACGGAAATCCTCGTCGGACTGCGGCGGAAACGTGAATGCCCTACGGAAGAAGATACGCGACAGCAAAAGCGCCTCTTCCCCCGTCTCCGTCTCCTCGGCCGACAGCCGCTTGTTGACGTGGAAGACGGCAAACCCGTCCTCAAGGTCGATTACGTCTGTTACGCCCCCGGTTTTCAACGAGGCCACCGCCAACCAAACGTGCTTTGCGTCTTCGAAATCATGCTCGTCGCATTGTCCAATTAGCCCACCAGGATTCTTGCCTGGATCTTGCGAAAACTCGTCTGCCAACCTTGCGAAATCTTCACCTTTTCTAGCACGTTCCGCCACTTTTGCAGCCATTGCCCTGTTGAATGCGTTTGTCGCATTCGCCATGACATTGAAGTCTTCCACGTCTTTGCGGTATTTCAAGATGTCCGTATCGGAAACATAATATCTATTTGAGTAAACCGTCGTTACAAACGTCTTTATGAGAGCTTCAAGTCTAAGATTGTCTTCAAATTCCTTTAGATAGCCAGCTCCCTCGACAACTCCCCTAAGCTTCTCAAAACTCTGCTTCTTCGCACCGTAGTTTTGAGCAAAATCCTGCTCAACCGACTTGCGCATTTCGGCTGAAACAACGATGTTCGAAGGTTCAAGGCATGTAGAGAGCATGATTCTGCGAACCATGTCGTTACTAATGCGCTTGAGATTCTTCTTTTTAAACAAGTCAAGCCTCTGAGGGGTGATTTTCGGATTCTTGTTCTTCAGTAGAACTGCCATTAGCTCAACTTGGCGATCTAGCGTCGCCCTTGTAATGTCAACGCCGTTCACCCGGGCGAGAATCCGAGAAGGAGGAACGGGTTCTGGATTTGCCTTGGGTGGAAGCGGCGGCAGTTTCTGCGCAAGAGGAGGCAATGACCTCTTGACCGCATTTGTGCTCTCTGCCGTTATCTGAACTGGCGAAAACGCCGTGACAAGCAGAATACATGCACCTATCATTTTGCCAGTTTTCATCTTTTACATTCCATGCAAAATCGGGGGAAGGCATTCACCTCCCCCCGATTTTTTGAATTACAACAATACTGTTATTCTCCGATTAGAGAGCATAAGCAGGAACGAGCTGCGAAATGGACTTCTTGCCCTTCGAGACGGTCTTGTTGTACTTCATCTTCCATGTGCCGACGGTCGGGAGCATGTCAGGAGCGGCATTCTCGACTTCGCACCAGCCGTCAAAGCAGCAAGCGTCGCAGTATTCGAGAATGTTCGCATCAGACGGGCACTCCTCAGGATCAACAGGCTCCTCGCAGAGACCACCCGAGCTGCCGCCAGTAGACGTCGACGGATGAATCCAAGCAAGATTACCAGCGACATAGCCAGAGAGGGACTTGATGTAGCAATCCTCCTCAGCGGTGCCCCTGACGAGCTTGCCGTTCAGACCAGAAGCGACAACGTCAATCGTCTCGTTGCCAAGGAGATCGGAACCAGCGAACTCGAGAGTGCCAGCAACCTTAGTAGCCTTCTTGCCATAGACCCAAACTTCATTGGCGAACTCAACGGCTTCGTACGCGACAGGGATGATCACCTTCTTGTTCTTCGAGTCCCAGAGAACGACGTTGAAAGCCTTGCCGCACTCGTACTCGCAGATCCAGAGATAGCCCTTGATCGTGCGACTCGCATCGTCGAGGTAGTAACCAGTGGTCTTGACATCCTCGCACGCAGACGTGCCCTTGCAGGTCGTTTTCTTGGGTCCGAAGGACTTGAGCTTCATCGACACATCCCACGCACGGCAAACCTGAACTTCAGTGTCGTCGCAGGCACCCGCGAAAACTCCGGCCGTAAGAGCCGAAATCGCGGCAGCAATCATGAGTTTCTTCATTGTTGTTTTTTTCCTTTGGCTTGTTCCTCCGAGCTCGCGGATTTCCGCTTGCCCTTCGACCGGAGCTACCCGGCTGATCCATTTATTCCGGCGGTATCTTGCCGACCCACTTTGTTGCACCCGCGTGAGCACGGTCGACACACATGTTATGCCATTCAGCTCTTTTCGACGGTTTGAGTTTCGCGTCTCCAATCACCGAACCTTCTTGTGAGTCAGTCAAGTCAACATTCGCTTCACCTGGTTTAACCTAGGTGCCAGGCTTAACGCCTGAGGACTTTCCCTTTTTCACTCAAAGGTTGTGCGAATTGTATCATATCTTCGTTGCGCTCGTCAAGGGGGTATGTGAAAAAAAATTTCACGCAAAAAAAAATATTTTTCCATCGCCAAATTCACGCGCACACACAAGGCACACGCTACACATTGTGCGACACAAGCGCTCGACGCAACGATGTCGCACTTGAGACAGAATGTCGCCGATTCTGTCGAATGCACCGTGTGTTTTCATGTTGGCACCAAAGTTGCTTCTGTTGAATCAATGAAAAGGAGACAAAACAATGAACGCAAATTTTGAACCAGCAGAAGATAGCGAGAAGTGCCTTGAGAAGTACGGCTCCGACTTGACCGAGCTCGCACGAACTGGCAAGCTCGATCCCGTCATCGGTCGCGATACGGAAATCCGCGACGTCATACGCATACTCTCGCGCAAGACAAAGAACAACCCCGTTCTCATCGGCGAACCAGGCGTCGGCAAGACCGCCATCGTCGAAGGACTCGCGCAGCGCATCGTAAGAGGCGATGTCCCCGAGGGGTTAAAGGACCGCATAGTCTTCGCCCTCGACATGACAGCCCTTATGGCGGGAGCAATGTACCGCGGCCAGTTCGAGGAGCGATTAAAGGCCATATTAAAGAAGATAAAGGAATCCGAAGGAAAGATCATCCTCTTCATCGACGAGATCCACACGATCGTAGGCGCAGGCAAGACCGAAGGGTCCTCGGACGCAGGCAACATGCTCAAGCCCCTTCTCGCTCGCGGCGAACTTCACTGCGTCGGCGCGACTACGCTCGACGAGTACCGCAAGTATATGGAGTCCGATAAGGCGCTGGAGCGGCGCTTCCAGCCGGTGCAAGTCGCCGCGCCCGACGAAGAGGACGCGATTTCAATCCTGCGTGGCATAAAGGAGCGCTTCGAAAAATACCACAACGTCCACATACGAGACGAAGCACTCGTTAGCGCAGTCGTTCTCTCTTCGCGCTACATCCAGGACCGCTTTCTCCCAGACAAGGCAATCGACCTTCTCGACGAAGCGTGCGCGCGCATCCGCACGGAGATGGACTCGTGCCCGCAGGAACTCGACGAGATTTCGCGCCATGTGCGCCGTCTCGAGATCGAGGAAATCGCGCTAAAGAAAGAAAAGGACGAAAACTCCAAGAAGCGGCTTGAGGAACTGCAGTCGGAACTCAAGGGGCTCAAGGAGAAGTCCGACGCGATGACCGCGCAGTGGAAGCGTGAAAAGGACGATCTCGAGGAAGTCCGCAAAGTGCGCACTCAGCTGCAAGAACTCAAGTCGCGCGCCGAACGTGCCGAGACGGATGGCAACTACAACGAAGCAGCACGACTGAAATACGGAGACATCCCCGCGCTCGAAAAGCGGCTCAAGGAACACGAGGACGCGCTAAAGTCCAAGTCTGGCGCGGCGCTTCTCCGCGAGGAAGTGACGGCCGACGAAATTGCCGAAGTCGTCTCGCGCTGGAGCGGAATCCCTGTAACGAAACTCGTAGAGGGCGAGCGCGAAAAACTTATGCGTCTCGGCGCGACTTTGCACGAGCGCGTGATCGGCCAGGACAAGGCGGTCGATGCAGTTGCCGACGCAGTGCTCAGGTCTCGCGCCGGCATCAAGAACCGCAACCGTCCAGTTGGCGCGTTCCTCTTCCTCGGGCCCACTGGAGTCGGCAAGACGGAGCTCGCGAAGGCGCTCGCCCAGGAACTCTTCGACGACGAGAACGCAATGGTGCGCCTCGACATGTCGGAGTACATGGAGAAGTTCGCAGTCTCGCGTCTCGTCGGCGCACCGCCCGGATACGTCGGCTTTGACGAAGGCGGACAGCTCACCGAGGCCGTGCGCAGGAAACAATTCTCGGTCGTTCTTCTCGACGAAATCGAGAAGGCGCATCCCGACGTCTTCAACGTGCTTCTCCAGGTGCTCGACGACGGACGGCTCACCGACAGCCACGGCCGCACGGTGTCGTTCAAGAACACTGTGATAATCATGACTTCGAACGCGCCGAAGGACGCGCTCAAGGACATCTTCCGTCCGGAGTTCCTGAACCGCCTCGACGAGATACTCGAGTTCGACTCGCTAAGCGAAAAGCAAATAGCCGAGATCGTGAAGCTTCAGCTGAAGGACTTCTCGAAGCGTCTTGCGGAGCAGGACTTCAAGCTCGTCGTCGACGACAAGGCGCTTGCACAGCTCGCGAAGGACGGCTACGACCCCGCGTTCGGCGCAAGGCCCGTGAAGCGCGCGATCCAGCGCGAGCTCGAAAACCCGATCGCGAAAAACATCATCGCGGGGAAGTATCTCCCGGGAGCCGAGATCAAGGTCACGGCGAAGAACGGCGCGATTGTCGTGTAATCAAATGCTCCAGCCGCCGATCCCAAGGCACCGGCAGATCTCGGAAACGAGGATTGCGCCAATCAGGATCGGCGCTACAAAGCGCACCATGATGACATAGAAAAGCCGGAAGCCGACGCGCTCGCCGCTGCGCTGGCATTCTGCGAGGATTCGCTTGGGGCTCAAGATCCAGCCAACGAACACGCAGATGAGCGCGGCGACGATCGGCGTCAGGATGTTCATCGACGTGTCGAAAAAGTCAAGCGGCGGAAGACCGAAGAACTTAAGCGAGCTCCACCGTCCGTACCCGAACGCAGAGAGCGCGCCAACCGCGACAGACCATACGCCGATCACCGCGACGGATTTGCCGCGGCTCATCTTGAAGAAGTCGCAGACCGCGGCGACGAGCGCCTCCGTCATGGAGATGGCGCTCGTGAGCGCAGCGAAAAGGACGAGCGTGAAGAAGAAGAGCCCGATCCACGGTCCTGCCGCGCCGAGCGAGAGGAAGACCTTCGGAAGAGTCTCGAACATAAGGCCTGGGCCTGCGTCGATCACGGCGCGGCCGCCTTCTGTCGCGCCAGCCGAGGCGAACACGACGACGACGGGAATTATCATGAAGCCGGAGAGGATTGCGACGAAGGTATCCGCCGCGACAATCCTCACCGCTGCCTTGGGAACGGAATCACGCCGCCGCATGTAGCTGCCATAGGTAATCATGATTCCCATCGCAAGCGAAAGC
>CACWJS010000048.1 GCA_902761275.1 uncultured bacterium | reverse complement strand
AGACGAGGATATCATCTCATATTTCGCCGCATTTGTCAATGGGGTGCGGTAAATTCAATATCCACGGGCTTCATGCGCCATGAACTAAATCACCATGGAGCAGCTCGGCCTCAGCCAGGGTGATGCAGGTGTTCTCCTGGTTTGCGGCGAAGACAAGCCTGACCGCCACCACGTCCTCGGCCAAGTTGTAGCCGTTCGGCGCGGCGAAGCCGGCGTAGAGCTTCTTCTGCATCGTGTCCGTGTGGTTGTGCGTGACCGCGGAATTCGCAAGCGTCACCCACTCGCCGTCGGCCGTGTACTTGACCTGCACGGAGGCGAGGCGGATGTCGTCGCGGCCGGTGTCCTTGTGGTTCGAATACAGCTTGACGCCGGTCAGCGTCGCCTTGCGCGGGAATTCCCAGGCCAGGACGCGGCCGTTGCCGAGGTTGCCGGCCCCCGATGTGTTCGCGTAGCCGTCGCAAAATATGAAGTCGGTGTAGGGCCTGTCGGCGGCGATGTACTTGGGGCGCGAAATGGCGTCGGGCGACGCCGTAAGTGTCGTCCAGGTCGATTTCGTCCATTCGCCCTGCGCTGTCGCCGCCCAAACGCTTGCCGCCGCCATCGCCGCGAGACACACAAGACCACACACAAGTTTTCTTATGGACATAATATCCTCCTCAAGATTTCGGTGAAATTTTACCAAAATATGCGGAAAATTGCCAACCCCTACCATGGTAGGGGTTGGGACACTTGAAATGGATTTTGCGCTTCGTTGTCGCGTCTTACCGCAACAAGAGGAAGAATCCCTTGGGCTTGGTCAGCGCCGCTTCGGGCGTGTTGCCGTAGGCGCCGAGGTTGACGCGGTGGCCGTTGCCGCCTGCGCCGGGGATTTCCGGCTCAAGGGAATAATCACTATCCGGGTCGCCAGCGTCGATCGTCGGGGATTCTACATTTTCTGGATCCCGGATCAGCACACCGTCCTTGATGTACCCCGTCCGCGTGCGCGGATGTACGTCGAGCGCCGCGCATTTGCCGCGGTTGGAATCGGGCAGATAGAGGTAGTTGCCCGTGGCGGACATGAGGTTCCGGAAGTCATTCGTCGTCGTCGCCAGGAGCGGGTCGACATCGTAGATGACGCCAGGGCCGATCGCAAGGTTCTCGTCATTGACGGAATGGACGTAGTTCGACGTTATCCCCGTGACGAGCGAGTACCTGAGATTGAGGTAGCCGTTCTCCTTGACCTCGAAATCCGCTCCGGCGTTCTGGGCGATGTTGGTGAGACCGCGGACGTTGCCATAGACGATCGAGTCCTTTACGTTCACAGTTCCCTTGATGACGGTAATGCCCGCGGCGGTCTTCTGGCCCTGGGTGATGTTGTACGCCACCGTGCAGTTCTCGATGTCGAGCGTTTGGTTGGTAGCGGACATCGTGCAGACAATCGCGCCTGCGTCGACGATGTCGGCGCTGGACTGCGATCCCTGGGTGTCGCTGTTGCCGACGATCGTGCAGTTGACCAGCTTCGACCCGCCCGATGCACCGCTGAAGTACACGATGCCGCTGTAGCCCGATGCCTCGTGCATAGCCGCCATGTTTGCCGAGAAGCGGCAGTTGCGGAAGATGGCCGGCGTCGCGTTGATCCAGGCGCCGGGTGCCTTGTGACGCGTCTGCCATGCCTTGGTCTTGACGAACTGGGAGAGCCCGTTCGTCACGAAGAGGCAGTTGTCGATGGACGCCGCGGTGCAGGAGTTGAGATAGATGCCGTCGCCGCCGTTGTTGGTGCCGAGGTCGTTGGGACCAATCAGATTCGTGAACTTGCAGTTCGAGACCGAAACAGTTCCGCCCGAGGCACTGATGCCGCGGCCGCTGAAAGATCCCGACTGTATGCTGTCCGTGAACCAGCAGTCGCGGACAGTGAGGTTGCCGGCTCCGGCCTTGTTGAGCTCGCTATTGGCGGAATGCGAGAAGCGGATGCGCTCGATGGCCAACGTCGCGCCAGATCCGACGCTGAAGTTCATCGTCCGGTAGATGTTGCCGCCGTCGAGCCGGGTCATCTCCCCCTCTTCGCGCTCGTCCGCGGAGTTCTCGACCCCGGCGAATCCGCCGCGGATGGTAAGCGACGAGGCAATCGTCCCCTGCTGCGGCATGTAGTCGTTGGAAACCGCGAGCCACACCTCGGTCTTCGATGCGTCGGGTGTGGACGCCAGCGCCGTTCCCAGATCGGGATAGGCGTCGGTCCAGCTGGTGCCGTCCATCTTGCAGTCCGCGCCGGTGCGCACGTGGATGACGTTCGGACCGCCGCCCTTGCCGTAGAAAGGCGGATAGCTGCCTTCCACCGTCTCGGACTTCTGGTATTCGACTTGGGTGGCGCTCGGGGCGTTGATCGTCACCAGCACGTTGAAGTTGTCGCCGTTCGTCAGATAATACGGCAAGGCGAACTCGAGGACCTCGCCGTTGCCGACGTTGCGCCAGATCTGGCTTGAGAGAAGCACTCCGCCGGTGGTGCAGTAGAGCTGCACCGTCGCGCTGTACGCAGCGCCAGATTCCAGCCCCATCGTAATCGTGACTTTCGGGCGCGTCATGCCGTCCGGGAACGTCACCTCGACATTCGCCTTCGGCTGGCCGGTCGCGGTGCGCGACGCTTCAGCGGTGTTGCCGAAGACGCCGAGGTTGAGCCGCCCGCCGTTCGGCGCGGGCTCGTTCGAATAGTCCGCCGCCGGGTCGCCGAGGTCGATCGCGGGCGAGTAGTCGGTCGTTGCCGGGCCCGCCGCGCCGCCATTGACCACATAGCCGGCCGGCGACTTGAGGTGCACGTCCATCGCCGCAAGACTCTCGTAGATGCCGGACTTGCTGGGGTTGTAGAAGATCGCCGAGGAGGTGACCCTCAGAAGATTTGTGAAGTCGGCGGTCGTGGTGACGAGCTTGGGATCGGCGGCGAAGACCGAGGCCTCGTCCACGGTCAGCCCGGCGCCGGCGAGCGCCGTGCCGTCCAGCGTCGTCACCAGCGAGTTGCGGATGCTCGCCTTCGATCCGGAGCTCACCTGCACGTCGGAGCCGTAGCCGACCGTCGTGACGCGCGCCCGGGTGTTCTTCCAGAAGATCGAGTTGTCGATGTCAACGTCGCCGACGGAGACGGATATGCCGCCGGCAGAACAGTGTCCGTGCGCGATGTTGTAGGCAAAGGTGCAGTTCTGAACCTTTACCTTGTCGGCCGCGCTTGACAGCCTGACCGCCAGCGCGCCGCCGGTGTTGATGTCGCTGGACCCCTGTTGCGAGGCGCGGTCGGTGTTGCCGACGAAGACGCAGTGGTCGATCAGCGAACCGCCGCATGCGCCGTTGAGCATAAGCACACCGCCAGAGTCGCTACTTTTCCAGAGCGGAGTTACGTTGCCGGCGAAGCGGCAGCGCCTCACGGTGACGGGCGTGTCGATCACGCGCATCGCGGAACCGTAGCCACCGTCCGCGCCGCAGTTGCCGCTGGGATCTATAGTGCCAAGGGAGTAGCCGTTGGTGACGAAGAGTGAATCATCGACCAGCGCAGCGCTGAAGCTGCTGACGTAGATGCCGAAGCCGCCGTAGGTGTAGGTTCCGGTTCTCCTCTGGTTGCCCTTGAATACGCAGTTGGAGACGACGAGCGACCCGACACCGCCGCCACTCACGTTCATGCCGCGACCGAAGATCTTGTCCGCGTCCTTGCCGTTGCCCTCGATGACGCAGTCAACTACCTTCAATGACCCGGTGCCGGTCTTGATGAAGCCGTTCTCCTTGGCACGATAGAACTTGATCTGATCAAGGGTGAGTTCGGCGTTTTCGCCGGTCAAGGCTTTAAGCAGACATTTGGCCGTGTTCTCGCCGTCGAAGACCGTGAGCGCCCCTTCGGCGCGCTCGTCGAGCGACGTCTCCGTTCCGGCGAAACCGCCGCGGATCACGAGCGGCGCGTTGTTGGTGATGGAAAACGCCTGCGCCGACACCGTGCCCGCCGCGATCCATATCTCGCACGGATAGTCGACCGTCCCCAGCGTCGCGAAGAGGTTCGCGACCGACATCGCCGTCGCCCAGCTGAGGCCGTCGCCTTCCACGTCCACCGCCGGCTTCGCATAGTAGCGCTCGACCACGAGGAATTTCGCGTAGCCGACCTTGCCGGCGTAGGTGCCGATGCCGGTCACCGTCATCAGCGCCGTGCCAAGGGCGTCATTGTCCGTATAGGAGACGGTGTAGTCGACGTCCTTCGTGAGCACCGTCGAGTCGCCGGCCAGCCTCACGACCGGCTCGGGACGAGCTCCACCGGCGACAAGAGTCTGGGGAGGAATCGTGTCGATGTTGAAATCGGAGGGCTTGAAAGCGAGAATCACCGTTCCGCTGCCGCCATTGCCGCCCAGGCGGTCGCCGTTGTAACCGCCGCCGCCGCCACCGCCGCCAAGGCCGTCGACGCCGTCATCGCCCACCAAGCCCTTGCCGCCGTTGCCGCCGCCGCCAAGGCCGCCATAACCGGGGTCGAAGAGGTCGTTGCCATTGGCCGAGCCGCCACCACCACCGCCGCCGCCGTAATAGACCCAGACGCCGGTGATGTCGTTGGTAACGCCTTCACCGCCGTTGCCGGCGCGGTTTCCGCCCTCAGTCGTGTACTCGTAGCCGGCGTGTCCCGCGCCGCCGCCGCCGCCCGAACGGCTGTTGCTGCCGGCCTTTGCGCCAGCATATCCCTGGCCTGCAGTGCCGGCACCGCCATTTGCACCCTTGGCGCCGCCGCCGCCGGAGCCACCACTCAGCCCAGCAGTCTGGTTGACATTGCCGCCGCCGCCGCCGCCCTTGGCGAAATAGAATCTATCGCCAATGGAAATCGAGGAGTTGCCGCCATAGCGGCTGTTGCCGGCGGCCGTGCTGGTGCTGGGCTTGCCGCCCGCGCCTACCGAAAACTCCAGCGACTCGCCGGGCGCAAGACTGAAGTTGACGCCATCAAGCGCGACAACGCCACCGCCACCACCGCCACCGCCGAAGTTTATGCCACCCGCGCCGCCACCGCCGACGAGCAAAGCATCGGCAAGGAAGAGATTCTTCCGAGCCGTGATCGTTTGCGCCGAAGCGGCGTTGGTGAAGACATAGACAAGATTGTCGCCAACCAAGAGCCGGTAGGAGGACGCGGCAGTGGTGGAGACGTTCTCGTCCTCGGTAATGGCAAAGGTCCGCGACAAGACATCGCCCTCGTAATCGCCCTTGCCGGTAGCCGTCACCGTCGCCGTCCCGAAGACGTCATTGTTGGAATAAGCGACGTCAAAGTCCGAGCTGACGATGTCGCCACCAATCCGCCAGGACTGTCCTTCGACGAGGTTCGAGACCACGAACTCCGGCCGGCACGGCCCTGTGGCACAACTCTGGTTGGGAATCGGCAAAATCTCCAAGTACGTCTTCGACACGACTTCAAGCGAAACGTTGTCGAGGAAGAGCGTCCGGTCGGCGGTCGTAATGGTATGGAATGTCAACGTATGCTCGCCAGGCTGCAGCACGATGTTCTCGACCGTCCGGTAGTGGACCTCGCTGGTGCCTGTCGGGAAGTATTCGTAGAAGATCCTTTCGCCGTCAAGCATCACCTCGTATGGGATATCCGAATAGCCGCCGCGTTGCTTGCACTTCCACGAAAGCTCGGCGCAATACTGGCTGTCATTGGTGAAGACCTGCGACGCCACATTCTGTTTCTGGAGAATCGCGCAATAGGCACCGGAAATGAAGGTCGTACTAGCGTTCGGCTGGTATGCGCTGCTCGAAGTGCCAATCACCGCATAGGTTCCCGAAGCCGTCCAGCCGGGCGCCCAGGCACCAGACTCGAAGTCGCCGTTGACGATAAGATCGTGCGTCAGCTTGTAATTGCACTTGACCGTCTCTCCCTCATATTCGCTTCCGGCCTTGCCGGTCAGGGTCACAGTGCCATATCCGTTCGTGAAACTGTACGCGACGTCGAACGGGGTCTGTCCTGACGCGACACCGCCCTCGCCATAATCCCAGGACGCGCCTGTTTCCGTATTCGTGACCGTGAACCCCGGCTCCGGCGTTTCGCCCCGCAAACAAAACTGAACAGGTATCTGCAGGATCGAAAGCGGAGAGATGACTCCAATGCTCTCGCCAAGCGCCTTCATCTGCTCGGTGTCAAGCGCGCTCGCATAGACGCGGAGGTCGTCAATCAGGCCTCCACCGTATATCGCCTCAGGGGAAATGACGTTGCCGTGCCGGCTGCCGATTTGCATGCTGTTCATCGCGTTCGCCCGCGGCGTCGAGGTGGTCGTCCCGACAAGCTCGCCATCAACATAAAGTTCGACGCCGCTCGAGAGGATGTTCATGACATAGAGGTGGTATTCGGTATCGGCGTTCTCGATGTCGTTGACCGTGATGAGGGCTGTCGTGGAGTTGCCCTGAGTCAGGACGACCTGGTTCGCGGTCGTCCCGCGCCGGAGGATGATCCCGGCATTGTTGCTGCTGTTTCTGAAGCAGACGAGAATGCCGCAGGACGTGGTTCCGAGCGCCGCGACTACGGCGATGGAGGAGTCGCGGTTCGCCGTGATGACATTGGATACATTATCTCCCCACGGGGTGTACACGCTCGCGTTGAGGGCGTAGCCGTCCACCGAGGGGACGTAAGTCGGCGTCCCCTTGTCTTTCATAGTCAAAGTCCCCGTGCCGGTGTTGGCGAGGCTCTGGCTGTTGAACGTCATGCAGAGCGTTGGGAGGAGGTCTGTCGCGTCTGCCCCCACCGGCCGTGTTTTCCACTGCCACACGAGTCTGCGGGCCGCGGCCGGCGTCGGATGCGTGTAGGTGAAGGCCGTTTCCGTTCCGTTCGAGACCTCGGTGCCGGCGCCGTTAAAGAGCTTCCATCCCGTGCAGATGTACTCGATCATCAGGGTGGTGTTCGTATAGGAGGCGCACGACACGGCAACCGTGTCTCCCGCCGAGAGCCCCGTATGGATGCCGTATGCTGGAGTCGGCGAACCGTACAGGCCGGGGAAGCCGGAGACGCCAAGCGCGTCGTCCGACGGGAGGACCTCCGGACCGGCGGAGAAATCTCCGGTGCCGCCGTTGCCGAAGAAAGCGTCCGTCTCGAGATCGTAGAGGCCAGCCTTGCTGTCGGAAGCGCGCACGACGGGCACGAAGTCGCGCACGAGCGTCTCGCCGTCGTAGATTTTACAGGAGTATATCCGCATGCTGGCGTAGTTGACGACATTCGGGCTCCACCCCGCGTGCAGCGCGAAGAGGTAAAGCGTATTGCCGGACGCGGCGTTGGAGAACGGGGACGTGGTCGCATTGGCAAACGCCGTCCCGTCGAGCTTCAGCGCGGACATCGAAATGTCGAAGGCGTGGCGGTCGGTGTCGGCAGCAACGCCGGTAGGAGATACCGTAAAGTTGCCGGACACCGACGCTTTGAAGGTACCGTCACCGGCGACGCCAAAGAAGAACGACTCCTTGCTGCCGGTCGAGCCCCAGCCGCATTGAGCCGAGCCATCGACCACAGTATACTGGAAGTCGCAAACGACGCGCGTCGTGGTCTTGGGCGCGATGCCGGTGTTGAGGTTCTGCGTGCCAGAAGACTCGATGTATTGGACTTCAGTGTAGCCGGCTGGCAGCGTTCCCGCCGCAAACGCACTTGCCGCGGACATCGCCGCGAAAACCATAAAAACATACGCAAACTTTTTCACCATGAGCATAATATCCCCCTTCGAGATTTTGGGTATATTTTACCACTTAGACGGAAAATTGCCAACCCCTACCATGGTAGGGGTTGGGGATGGCTTTTGAAACACACGGCAGCGGTGTCTGAAAAATGGCTTACCTCAACAAGATGTAGAAGCCCGGCTTGGTGGTCATTGTAGCCCAAGGCGTGTTGCCGTAGCCACCGAGATTGACGCGCTTGCCGTGATAGCCAATCTTGCAGTTGGGCTCGTTACGGAAATCACTCGCCGGATCGCCAGCGTCAATGGCCGGGGACTGCCCCGCCCTGCAATACTCATCAACTAACTCGCCGGTCTTCTCGTCGAAATAGCCGCGCCCGCCGCGGAGATGGACGTTGTAGTCAATGACCTGGCCAAATGTTGGCACGGGCTTGGACCAGCCCCAGCTCCAGTTGGTCGGCAGGGCGCGCGGCATCGTGGCCCCTTCCGGCGACTTGACCTGCTCCATCACCGTGTTCGTCGGCGTCACGAAGAGCGGATTGCCGTAGATGCAGTGAGGGCCGATCTCCAGCGTCCCCGCCGTCGCCTCGGAGACGCAGATCGTGCTGCCTTCCGACTCGGGGACGGCGAAGAGGCAGTAGTCCACGGTCGCCGTCGCGTCGGCCGCGACGCGCAGATCGGCCGCCGCCGTCGCGTTCACCTTGGCGAGGTTGCCGTAGAAGATGCAGTTGGCCACCGCTGTCGCGCCCTTCACGCAATTCAGTCCGTGCGAAACGTTGTAGGCGAAGGTGCAGTTCTCGACCAGCGCCGTATCGGTTGCGTTGTTGAGATTGACCGACAGGACGCCCGAACCGCCCCCGTAGTTGCCGACGAAGCTGCAACGCCGGAAGACACTGCCGGAGCAGTTGCCTCTGACATCCGCGATGCCTTCCGCATAATGCCCGTAGAACGAGCATCCATCGACCGTGGCGCGCGTGTTGTAGACATGCAGCGCCGCCATGCTGGCGCGGGAGCTGTCGAAGTTGCGCATCATGTAGTTGGTGACGAACGAGCAGCGGTAGATGTCCGCGCCGCCGCCGAAGCTGCCGACGTAGAGTCCGCCGCCGCAGCCGCCGTTGCCACCTGCGGAGTTGATGATGTTCCCCTCGAACCGGCAGTCCACCACTGTCGCCTTGGCGCTGCCGCTGCCGTAGAGGCCCGCGCCGCCGCCGCCATACTGGTAGCTGACGTTGGAGTTCCCATTGCCGTCCCAGTTGCCCTTGCCTATCGTGCAGCCGTAGAAGACGCAGTTCGTGAGCGTCACGTCGCCGGCGGAGGAGTTCTTCTTGAGTCCCCGGTAGGCGCCGCGAAGGAACTCGATCGAGTCAACCAGAAGATCGTCCGTATTGCTGAAGTTGAAGGTGTCGAAGTTGTTCTGCCCGTTGATCACCGACCTACGCCCTTCGGGACGCTCCGACAGCGCACACTCAACGCCGGTGAAACCGCCGCGGATCACCGCCGGGAAGGTGAACGCCTTCGTCGGGATTGTCTTGGTCACAATGTTCGTGCCGGCGACCCAGATCTCGTTCTTGAGCGACGAAGCCGCCGCGAGCGCGTCGGCCCACGACGCGAAGGCGTCGGTCCAGCTCGTGCCGTCGTTCCTGCCGATTGCGCCCGGACGCACGTGGATCACGTTGTCGGGGCCCTTCTTGCCGTACCACGGCGGAAGTGTTCCCGAAACGAAGGAACTCGCCGTCGCCGACTCGCTCACCTGGCCCGCGCCCTCCACCGCAACCTTCACCTGGATTATGTCGCCGGGGACATAGTAGGCGGGGACCAAGAAGGTCTTGGTCTGCCCGTTGACCAGACCGCCGAGCGTGCCGGAGACGTCCACCCAGGTCGTGCCGCCGTCCGTAGAAATGTAAATCGTGCCGTGCGCGGTGTAGGCGCCGCTCCCGCCCATTG
The DNA here is from genome assembly GCA_902761275.1 of uncultured bacterium. GTDB lineage: Bacteria > Verrucomicrobiota > Kiritimatiellia > RFP12 > UBA1067 > UBA1067. The sequence continues at coordinate 7,522 of CACWJS010000048.1, read as the reverse complement.
TGAAGGAGATGGTCGGCATCGTGTAGCCGTCGGGATCGTCCCAGACGACCGTCGGCTCACCGACCGCCGGCGAGGCGGAAGGCGTGCGGGACGCCTGCTCGGTGTTGGCGTAGCGCCCGAGGTTTACGCAGCCGCCGTTGGGCGCGCTCTCGCGCGAATAGTCGCTCTCGGGATCGCCCGCGTCGATCGCCGGCGAGCGGACACCCGCCTCCGCGTAGTGGATAACGCCGTCGGAATCGAAGTAGCCCGCCTCGGAAAGGAGGTGGCAGTCGTCCGCCGCCGCGAAGAGCGGGTCGCCATAAACCATTGATGCGCCGAGTTTCGACGCGCTGTTGACGAACGAATAGGTCGCGCCGGTGTCGTCCGCGAGGAGCGTGTAGTCGATGTCGAACGCCGAGTTGGCACTGTCCGCGAAATCGACGCCGTTCCCGGCGAGAATCGAGTTGCGGAGGACGATCTGGCCCTTCACGGCCTTCACGCCCGCGCAGCCGTTGGCGGTGGCGTTGGCATTCGCCGTGAAGGTGCAGTTGGCGATCTCGGAGCGGCCCTCAAGCGTGGGATGGTCGATCATCACCGCCGCGCCGTTCGCGCCGTCCGTCTGGTTGCCGCGGAAGAGGCAGTTCTCGATTATGTTCGGCGCGTTGCTGCCCGACGCGCGCACGGTGCCGTAGGTCACGCCGCTGCCGATGTTGCCGATGAAGTCGCACTCCTTGAGCTCGACCGCCGAGTTGTTCGCGTAGATCGCGCTCGTCTTCACCTTCGACGAAGTCGCGAGCGTGTTGGAGGCGAAAAGCGTGTTCTCGACCGCAGTCCTCCGCGTATAATGCGAAAAGAGCCCCGCCGATCCGTCCGCGGCGTCCGTCGAATAGTTGTTCCGGAAGACGCTGTTTTTCACATAGACCGAGCCCTGGTCGTAGGGCGTCTTGTCAACACCATGCACATAGACGGCGTTCCCGTTGTCCTCGAAGACGCAGTCGTCGATGAACACATCGCCGCCACCGTCCGTCTTGGAGACCGCCCGCGACGGCGAGCCGCGGAAGTGGAGCCGCTCGAAGAACGCGTTGCAACTGGCTCTGAATGCAATGGCGGAGAATTGGCCGTCGCCGTCGATGACGGAATACGCACCGGGTTCGCGCTCCTCGATTGTCGATTCCGTCCCTTTGAAGCCGCCGCGGAAGATCTTGTTGCCGTAGAACAGCTGCGATGCCGCGGCGGACGTGAGCACGTTCGAGCCGGCGATCCAGATTTCGTGGTTGATATGCGGGGCGACTGCGTTCGTCAGAGCCGTAGCGAAATCTACCGCGTCCGCCCAGGAGGTGCCTCCGTTCGTTGGCAGGCCATCCGGCTTCACGTAGATGGGCTTGCCGATGCGGAAGTTCGCGCCGGCGACGCCGTAGTGCGTGCCGAGTCCTTTTGCCGCGACATAGCCGTTGCCGTGCCGGAGCGAGACCGCGCCGTCGAGATTGGTGCCGACCGAATTGTTCGCGCCGTAGAGAAGCTCGTAGTCGAGGCCCTCGGTGAGGACATTGCCATCGTCGTCGCGGACGACGACCGGCGGCCGCACCTGCGCCTCGCCGAGATATGGATAGCACTTCTCGACTTCGATATGGAGGTCGGTGTCGGAGGTAATGGAGATGTTGTCGAAACGGATAAGGCAGTTTCCGCCGCCCGCAGCCATGCCTGTCTGAAGCTTGTAAATGCCGCCCTCGTCAATCGTGAAATCTGTCTGCACCGTGTGCCAGGATGTCCCGTAAACCCGAATCTCGTTGGTGACATTGCAGATTGAATGGATGCCGTTGGTGGCATCATAGAGACGCCAGTAATAGGCGAGGCCGTCGGTTTCCGCGGCATGGTCGAACGTCAGGGTGTAGGTGCCGGCGGGCAGGGCAAGCCCCTCCTGGAAGAAGATGGTGCCCTGATAGGGGTACAGATAATAGAAGCCGCGCTCGTCGCTGGACGACCCGTGCCCCCCAATCCATGCGCTGCCGCTCGTCCGGTTCCAACACACAGGGGCACCGGATGACTCTTCAACGCCGGGATCGGCGTTGAGCGCGCGCGAGATGTCGATTTTCTTGAGCATCTTGAGCGTCGCCGAGACCGGCGCTTCGGCGGTGAAGTTGACGGTGAAGAGATCGGCGGAACGCGGCGCGCCGTCGGGAAGTCCGAACCATTCAAGCGCCTTTTCGTCCCCGACGGGCGCATATTCTATCTCCACGTTGTCTCCGACCGGAACCCATGCGCTCGCGCCGCCGCCGTTGATGGAAAGCGACCCGGCGCCGTTGACGAGGCCGGCCTCGATCAAGACCTCAACCTTGCCGCTTGTCGCGTTCCAGCGCATATCGGTGGAGTTGAACGCATCCGCCGGCGAGACGCCTTCGTAGCGCACCTTGTCAACCGCGTTGTTGAAGGCGATCTCCTGCTCCGAAAGCGGGCAGTCGTAGAGGCGAATCGAATAGAGCCGCCCTTCGTAGTTGTACTGCGTCTCGCTGGCGCCGCCAATCGAGGCCCGCGTGAAGCTGGTGACCCAGTTCAGTTCGCCGGTGTTAAACATCTGGTTGCTGATGCCGCTGGTGCGAGGAACCCCGCCCTCGTAGAACCACCTCGGCGCGTCCCCAGTTCCATAGACGACAGCAATTTCGCGATCGGTCGCGTCCGGCGTGGTCATCCCGGTAAGCGTATTGCGGGTTTCAGCGGTTCGATGGTGGAACCAAAGCTGGTTGGAGGAACGATACCAAGCGACGCGATACGCACTGTAGCCGGAGAAGAACGGCATGCCGAGGCGGGAATTGGTGCTGCGATACTTGATTTCCATCGTGAGATACTTGCCTGTCTTGTCGTTCGCGGCGCCGGCGAAGCCGTGCATCTCGAGGAATCCGCCGCCCCAGTCCGCGCGGTCGGTGAGCGTGAAGTCGAGATTGCCCTTGAGGTCCTTCCAGGTAGTGGCCGCAGGGTCGAATGTGCCCGTCCCGGCATTATCGAGCGCGTCCCAGTGGTTCATAAGGCCGTGCTGGATGTATGCGCCTGCGCTAAACGCGGGCGCGGCGGGAATGGCGTAGATCGCGAACTCGTTGGTGACGACCGAGGTGTATGCGCCGATGCCAGTCACGATCGCCTTGCCGGTTCCGACCGCGGCATTGTCCTCGTAGGCGACGGTGTAATCCACGCCCTTCGCGAGCAGCGCGGTGCCGGCGAGGTTAGAGACGACGACATCGGGCGTAAGCGCGGCGCCGGTGTAGAACTGGTTGGGAATCTTGGCGACGGCGATGTCCGTCTCGTCGGGTCCTGCGATGAACGCCCCCGTGCCGGCATTCCCGAAGAAGGTGGATGTCACGAAATCCCAGAGTCCGACAGCATTGCCGCGGACGGGCACGAAGTCGCGGACGAGCTCGCCGTCCTTCCACATCTTGAACGAGTAGAGGGTGAACTTGGCCTTTTGCCCTCCACCACCGGACGCGAAGATGTGGAGGTTGTACGAGCCGTTGTACGCCAGCGAAATGGTGCTCGTCGCGATGTTGCCGCCGACGTTCAGGCAGCAGTTGTTCGCGGCATTGGTGTTGATGGAGATGACATTGTCGACTCTGACCTCGTACGGGTAGCGCAAGGACGTGCCGTTCTTGCCGATGAAATAGTACATGCCGTTCTGGAAGAGGCAGTACGAATTGCCTTGATTGTAAATCCCGGCGCCGAAGAACGACGTGTTGGCGGCATTGTTGGTGGCGCAGAAGTGCATCTCGACGGCCGTCGTCGGACCCGGAACGATGCCGGTGTTGACATACTGGGTGCCGGTGGAGGTGATGGACTTCACGCGCCGGTAGACGTTGAAGGTCGTGGTAAACACATTGTCCGCAAGTTCTCCCTTGCCGGTCACCGTCACCGTCGCGACGCCCGGATCGGCATTGTTGGAGTAGGCGACGTCGAAGTCCGCACTCACGATGTCGCCGCCGATCGTCCATGTCTGCGCGTTGACGACATTCGAGACCGTGAACTCGGGACGGCAGCCGCCGACAAAGCCGCAGACCTGATCAGGAATCGGCAAAGCCGCGACGTACCTCTTCGACACCATTTTGAGCGAAACGTCGTCGAGAAAGAGCGTCCGGTCGGCGGTCGCGAAGGTCTCGAATTTGAGCGTATGCTCGCCGGGCGGCAGCACGACATCCTCGACCGTCCGGTAGTGGACTTCGCTGGTAGATGTCGGGAAATCTTCATAGAAGATCCGGTTACCGTCAATCGTCACCTCGTAGGGAACACCGGAGTAGCCGCTGCGCTGCTTGCATTTCCACGAAAGCTCGGCGCAATACGGGCTGTCGTTGGTGAAAACCTGCGTCGCTACGTTCTGTTTCTGGAGAATCGCGCAATACCTTCCGGAGATGAAGGTCGTGGTCACGTTGGGGCCGTATGCGCTGCCCGAAGTGTCAATTTTCGCGTAGTTTCCCGAAGCCGTCCAGCCTGGCGTCCAATCGCCAGACTCGAACCCTCCGTTGACGAGCAGTTCATTGTTCAGGTTGTAGCTGCGCTTGGCCGACTCGCCTTCGTATTCGCTTCCGACCTTGCCGGTCGCGGTCACGGTGCCATATCCGTTCGTAAAGCTATACGCGACATCGAATGGTGTCTCGCCGGACGCGACGCCACCCTCGCCGAAGTCCCAAAACGCGCCGGTCTCGACATTCGTGACAGTGAACCCCGGCTTCGGCGTATCGACTATCGTGCAAACCTGTTCGGGAATCGGCAGTATCTTAATCGGAGAGATGATTCCGAGACTCTGGCCAAGCGCCGTCATCTGATCAGTATTGAGCGCACTTGCATAGACTCGGATGTCATCGATAAGTCCGCCATACTTGGCCTCGCCGGAACTGGCGCCGCCATGCCGGCTGCCAATCTGCCAGCAGGCAAACGAGCTCGCCCGGGGCGTCGTGGCTGTCGTCCCGGCAAACTCGCCATCGACGTAGAGATCGACACCGGTCGAGAGGATGTTCATGACGTAGAGGTGGTAGTCGGTGTCGGCGTTATCGACGTTGTTTACGGTAATGAGCGGCGTGGTGGAGGTGTTTTCGGTAAGGACTACCTGATTGGCGGTGTTCCCGCGCCGGAGCACAAGGTAAGTGCTGCCATTGTTAGTATTCCTGAAGCTGAGAAGAATGCCTGTCGATCTGGTTCCAAGCGTCGCGGCGACGGCGATGGCGGAGTCGCGGTTCGCCGCGAAGACGTTGGCGAGCGTGCCATACGGCACATACACGCCCGTGTCGATGGCGTAGCCGTCAGCCGAGGGGACGTAGGTCGGCGTCCCCTCGTTGGTCATGGTCGCCGTCCCCGTGCCGGTGTTTGCAAGGCTTTGGTTGTCGAACGTCATGCAGAGCGTAGGAAGGAGATCCGTTGCGTCTGCACCAACCGGACGCACCTTCCACTGCCATTCGAACATTCGTCCCGCCGCCGGTCTCGGATGGGTATAGGTGAATGACGTCTCCGTTCCATTTGTAAGGAGGTTGTAAGTCTGGTCGTAGAGCTTCCACCCCTTGTAGATGATCTCGGTGGTCCCGTTCGTCAGCACCGTCGCGCCGCAGGAAACGACCATGGAGTCTCCTGCCTCAAGATTTGTCTGCTCGCCGTACGCGGGGTCGGGCGAACCGACCTGTTCCGGTATTCCGTCAATTACAAGCGTGTCTGGCTTGATGGGGAACCACTTGGCTTTCAGATAGTTGTAGACAGATCCAGCCTGGGCGTCCGTCAAGGTGCTCGTGTAGACCACGACCTCCTGAAGACGCTGTCCGCCATAGTTGACGTTGCTGCGGTCACGCGCAAAGCTACTGGCGGTAACATTGCCCGTCGTTCGCAAATGGATGATGTGGAAGCCGCTCGGCAATTCGTAGTCAATAGTGCGTTCGACGCCATCGACCTCTTTCAAGCCGTCTTTGACGTACGCGTTTGCATACTGGTTGTTGAAGAGCTTCAGTTGGTCGCGATGAAAATGATATGTGTTGCCGCTGCCGTCGCCAAGAAAGAACGAGTGGGAGGAGCCGGGATAGTCGCTGTACACGAGAAAGACCTCGCGAATGTTCGTAAGTCGCGACGACCAGGCGAGGAACCCCGACAAGTCGGATGATGACGGAGGGGTTCCACTCCTCTGCTCGCCGAAATCCACGTAAGGAAGCCCGTCGTTCGTGACAATCCACGGTCTGCTGCCGGTCCCGGCGGTCGCTCGTATCGACCCGCCGGACGCGTCGCGCCAGGCCGTGACCAGTTTCCGCCCATCCGACGATTCGACCGTCGTCATCGTCGAATACATCGAGGCGTCGACGTGGAACGCCGCGCCGCCGACCGGCAGGATAGCGTCGGAAATCGCGGACAGTGCGCGCACGGTCCACTGCCATTGGAGCCGACGGCCCTTGGCCGGGTTCGGGTGGGTGTAGGTGAAGGCAGTCTCCGTCCCGTTTGAAACGACGGTGCCGTCCTCGTCGTAAAGATTCCATCCCAGGCAGATGTACTCGCGTGTTCCAGCCGCGTTCGTCACCGCCGTCGCACCACAGTTGACGGCAACCGTCTCGCCGGCAATGAGGCCAGTCTGCTTGCCGTACGCAGGAGAAGGCGAACCATAGTCGATTGGCGAGCCTGTAATGGCAAGTGTGTCGTCGGGTATCGTGAAGAGCGTGTCGTCGAAGTAGTGCCCCTCGCCGCCGGCGGTGAAGGTTCCGCTCTTGGTCAGCGTCGCCGGATTGTCGCAGATGTCCACCATCGTCGCCACGTTGTTCGAGTCCTTGCACGGCACGAAGTAGTGGATCAGATTGCCCGACCGCCAGACCTTGAAAGAGTAGAGCTTGTTCTTGCCGTAGTTGTCAAGGTTGTTTCCAGTCCCGTTCCAATATGACGCAAAGAGCATAATCGGCCCGGCGTCCGCGAAGGACGAGGACTGGGAATATTCATAGCTGGCCGGCTGAGAGCCGCCGGCTACGTCGATTCGCTTGTCCTCGACCGTGACCGTGTATTTTGTGTTCGCGGCGACGGTAAGCGGGCTTGCGTACCCGTCTTTGCCGGTGCCATAGTCGAGGCGGAACTTGTATCCGCTGTTGTTGACCATAAATACTGTCCAACTGTCGGTCGACGACGTGGCGCCGCGCGTGCACCAGATCGTCGCCGTCTTGTCTACCGCATCCCACCCGACGACGGCCTCGATCTTGTCCGTCAGGTGGTTCGGCGTGTAGTCGGTGAGGATGCAGGTGCTTGAGCCGTCACCCTGAATATACTCGACTTCAGTATACCCGGCGGGCAGCGTTCCCGCCGCAAACGCATTTGCCGCGGCAAAAGCCGCCACAAGATATACGAAACCACGTGCAAGTTTTCTTATGGACATAATATCCTCCTCAAGATTTCGGTGAAATTTTACCAAAATATGCGGAAATTGCCAACCCCTACTATGGTAGGGGGTGGCTTCGCCATGGTGATTTAGTTCATGGCGCATGAAGCCCGTGGATATTGAATTTACCGCACCCCATTGACAAATGCGGCGAAATATGAGATGATATCCTCGTCT
>CACWJS010000047.1 GCA_902761275.1 uncultured bacterium | reverse complement strand
TTCGCCTTTTTCGCAAGAAGTTCAAGCGTCACGACATCCACCCAACTGTCAATAAGAAGAATCGACTTCTTCGCAGACAGGATGAACTTGGCGGCAAAGACATGCGCGTCAAAGACCTGTCCGTTGTAGAACACGCCCCGCACCGGCGGCTGCGACGTCTGCACAAAGAAATCGACCTTGTCCTTCAATTCAACAATATCCTGATCGTGCTTCGCAAGCCGTCGATCCATCTTGTCTTCCAGCTCGTTTAGCCGATGATTGAACGCATAACCGCGCAGCATGAATTCTTTCAGCACCTGCGTAGCCCATTGCCTGAACCTCACGCCCAGAACGGAATTGACCCTATAGCCTACAGATATAATTGCATCAAGATTATAACAGGTTACATTCCTTTTGACCTGCCGATCTCCCTCTTGCCGAACTAGGAAGAAATCCTTCCTAGTTGCCCCTTGGGTCAATTCTCCGCACGAATAGATGTTCTCAAGGTGAAGTCTTACGTTTCTCGTGGTGCATCCGAACAACTCCCCCATCTGGCTCTGCGTCAACCACACCGTCTCGTTTTCGAGACGCACATCAAGCCGAACAGTTTCGTTCGGCTGATAGACGACTATTTGATTCTCGCTCATAACCTATCCCTTTCCTGTTGTGCCGGCGCATTGCGCGACCGAACGCCGGTCGCAGGGTACAATACGCCTACGGCGCATTTTTGGAATAGGCGATGCCTCGCCAAATGCCGACGACGCTTAGGCCGCGCATATTGCGCTCAAGCCCGCGGAGGAAGCCTCCTTCTCGCGTTCCAAATCGGCAGCCGCGGTTCCCGACGTCATCGCCCCCTCCCGGACCGTCCGCCCACCCTTCAGGCTTTTCGATCCGTTCTCAGCAGGACTAGGTCAGTTTCAACCCACAGCTTTCAAGGCTCCCGTTCGTACCTCCGTCGCCACGGAGTTCAATCCCGGAGAGCACATACATGATACCATAAAACAGAGTTAGCCGTCTACCCGAAAACTGCGATAAAAGGCATGCTTGCCGCCCCCAAAACCCCGCAAATCCTTGATTTTATTGACTATCGTGGGGTCTGTCCCCGACTATCGTGGGGTCTGTCCCCAATTCTATCGGGGAACGGGGAATGGGGAATGGGGAACGTAACCGCCCCTTGCGGGGGTTTGCGACCCATGGGGAAGCAAACACGCCGAGCGAAGCGAGTGCCGAGGGAACGGGCTGAAAAATTTTTTTCGTCCGCCACAATCTACCGCCCCGCGCGCCCTTCCCCATCCCCGCGCGCGGCTGGGCAAGCGAGGCGGGAAGATGTGCAAAATTAGATTCCAAGCAAAGCGCAGAAATCTGCTGGGGTAACTATGAAATCAGCTTTAGGATAGTGCCGCAGATTTCCTGTAACAAGACGCGATTCGCCTTCACTCTGACCTGCCATTGCGACTTCAAGAAATACACGGTCATCTTCGTCCGGCATTTCAACTGTTGAAGATGCAGGGTCGATACGCTTGCCTATATCCGAGATGAGCGATAAGATATACTCGCATTTCGCAGCATCGAGCTTGAGCCGTGGGCGATAGAGAACATCAGCATATTCGGCTAGCATCTCGTCACAAACGAGTAGCGTCACTTTGCCCGAATATACAGCATCCATTACGCGGGCTGTCGCAGAGTCGTGGTTGCGCGTCAAGAGTGACGCGACAATGACATTCGTGTCAATAACCGCAAACATCAAGACATCTTCCTTGCCTTGCGATCCTTGCGAGCGGCGGCGATTTCAGCGTCTATATCTTCCATAGTCCATTCGCGTTCGCATCCTTCTCGCATTTCGGTGGCAAACTGCTTCGCAATACGGCCTCTCTCATTCAAACTAACTTCACGGCGCACTATGTAATCCATGGGCGACTGCCGATCGCATGTAATCGCAAAAGGAATACCGCGCTGCTTGACCACTTGCTTAAGGAAAATAGTCACGGCTCCAGCCATGCTAAGCCCCAAATCATCAAGCACAACCTCGCAGTCATGCTTGAGCTTGTCATCAATTCTCAATGTCGTAGTCATGTCTATTTCTCCTGCATGTCGAAACGAAAGCATTTTAACATACTTTAGCGAGCGAAGTCAATAGGGAGATTATAGTCGCAACCGCCGAAAAAAGAGAAGGTGGCGGAAATCGCTTCCCACCACCAACGCGAAGACTTTCCTCCGCATCCAGATGATCCCTCCTGCGGAAAGATCAATTACATCGTATCATCTCTGGCGGACAACATCAAGGGGACAACGGAATTTTTCTTTGGCATGTCTTTTTATACAGAAGGCGACGGCAAAAGACTCCATCGCCGCCATCGCCACCGCAAACGCAATCAACCGTTTCATATACATATAACCAGACTATATTATGATGTCAACGGAGTTCGGGGATACAGTATTTATGCCGAACTCGCGGCGGACAGTCTTGCCGTTCGCAGTCGCCTCGAGTTCGTACGTTCCCTTGAAGCCGCGGAAGGCGAACTTGCCGCCGACGTCGCGCTCGAAGTTGGTGCGCCACTCCTTGCCAAAAAGATCCTTTATGACGTTGAAGGCGGGCTTCGGCGTCATGTCGAAGCGGCAAAGTCCGCCGTAGTAGCGGTTCTCGCCAGTCGCCATGTCGCCAGGTTCCGCGCCCCAGGCATAGCCGTCGGGAAGGTTCCAGTAGATGATCGCCTCCATCGCCGGATGCGAGAACCAGATGCGGTAGAGTTCACGAAGTATCTCCGCCTGCACTTCCTCGTCGCCAGGGTCGTTCGAGTAGGCGGGGATGGTGATTTCGGTGATCTGGATGGGTCTGCCGAGCTTTGCATAAGTGTCCATCACGTCGAAAAGACATTGCGGGTCGTAGAAGTGGCGCGTGGAGGAAATTGCCTTTGCGGCGTCGAAGAACATGTGGAACTGCATGCCGATGCCGTCGATGCGCGCGCCCTTAAGCATCGCGCGCTCGATCTGCATGTAGTAGCGGCCGCGCGAACGGTGGCTCCAGGTGTCGCCCCAGAGACCGCTCCACTCGTTGATGACGAGGTGGTTGGCGGGGAAGTAGCGCTCGGCGAGCTTGAAGCTCCACTCGACAAAATCTGGCTCGTGGTAGAAGTTGCACCCCTTGTCGTCCGACCCCCAGAAAGTCTCGTTCGTGACCTCCCACATGAGAACGCGCCTTGCGTAGCGTTCCGCGAGTTCGCGGAAGCGCTTCTCCAAAAGATACTTCTCCTTCTGGATGTCGCCTCTCGACCAGTCGGGTGACTGGCCGGAATAGTTGAGGCAATGCGCCTTCGGCTCGATGCCATGCGCCTCGCACCATTCGACGCAGAGATCCGGCGGCGGGCGGCGGTAGATTTTCGGCGAGTTCTTCGCGTAGCGCGTCTTGCCTTCCTCGGGCTCCAGGTCCTTCCAGTAGAACGGCACGGTCGCCAGGTTGAACGCCGCGGCAAAATGCTCCTTGTACGCCTCGTTCTTCTCTTTGCTGTCGCCGATCTCGTCCAGCATGAAGATATCGGCGCCATACTTGAAGTCATGTGTCTTCTGCACGACCTTGACGTGGACGTTCTCGAGTATCTTGCCTGCGGCGTCCTTGAACGTGAAGAACATCGGACGCTTTCTGTTCGCCTCTATCCCCGCTTTGACTCGGGCATCAGTATCGGCCGCACGTAGACGAAAACGCTCCAGCACCGCGTCGCGGTCATACTTCATCGCCGCCCAAAGCGACGGCCCGAATACGCCCATCGCGCCATACGCGCCCGCCGCAGCCAAAAACGATCTTCGTGTCACAGACATTTCGAATTCTCCCTTTTTGATCTTCAGTGAGATTTGCCGCCATTTTACCACTTGCGCGGAAATCTGCCAACCCCTACTGCGGTAGGGGTGGGGTCTTGAGCCGAGTCCAGACATTACACGACGGCCGCGCGTCGAGCCAAAGCCCATTCGCGCGGCCGCAGAACTGAATCAGCCAAACCCGCACAGCGGCGGGCAAGGGGAAAGCGACTTACACCCCGCCACGGCCGCGGAGCGAGCCGTGCGAGAGGAAGCCCTCGTACTTGCGCACGAGAAGATGCGACTCCATGATGCGGAGCGTATCGAGCGCGACACCCACGATAATGAGGAGCGACGTACCGCCGAAGAACGACGCGATCACCCACGGGAGGCGCATCCAGCCCATGAGGAGCATCGGTATGAGAGCCACGATGAGAAGCCCCGTGCCGCCGATGAGCGTGATCTTCGTCATCATGTCATCGAGGTACTCGGCTGTCGCGCGGCCCGGGCGGATGCCGGGAACGTAGCTGCCGTCCTTCTTGAGGTTCTCGGAGATGTCGATTGCATTGAACTGCGTCGCCACCCAGAAGAACGCGAAGAACATGATGAGCGCGGCGTAGATGACGACGTGGAGCGCGGAGCCGGGGTCGGCGAGTGCCTGGCCGAAGCGGTTGAGACTGCCGGAGATGCCGCCGGAGGTCGCATCGGTCATCTTGACGAGAACCGCGGCCGGGATCTGAATGAGCGGCTGCGCGAAGATGATCGGCATGACACCCGTGTAGTTGACGCGCAGCGGCATGAACGTCTGCTGCATACCGTACGTGTTGCCACCGCCCACCGAACGGCGGGTGGAGTGGATCGTCACCTTCCTGACGCCCTGCGTGAGCATCACAGTGCCCATGACGACGATGAGGAAGAACAGGATGAGGATCGGAAGCTCGGCAATAGGAGCCGAGGCCTTGACGCCGCCGAGGCCGATATAGCGCTCCCACGCGCCGATGAGCGCCTGCGGGAGGCGCGACGTGATGTTGATCATGATGATCAGCGATGCGCCGTTGCCGATGCCGAAGGTCGTGATCTGGTCAGCGAGCCACATGACGAAGAGCGACGCAGTAGTCATGCCGATCACCGTCATAAGGTGGAAGCCGATGCCGGGATTCGCAACGATCTCGGTGCCCGCAAACGCCGGGCCAAGCATAGCCGGGTGGCTGAGCACGGTCGCGATGCCCCAGGACTGGACAACGCAGAGGACAATCGTGAGATAGCGCGTAATCTGCGCGAGCTGCTGGCGGCCCGACTCGCCTTCCTTCTTCAGCTTCTCGAGCGCGGGGATGACCGAGCCGAGGAGCTGGATTACGATCTGCGCCGAGATGTAGGGCCAGATCGAGAGGAAGCCGATGGCGCACTGCCCGAGCGCACCGCCGGTGAACACCTCGAACCAGTCAAGCATACCGCCGCCGGCGGACGAGCTCTTGAAGTCGGCTATAATGCGCTGGAGCGCCTGCCAGTCGACACCAGGCGTAGGAATCTGCGAAACAAGACGGCACACGAACACGAGGCCGAGCGTAATCAAGATTTTCTTCCGAAGCTCCGGGATGCGGAACGCGTTCGAAAAGCCCTTCATCATCGCCATTTTTTGATCTCTCTTTCCTTCTTTTTGCGAAAACTTTTGTGTATTATATCAAAAATCAGTCGCCCCTTTCAAGGTCGCGCCGCATTGCTTTTTTCTTTAGGGCGTCTCGCTTGTCGTGGAGCTGCTTGCCGCGGCACACGCCGAGGTCGACTTTTATGCGCCCGTTCTTGAGGAAAACCTTGAGAGGTATGAGCGTAAGACCCTTCGCCTCGGTCTTGAGCTGGAGGTCGCGCACCTCCTTCGCGTGGACGAGGAGCTTTCGCATCGACTTCGGCTCGTGGTTGAAGCGGTTGCCGAACTTGTAGGCCGCAATGTCTGCACCGACGAGCCAGAGTTCGCCCTTGAGAACTGCGCCGTAGCTCCCCGAGAGCGACACCTCGCCGTGACGGACGCTTTTTACCTCCGTTCCCGTAAGCACTATACCGCACTCGATAGTCTCGAGCACGGTATAGTCATGCCTCGCCTTCCTGTTCTCGGCGAAGACCGGATTGAACTTCTTATCGGCCACTTAGTCCGAGTAGAGCGAATTCACGTTGACGTGCTTAAGGTTCCACTTCGTCTTGGCATCTTCTGCCTTGGCGATGGCATCGAAGTCGATTTCCGCGATAAGCTTGCCCTCTGCGACTTCGCGGAGCGCGATATCGCACTTGTCCTCGTCGAGCGACTGGGGCTTCACAAGCGGCTTCGCGCCGTTGATGAGCTCGCGCTCGCGCTTGGAAATCAGGTTCACAAGCACAGGGACAGAAGGAATCTTCTCGTGGGCCTTCTTCAAAAGTTCGTTGTTCATCTCAGTCTTTTCTCCGTTGGAAGCGCGTATTATATCAAATTATTTCACTTCGCGGTAGGCGTCTACTGCTTTTTTCCACGCGGCGGTGCCGCAGTAGCCGCACGGCTTGAACTCGGGGCAGAACCCGCGATAGACGCATTCCGGCACGCAGCAAGCCGCGACCTCGGGCTCCTTTTTAGCGATTTCGTCGACGACGGCCTTCCACGCCGCGCGCGTCTCTGCGCTCGCTTGCCCACAGAGGCGGCGGCGCGAAATGAACATCACGGCCTGGGCGTTCGCAAAGCACTCGTGCATGACGGGCGCGTCCTGGCGGTTCGCATCGCGCTGGACGCCCGTCCTGTCGGTGCGCTGCGTCGAGACAAAATGCTCGATGCCGAATTTATGGCGCACAAAATGGACGCTCACCCAGTAAGGCAAGTCCATCCACTTCCAGTTGAAGCAGAGCTTGCGGACGGGCGAATGTTCCGCGAGCAAGATGCGCTTCTTCCATTTGGAGCTCGGCTCGCCCTGGCCTTCTTCGCGGCGGATCGTCGTGCGGGCCGCGTCGGCAACCTCGCGCCACGTGCCCTTGACCTTCAGGAACTTTATCTTCATTTCCCTTCCCCTTCCTTGGCTTTGTTCGGCTCACGGCGCGGGCGAAACGCGACGCGCTGCCAGCCAATGAGCAAATCGTATTTTAGAAGCGTATCCGCCCCGATGCGGTTCATCGGCTCCGCGACGACCATCGGGCTTATCGAGAGCGGAATCCCGAGGACGAGCTCGCCGGGCTTCCCGACCACTGGCGCGATAGACGAGCCGTTGCCGTTCACGTCGGTGGCGGAGATTCCGACTTTCGCATCTGTCGCGGGCCAGCCGGTTTCGCGCCCGAGAAACGTCATCGACGCGGCCGAGTCGACGATAAGCGAAATCTCCTTCTCGCCATAGCGCGCCTTGAGGTCGATGCTAAAGGGATCGGACGCCGCGCGATCAACGGCATTCGTGAACCCCGCAAGACGCGCGCGCGCCGGTGCGAAGACAACCTCGCCCTCGCCCAAGGAGACGAGCGTCGTGACGCGCCCGATGACATTCATGCCTATTACGCCGTCTATCTTCTCGCCAATCCCCTTCGGGAAATGCGAGATGTCGAGCACCATCACGTCGAAGTCGCAGAACTCCGCCGCGCCGACCTTGAATGAATCGGCGTGCATGAGCGACGGCAAGCCCTCGACATTTGTCACGCCCGCGAGGACGACTTTCTCAATCTTGTGATCCTTGAGTTCGCGTTCCACGAAGCCCTTGTCGAGCGTCGTGTGCGTCGCGCCGGTGTCGAAGAGAAGCGTGCAGGGCATCCCGTCCACTTCGCCGCGAACGATCGGCATGTTGTTGCCGAGGACGCGAACCGCAACAGGAGTGTCGTTAGTCGGCGCCGTCTCGGGAAGGAACGGCACCCGCCCGGCGAAAGCGGGGAGGGCAACGGCAAGAAGGATCGGCGCAAATGGCTTCATCAAGGCCAAGTTAAAACCTTTACAGACGGCACAGCTGCCGCCGATGGCTTTCGGACAAAAACCATTGAATTGCCTTCGGGAAGCGCAGCCTCCACTGCATTGCCGCCATCGGCCCTTATGGAAATCTTTCCATCGGACGGACGTTCCACATGTGCGACATAGACAGTCTTGGGCAACGTCGGCCAGCAACGCGTGTCCGCACCACGCCGAGCGAGACTGTACGCTGCGACTGCGTACTGCGAGGCGACAAGTGCCGTCCGGACTTTCCAATCCCCCGAATTGTCCGCGGCGACGCCAAGCGCGACTTGCACACCGACATCAATGACCGTACGAGTGATTTCACGCTTTATGGCGCCGCGCATATAGACATCGTACTCGACCTTGGCAAGTGCATCGACATTAGCCAGAGGCTGCATCCTTTCGCCGTCGACCGACCATTCCATAGCGGCAGAAGGTCGTTCGATAAGACGCGGCAGGCTGAGCCCAGCGTATTTCACGTATTTTCCAGCATACGGAATGAGAACGAGCGGCAAGTCAATGCGCCACGCTTCACGCTCGGGAGCAAGACCATCCTCCACGTAGACCCAAACCTGATTAGACGGCTTGACGCCGTGATCGCATGCTTCGAAGTCGCGCTTCGCAACGGCATTCTCGGGCCTCAACAAAAGCACGTCCTTGAGGTACCCGCGGCCGTCGCCATCGCCATTCAGCCATCGAAACACGCCGCATACGTGCGCAGCGTACGGATTCTGGTAGTCCGCCGGCTTTAGCTGATCCAAAACACCCGAAGTGAATATGTCGAATCCAAACGTCTCCTTGACCGTATTTCCGAACGACCCATCCTTCATCGCGTTTTGAACCGCGACATTGCTCTGTCCTTCGTCCTTTCCGTGGCCCTCGCCCTTCTCCTTTGAATATTCTGCCGCCTCCTTGGCAAGACGCTCGTCTGCTGCCGCAATGTCCTTGCGACGCTCCCACAGCCAGTTCTCCTGGTGCTGTGCGGCGCGGTTCAGTTCTGTGCGAGCTGCGCCGAAGTCGTTCCTTGCCCCGTAGGCTATGGCCTTGTAGAGACAGGTGAAGATTCGGTCCTGTCCGCCGCCGTCGTATGGGAAGTATTTGTCGTTGAGCATCATCGCGTACGCGGCGTCGGCAGTCTGCGAGAAGACGGATGACTTGTCGTTTTCGATCATGATGTCTTCCGCGACGTCGAAGTTCGCAAGCGCATTGTCGGTGTCGCCCGCAAGGTCGTATGCAGATGCGGCCATCAGCCGCCACATGAGCCTGTCGCCGTTTTCCTTTGCCCCCAGCTCAGCAGGCTCCTCGGCGGCAGATGCGTAATTCCCGACAGAGACGTTTGTGCGGTAGTCGACCAGGACGTCGTTCACCGTACGGCACCCTGCAGCTGCTGCAAGGAGCGCGACTGCTGCAGAACGCGCACAGCGCGGAGCGATGCCGGTGAACATGTCAGAATCCCAGGTTGATGCCCTGCGTCTGCACTGGCACAGCAGGAGCGGGCTCCGGCACAGCCGCGGCAGCGGCCCTCAGCTCATCCTGTCTGCGGGAGAAGCCAGCAGGGTCGATCCTCGACTGGATTATGGACGCCACGTTCGCCGCGGCCCATTCGGTAGATCCGGAGGTAAATATCTCAGGCGTGCCGTAGAAGCCCTGCGAATCGACACGGACGATATCCGAGACGACGATCTCCGTAGTAGGGGCATGCACGCAACGGAACCTGATCTCAGCGAACTGCGCGGAAGGCGGCGGAAGAGGAAGCCCGGTGACGTAGTCCTTGCCCGGCGAGGCGACGTCCGAGAACATGACCTCCGCGACAACGAGATAGTCAGTCGCAAGCTTCTGGGAAAGGCGACACACGTCGTTCGGACTCGCGTTCGGATCCTTCACGATTCGGTCAAGCTCACGGTCAAGCTCGGGCCCGAACGAACGGTCAAGCGTCTTGAAGCTTCCTGTCTGCGTGAGCTGGATGCTCAGATGGTCGACCAGCGTATCGAGCCAGTCGCGTGCGTCAAGTTTGTTCCCCCAAACGCTGACGGACTGCGACTTCGTGATGAACGGCGCGACTGCGATGCGCGGCTTCTTGGCGGGCAGCGGACGCGCGGATATCTCGCGCGGAGCAGGTGCGGCGCTCTGCGCCGTCATGGGCGGCGTGGAACCCTCCCCGCTCTCGTAGAACCTGAGGACATCCTTTACCTTTGCCTTTCCGGAGACAAGCTTTGCAGACGATGTATTCTTGCCGACATCAGTCACCTCGCACACACCGACGGTCTTTTCCTTGTAGACTTCCTCGCCCGTGTCGTCATCGACGATGGCCTTGCGGCGGCGGATCTCGTACTGCTCGCCCACTTCGAGGAAGTCTGCTCCGTAGCTGAGTGTCAGTTCCTCGTCGTCATCGTCGTAATCCATGATGTACATGGGATAGTCGCGCATGAGAATCGCAAGCGCAGTTCGCTTCACGACGTGGACGAGCATATCCTTCGGCGTCTGGCAGTATGCGACGACGCGCAGGGTGTCGGCCTCGTAGGGCTGTTGCGTCCTGAGGTCGTTCGCGCGGATAGACACGGTCGCGATGTACTCGGACTTCGCCGTACCGGCGATCGCACGCGACTTCCCGCTCTTAAGAAGCTGCACTATCTCGCCGCTCATGGCGTATCCTGCGGGGATGAGATCGGCCTTGCCGCCGAACCCTTCCTCTCGGGCTGCAGTATCGTACATGTCGCGGTCAAGGCACTTGTACTTCTTCGCCTGGACAAGTTTCGTAAGCAGGAGCTTGTCGATACCGTCGAAGGCAGTGCGATCAACGCCAGACTGGTACGTGATCTTGTCGAGGACAAGCCACTTCGGAGCGGTGGGGGCGGCGGAAAGAGAAGCGGCGGAAAGCGCGGCCAGAGCGGCAATTAGTGCAATGTTCTTCATCAGTCGTCCTCCGATTCGGATTCTGGCTTCTTGAACACGAGCTTTACGGTCTTGTCGCTGTCACCCTCGTCCAGCTCGACAATCTTGCGAATCGACTTGCATCCGTCAAGCGTCGCAACAACCGCATGCTCGATCTTCAGCACCCGCACGGAATCATCTGCGTCCACCGCCTTGCCGTCAAGCTTGACAGTGGCGTCGTCGGCATCCATTCCCTTCGGGGCCTTGACCTTAAAAGAGAGTTTGCACGTAAAGAAATCGAGGAGCTTGTCGGCAATCTGCTCACAGGCCTTCTCGACCAACTTGCGCTGCGGGTCGGAAACCTCGCTGGCGACGACGTTGTTGACCTTCGACGACCACTCACTAGTCCCTTTGAAGGCGAAAAGGACGTTTCCCTGCAGATCGCGAACCTTGCCGACGTACGGCTGGGTGTAGGTGGTCATCTTGACCTTGGTACCCTTGCCGTTAACAGTGATTGTGCGAGAGTCCTCCTCCCGGTCGCCCATGGCTGCGGTCAGGATGCATGTAGCACCAGCGAGGGCAGACGAGTTGTCTCCGTTCAACCCCTGCTCAACGAGATTCATGTCGGCGTTTGAGCGGTCGATAACCTGTATCAGCGAGCCCTTCTCGGAAAGCGCCGCCTGCAAGTAGTCCTTGGCAAGGGGCGTGTAGCGCTGGGTAACGTCGGTCAGAACCTTTGTGCGGAGCGACGACAGCGTCATCCTGTCGCGCTCGTTTTGACTGCGAATCTGATTCGCATCCTCAATATACTCCATCTTGCGCGTATTCCAGTTGGCACGGATGATGTAGTTGTGCACCTCTGCCACCTGGATCTTCTCGCCCTGATTTAGCGTCGGCGGCTGCTCAAGGTTTTTTTGCGGCTGCAGCTGCTCTCCAAGCCATTTGTCAACCTGAACCATCGATTCAATCGTGCCAAAACCAGCAATCATCAGGCGAAGTTTCTTAGGCCCCGCCTTGGCGACGGCTTCCTGGGCATCAGTGAGCCCCTCGGCGGCGAAGAGCCCGCTCGTCAATGCAGCTGCACAGGCTGCAACCAACAGTTTCCCTGAACGCTTCATTTCAATGCCTCCTTGTTTTTGTGTTAATGTACGTCAATTCAGTACGTTCGTCTTGTCGACCGCCTTCTGAAGTGGAACACGCGTCTGCCAGAAGTCAAGGGTCGTCGCGACGTCGGTGAGCCTGAGAATGAGAGAATTCTCCTTGTAGAAGTTGCCGTTGTCGCGGCGGACGTTCTGCTCACGCAGCTTGCCGTTAAGGATGAACTCGGGGCGAACGGGCGCATTGCCCGTCTGCGTAGCGACGTCCTCGTTGTACAAGATGAATGAGGCCTTGGCGGAAGGCTCGTCATCATCCATGTTCATCATCTCCTCCTCAAACATGATCTTGAGGGAGTCGGCGAGATAACCGGCCTGAGAACCCCGCGCCGTCGTATCAATGGTGAACGGCTTTACGTTGACGATTCGGCGTACCTTTGCTGGAACCTGCACTCCCTGCTGCTGGCACTGATTTGCAACAAAGCGATAGGACTTCTTCCGCATGTTATCCATGGCATCTCTAACAATGATTCTGAGGTCCTCCTCGGATATGCCAGACGTCACCTCGGTGTCCTCCCCCTTTACGATCCTGCGCGTCTGTTCAGTTGCGCAGCCAGCCATCGCGAGTGCCGCAACAATCATTAAACCCAATGCAAGCCTATTCATTTGTTCCCCTTTCATTTGTTTTGTGGAATATTATATGGACAAAGCAATCCGTTTCCCAATCTCAAAACCAGATGTTCAAGATCGGGAAACACTTGAGTCCAGAGTTATTGAAGTTCAGGACGCCGATCTGCACACCGTGAAGGTCCTCGGCGAAGTTAACTGCGCCGATCTGAAGCCCATACACCGAGCCACGCACAATATTTACGGCACCAATCTGTACCCCGCCCATCGTGAAATCAGACGAGTTTCCAATGAAATTCGCGGCAATCCCCCCAAAGTCACGCGTCGTCACCGAGAAAAGCCCTGCATCAAGCCCATACGTATCGACATAGGAACCCCAACCGAGATTAAGCCGCAATCCATATACGCTACACTCTTCGTTTGGAATCGACCAAGGCAGCACGGTGACGCCGACAGCAATGTCGTACGAACGCCATCCATAGCTGTTGTTTCCGCCGCGTTCCACAAACGTGACATCGCGCGAGTTAGAACCGGTCGCAAGATCGTTTGCTACACCCTTGCCAGCCTCAAAGCCCGCCGACATGGAGGCGGAGACGAAGCCTGCCGACATGCCAAGCGCAAAAAGCATTTTCCTGAAATTCATCACTCTGCCTCCTTTTAGTTTAGCGCCGCGCCTTGCGGACGTAGAACATCATGTCGGCGGCGGCGGGACTCGGAGCCGTGCCCTTAAGGGCGCAGACCTCGAACGGCTGGAGCATGCGCGCGCTCCACGTAGAGACGGCCGAGTCTATCGTCACGCCATCCGCGTCGAGCCAGACGACTTTCCATTCGACGGCGTAGTCGGAAGACGTATTGTTTACGACGTTTGCCTGGAAAGTGTAGTAGTCGGACTTCCCCTTTGTGCAACGAATGTCCGTCACATAGACGCTTGTCCCAAGATCGGGTGAAAGCGTCACTCTCCTATCTGGAGGCGGAACATTCGTCGCCACGCATCCCGACAACAACGTCGCACCGACTATAGCGGCGCACAGCACTAATAATATCCTCATTCTACTGTCCTCCTTATGTGCAATTTGTTAGCATTATGCCATTTATCACTGCGATACTGCAAGCGAAAACTTAAGAAATCTACCGCACCACGAAGTTGACCATGCGCTTCGGGACGGCGACGACCTTGACGATCGTCTTGCCTTCGAGGAACTTGGCGACGTCGGCGTTTTGCTTTGCCGCGGCTTCCATCTCGGCTGGAGTCGCCGCGACGGGAACCATGACGCGCCCGCGGAGCTTGCCCATGACCTGGACGGGTATCTCGATCTCGTCCTCAACAAGCGCTGCGGGGTCGAACTTGGGCCACGGCTCGTACGCGAGCGACTTGTCGTGACCGAGGAACTGCCAAAGCTCTTCGCCAAGATGCGGCGCAAACGGGGAAAGGCAGAGGACAAATTTTTCAAGAAATTCCTTGGGCAGGGGTGCGGGGCCGCCAGAGGCCCCGTCCGTTCCCTCACGAGCGGAACTTGAGCTTTTTGCGAAATCCTCCGCCTCGTTGACAAACACCATCATCGCCGAGATGCCGGTGTTGAAATTCATCGTCTCGAGGTCTTCGCCAACCTTCTTGACCATCGCGGCGAGGCTCTTCGCCTCGGCCTTGGTCATCGCACGGTCGACGACAGGCGTCTCGGTGACGAGGCGGTTGGCGCGCTTGAGGAAGCGATACACGCCCTCGACGCCCTTGGTGGACCACGGCTTCACTGCCTGCAGGGGACCCATGAACATTTCATAGAGGCGAAGCGAGTCTGCGCCGTAGTCGCGGATCACGTCATCGGGATTGACGACGTTCTTAAGCGACTTCGACATCTTCGCGGGGAACTCGGTGAGCTCTTCCATCTCACCGCCTTCCTCGGCGCCCCAGGGCTTGCCGTCGCGCCACTCGATCTTGTCCATCGGAACGAGAACACCGCGCTTCGTCTTGTATGCCATACCAAGGATCATTCCCTGGTTGACGAGACGCTGGAACGGCTCGGGCGTGGGAACGAACCCGAGGTCGAAGAGAACCTTGTGCCAGAAGCGCGCGTAGAGAAGATGGAGAACCGCGTGTTCCGCGCCGCCGACGTAGAGATCTACGGGGAGCCACTTCTTGAGAAGCTCGGGATCGGCGAAGCACTTGTCGTTAGTCGGGTCGATGTAGCGGAGATAGTACCAGCAAGAGCCTGCCCACTGCGGCATCGTGTTCGTCTCGCGAACGCCCTTCTTGCCGGTCTTCGGATCGACGACGTTCACCCACTCGGTCGCCTTTGCAAGCGGTGGCTCGCCGGTGCCGGTCGGCTTGTAGTCGGCAAGCTCGGGGAGCGTGAGCGGCAGGTCGTTTTCGTCGACGAGAGACTGCGTGCCGTCCTCCCAGTGGATCACCGGGAACGGCTCACCCCAGTAGCGCTGGCGCGAGAAGAGCCAGTCGCGCAGCTTGTACTGCGTCTTCGCCTTGCCGACACCCTTTTCCTCGAGCCACTTGATCATCGCAGGGCGCGCGTCCTCGACGGAGAGCCCGTTCAGGAAGCCCGAGTTCACCATCACGCCAGTCGCGATATCGGTGAAAGCGGAATCGCCGGTATACGGAACTCTACCATCCTTGGGCTGGGGTGCGGGCGCGCCAGAGCGCCCGTCCGTTCCATTGGGCTGGGGTGCGGGGCTGCCGGAAGCCCCGTCCGTTCCATTAGCCACGACCTGATAGATCGGGAGGTTGAAAACCTTCGCAAAATCGAAGTCGCGCTCGTCGTGCGCGGGAACGGCCATGATCGCGCCGGTACCGTAGCTCGCGAGGACATAGTCGGAGATGAAGATCGGAAGCTCGTCGCCGTTCACCGGATTGACGCCCGCGACGCCCTCGAGACGGACTCCTGTCTTCTCCTTGTTGAGCTCGGTGCGCTCGAGGTCGCTCTTCGAGGCGGCCTTCTTCTGATACTCCTTGACGGCGTCGGCGTTCTTGATCGTGCCGTTCTCGAGCCACTTGGCGACAAGCGCGTGCTCGGGCGAAAGCACCATATACGTCGCGCCGAAAAGCGTATCGCAGCGGGTGGTATAGACGGTGATGGTGTCATGGGACACACGAGACATACGAGACTCACGGGACGATTGGTTTGCGGTTTCCGTCCCGGTCGTCTCGGTTGTCCCGGTCGTCCCGTTCCCCTCAACCCCAACTGCCACCCCAAAATCAACCAGCGCCCCCGTCGACTTGCCGATCCAGTTGCGCTGCATTTCCTTTATGCCCTCGGGCCAGTCGAGCGTGTCGAGATCCTTGAGAAGACGCTCGGCGTACTCTGTGATCTTGAGCATCCACTGGCGCATGGGCTTCCTGATGACAGGGTGGTTGCCGCGCTCTGACCTGCCGTCGATCACTTCCTCGTTGGCGAGCACCGTGCCAAGCGCGGGGCACCAGTTGACCGGAACCTCTGCGACATAGGCAAGCCCCTTCTTGTAGAGCTGCTCGAAGATCCACTGCGTCCAGCGGTAGTACTTGGGATCGGTCGTGTTGACCTCGCGGTCCCAGTCGTAGCTGAAGCCGAGCGAGCGAATCTGCTCGCGGAAGCGGTCGACGTTCTTCTTCGTCGTGATGGCAGGATGGGTGCCGGTTTCGACGGCGTACTGCTCGGCAGGAAGGCCAAACGCGTCCCAGCCCATCGGGTGAAGGACGTTGAACCCCTTCATCCTCTTGTAGCGACAGAGGATGTCGGTCGCAGTATATCCCTCGGGGTGTCCGACATGGAGCCCTGCGCCCGACGGATACGGGAACATGTCGAGGCAGTAGAACTTAGGCCTATCATCCTTGGGCTGGGGTGCGGGCGCGCCCGAGCGCCCGTCCGTTCCATCAACAGTCTTAAATGTCTTGTTTTCGAGCCAGTGGCGCTGCCACTTCTTCTCGATGGCTGAGAAATTGTATTCGCTCATTACTGCTGCTTCTGATCTTCGGCGTGCGTGGCGATCGCTTTCTCGATTAGCCCAGACACGTCGTTGGTCGCCGCAGCGACGCCGGCCTTTACGGCGTAGTAAATTGCCTTGTGCGAAGAGCTGCCGTGCCCGATGATGACGGCGCCAGGAACGCCAAGAAGAGGCGCACCGCCGTAGATCTCGGGGTCAAGCTGCTTCTTGAGCGCGCGGAACGCTCCCTTGAGGAGAAGCGCGCCAAGAACGCGCCAAGGCCCGCGGAAGCACTCGCGCTTGAGCCAGTAGCCGATGGCCTTCGCAATCGACTCGGTCGTCTTGAGGACGACGTTGCCGACGAAGCCGTCGCAGACCGCGACGTCGATCTGGCCCTTATAGAGGTCCTTGCCTTCGATATTGCCGACGAAGTTCAGGTCCTTCACTTCCTTGAGGAGCGGGAAGGTCTGCTTCGTCATCTCGTTGCCCTTGCAGTCCTCGGTGCCGATCGAGATAAGGCCGACGGCAGGAGTAGTGCGTTTCAAGACGGCCTTCGAGTAGGCGTTGCCCATGATCGCGAACTGGACGAGCCACTCGGGGTGGCAGTCCATGTTCGCGCCCGCGTCGAGGACGAGAAGCGGACGCTTGGGCGTCCTGTTGGGCATCACGGTCGCGATTGCGGGGCGCTTGACGCCCGGGATTCGCCCGAGGGTCAAGATCGCGCTCGTCGCGACAGCACCGGAGTTGCCGGCCGAAACGAACGCATCGGCGCGGCCTTCCTTTACGAGACGCATCGCGACGTTGATCGAGCAGTCCTTTTTCTTGCGGACGGCGTCGACCGGAGATTCGTCCATCTCCGCGATATCAGGCGCGTGGACAATCTCAAGAGAGCCGCGCTCTATCGCAAGCTGCGCAGACTTCTTGAGATCCTTCGGGAGCTTGTCAAGCTCGGCCTGTATCGGCGCAAGCTGCCCGACGAGCAGGATCTTGACACTGGGAATCCCGACGGCGGCCTCTACCGCACCGACGACTATCTCGCCGGGGGCATGGTCGCCACCCATTGCATCAAGGGCAATCCGCGTCATAATGCGGAGACCTTTCAAAAAGGGCTTACTTCGCCGCGGCGACTACCTTGCGGCCCTTGTAGGTGCCGCACTTGGGGCACGCACGATGCGAGCGGACGGCCGCGCCGCACTCGGGGCAGGTACCGATCTGGGCGAGGATGGGCTTCTCGAGGGAAGCAACACGCTCGCGTTTACGGCGCTTGGACACACGATTCTTAGGACTTGCCATGTTTTTCTCCTTGCTTGTTCAAATTGTCGAGCACATTCCACCGATCGTCTGACGGCATTTCGACCGTCTGTTCGACCCCCGGGCAGGTCTCGTCGCAGACCGGGTATGTCGGTAGGGCGAGTATTATACTCTCTCTTAGCTCTTCCGTCAAATCGACCTCGGGGCCGCAGCGGCTGCAAACGAGGTCGAAATCCTGCTCAAGACGGCCTCTCACGAGAAGTTCCGAGCCAAAGACCTGAATATGGAGTACATAGCGGACACCGCCGAACGGCTTCACGAACGGCTCATCGAGGTCTACGCAGTCGACTTCGCCCTCGAGCTCCTCGCCCTCGGGGTCGACGCGCGACGTGTCTATTGTCAGTTTTGTCTCCATTGACCAGTATTATACCAAAAAATTGGGGCGGCGATCGACCCCGCGACCTGTAATCTCGCGATTTCCTCCTCGCGCAGTCGGTGCTCTGCGACTGTCAGGCATCAGTCGCCCATCAAAATCGACTTGTCAAGCAGAAACTGTATGACGCCAACATGGATGATGCCGTCTTCATCAGCCCATTGACGCTCATTTCCGCCCGAAACCACCATCTTGCGAAAAAAGTCGCCTGTCAGTTTCAGCGGTCGCAGTTCTTGCTTCCTTTTCGCCTCCGTCGGCATTTCAAACGCACTCTGCACATAAATCCTCCGAAACCCGGAGTTCACAACAAAGTCAATCTCGTAGCTCTTTCGCTCACTTTTGCCCTCAGAATTCTTTTCCACACATTCCACAACCCCGACATCTACCGCAAGGCCTCGGCGAAGAAGTTCGCAATAGACGACATTTTCCATCAAATGCGAGCGCTCCATCTGCCTGAAGTTCAGCCGCGCGTTTCTGAGCCCGACGTCTTCCGCATAATACTTCACCAATGCACCTATGTACTTTCTCCCTTTGACGTCCCAGCGCTCGGCCTTCTCAAACAAAAACGACTTGCGAAAATATTCCAGATAATCCCCTACCGTATGGCCATTAGTCTTTACTCCCAATTCGGTTTTAATGGTATTGACTATCCTGTTGGGATTCGTCAAGCTTCCGGCGACACTGGAAACCACATCGCATAATCTGCCAAGAAGTACACTGTCTCTCAATCCATACCGCTCGATGATGTCTGCGAAATACACCTCATCGAAGAGCTTGCGCAAATAAGCCTCCCGCGCCTTCTGCCTAGGCTCAAGGACGGCCAGGGGCATCCCGCCCCAGGCAAGATAATCCTCCCATGCATCTCCTTTCTCCTTGCCGGAATAGGCATAGTATTCAGAAAACGACAACGGCCACATTCGTATCACAGTTCCCCGGTCTCGAAAATTCGTGGCAATGTCTTCGGAGAGCATCTCAGAATTGGAGCCTGTCACATAGACGTCAACCCCAGGCTTCTTCATCAGAGAGTTAAGGACATCGTAAAACGTAATCTCCGACGCCTGGTCTCCTTCTGGCGGCTTGCATTCCTGAATCTCGTCAATAAGGACATAGGTCTTTCTTCCATCGGCCAGAATCCTGTCCTTGACATATTCCGACAAGGCTTGCGGCGTCCGCAAGCTCTCAAATTCATCGTCATCAAGCTGAACGCAAACAATCTGGTCTTCTTCTACGCCACTCTCCCGAAGAAAGCTTTTGAAGATATTGAATAGAAAATAACTCTTTCCGCAACGACGAATCCCAGTAATCACCTTTACCAGACCATTACCCATCACGGGCTTTATCTCATCAAGATAGTCATCTCTTTTGATTTCCATGGGCCACCTCTATGTTTTGTAGATTTCTACAAATTTATGAAACGGCAATATTGTATCAAAAGAGCACACGTATCGCAATAGCCTGCCTGCTGTTTGTCGACTGTTTTGTAATCTCGCGATTTCCCTCTTTGCGCAGACGCGCACACGCTCTCGTCCTTTGCCGCCGGCTCTACCCCTAACTGGGAATGTCGGCGACTCGTCGGCGCAATCGCCGCAAACAGGAACTCCGCGCTTTATCGTCGTGGGGAATAGTTCGCCAGAGTTCATTTGGGGCTCCTTCCTAATGGGAGAAAATGTATAGCATCTGATTGACATTGGGAGCACTGTATGGTACAATGCCGTCCGTAAACGCAAAGAGGAGAAATTGTCATGGCGCAAGTCAACTTCAGGATCGACGACGAGACCAAGCAAAAGGCGGAAGAGCTTTTCAACAGTCTCGGGCTTACAATGTCCAGCGCGATAACTGTATTCATCCAGAGTTCCCTCGACTTCCAGGGAATCCCGTTCACAGTGCGCAAGCGCGACGCTCTCGCTCGTCCAATGGACGAGCTCATCCGCCGTGTCGACGACGTCGAACATGGGCGCAATTGCCATTTCCACGACCTCATTGATGTCGACGACGCGAAGCCGTCCAAACGCTCCCGCGGCACAACGCGCAAGGCATCGACGCGTCGCCGGAGGTCTGCATCGTGAAAAAGCTCTGGCACGACAAAGCGTGGGCTGAATACGCAGAATGGCAGACGCGGGACAAGAAAACGCTTAAGCGCATCAACATGATCCTCAAGAGCATTGAGCGCGACGGATATCGCTGCATCGGCAAACCGGAGCCGCTCAAGGGCAATCTTTCCGGGAAGTGGAGCGCGAGAATAGACGACGTTAACCGGATCATCTTCTCCATTGAAGACGGCATCCTTGAGGTCTATTCTTGCATGGGCCATTACGAATAGTCCCGTCACTCCATTGGTTTTATCATAGACTCGATAAAAGCTATCTCGTCCTTTGTCAGCTTGTACTTCTTGTAAAGCTCGGCATCGGTCCACGGCTTCGAGAAATCCTGCATGGGGACGAATCTAAAGCAATCGCACGAAACATTGAGCGATGAAATAGCTTGCCTTAGCAAAAATCTAACAAGCTTGCTTTTAAGATATCTATCAAAACGCGCCTTGTTGAAGGTGAGGCAAGGGACGAGGGTACGAGCACCGTTACCCGACCGTGGCCGCACATTGCCAGGCAAACCAGCCCAGCACAAATAAAAAATCGACCGCGGCAGATGCGCCGCGGCCGATTTTTCATCCGTTGTGACGGCCGTTAGTCGGCCATCGGGCGGACTTTGCCTTCCTTGATGCGCTTCTCGACGACTTCCGCCGCGATGTTCTTCGGGACGGGCTCGTACTGCTTGAAGATCATCGTGAAGGAGCCGCGGCCCTGGGTCACGGTGCGGATCGCGTTCGAGTAGCCGAACATCTCGCCGAGCGGGACCGTCGCCTTGAGGAGCTTGACGCCCGCGCGGTCCTCCATGCCCTCGATGCGCCCGCGGCGCTGGTTGATCGAGCCGTTCGCCGCGCCCATGTACTGCTCGGGAACGACGACCTCGACGTCCATCATCGGCTCGAGGAGCTGCGGCTTCGCCTTCATGAACGCCTGCTTGAAGCACTGCATCGCGCAGGTGATGAACGCGAATTCGTTCGAGTCGACCTCGTGGTACGAGCCGAAGTACACCGTCGCCTTGACGTCCACGACCGGGAAGCCAGCGAGCGGGCCGGACTCGAGCGCCTTCTTGACGCCCTTCTCGACCGCCGGGATGTACTCCGTCGGAATCACGCCGCCCTTGACCTCGTTGACGAACTCGAAGCCCTTGCCCGGCTCCTGCGGAGCGAGCTTGAGGCAGACGTGCGCGTACTGGCCGCGGCCGCCGGACTGTTTGACGTGCTTGTACTCGTTGTCGACCGGAACCGTGATCGTCTCGCGGTACGCAACCTGGGGAGCGCCAACGTCGCACTCGACGTTGAACTCGCGCTTCAGGCGGTCGACGATGACCTCGAGGTAGAGCTCGCCCATGCCGGCGATGATCGTCTCGGAGGTCTCCTGGTCGAAGCTGACGACGAAGGTCGGGTCTTCCATCGCAAGCGCGTGGAGCGCGACGCCGAGCTTCTCGTTGTCGCCGCGGCTCTTCGGCTTGACGGCGACCGAGATGACAGGCGCGGGGAAGTCGATCGACTCGAGCGTGATCGGGTGCTCGGGGTCGCAGAGCGTGTCGCCCGTCCTGGTCTCGGTGAGGCCGACGCACGCGACGATGTCGCCGGCGTGGGCCTCGTCAAGAGGCTCCTGCTTGGCGGCGTGCATGCGGAAGAGGCGGGAAATGCGCTGCTCCTTGTTGATCGTGGAGTCGAGCATCTCGGCGCCGAGCTTCATCGTGCCCGAGTAGACGCGGACGAACGTGATCTTGCCGCCGGAGCGGGGGTCGTTCATGATCTTGAACGCAAGCCCGCAGAAAGGCTCGTCGTCGCTGACCTCGCGCTTCTCGTCGGGGTTGTCCTGGCTGACAGCCGCACCCGTGTCGAGCGGAGAGGGAAGGTACTTGCAGACGCCGTCGAGGAGAGGCTGAATGCCCTTGTCCTTGAACGCGGTACCGCAGAAAGCGGGGGTGATGGCGCGCGTGAGGCAGCCCTTGCGGAGCGCTCCCTCGATCTCGGCCTCGGTGAGCTCCTCGCCCGCGAAGAACTTCTCCATGAGAGCGTCGTCCTGCTCAGCCGCGGACTCGACCATCTTCTGGCGCCACTCCTTGGCCTTCTCGACATACTCCTCGGGGATGTCCTTCTCGATGACCGTCTTGCCGAGCGACTTCATGTCGAAGTAGAGCGCTTTCATCTTGATGAGGTCGATGACGCCCTCAAAGGTCTCCGCCGCGCCAATCGGAATGACGACCGGAACCGGGTTCGCGCCGAGCTGCTTCTTCATCTGCTCCATGACGCTGTAGAAGTTCGCGCCGACGCGGTCCATCTTGTTGACGAACGCGATCTTCGGCACTTTGTACTTCTCGGACTGGCGCCAAACCTGCTCGGACTGGGGCTGAACGCCGCCGACCGCGCAGTAGAGAGCGACCGCGCCGTCAAGGACGCGAAGCGAGCGTTCGACTTCGGCTGTGAAGTCCACGTGTCCGGGAGTGTCGATCAGCGAGAGGCGGTAGTCGCCCCACTGAACGCACGTAGCGGCGGACTGGATCGTGATGCCGCGCTCCTGTTCCTGGACCATGAAGTCCATCGTCGCGGCGCCGTCATGCACCTCGCCGATCTTGTAGTTCTTGCCGGAATAGTAGAGGATGCGCTCCGACGTAGTGGTCTTGCCACCGTCAATGTGCGCCATGATGCCGAAGTTCCTCACGTGATCGAGCGGAATGTCGCGCTTAGCCATTTCTTTCTTTACCTTTCATTTGCAAAATGAGCGTATATTATAGCGAAAATGTGCCTCCGCTTTCAAGTGCGAAGTTTACGCAAAATTTGGCGCTTACCAATTTACGTCTATAACCTTGCCGTCGCGCGTGCGAAGGCCCTTTGCCGAGCCATGGGGCCAGGAGGAGGGAATCGCCCTCTCAAGCAGAATCTCGCACACGGCCCCCACCATGCCGAGGTTGCCGTCGATCTGGAACGGGGGGTGCGTTGCAAACATGTTGTCGAGCGTGTTGTACCTGAGAAGCGACTCGAGCATGTCGCCCGCCTTGTCGCCTTCTCCAAGACGCGCCCACAGGGCGGCACGCCAAGGCCAAGTCCAGCTGCGGCGCGAGTCGCCCGTGAGCGTGCGGCCGTCAAGCGCGACCTTGGCGGCCTCGGCGAGTTCCGGCGTTGCCTTCGGCGAAATAGTCGAACCGGGGTACACGGCGTAGAGGTGGCTCGTGTGGCGATGCTGGTCGCCCTTCACGTCGCGGTCGGTCTCCCATTCCTGCAGCTGGCCCCACTTGCCGATCTTGTCGCCGAGGAGCTTCGGCTCGATTCGCGCGACTTCCTTTACGAACGCGTCGTCTATCTTGAGCTCCTTCGCGGCGGCGAGAATCGAGCGGAAGAGCTCGCGGGTGATCTGCTGGTCGTGCGCAACGCCGTCCTCGCGCGGCCCGTGCTCGGGACTCCAGCCGTCCTTCACGACAATCGTGCCGTCGGGACGCTCCTTGAGCTGCGTCGAGATCATGAACTCCGCGGCGCCCTTCATAAGAGGCCAGCAGACTTCCTTAAGGTACTTCCTGTCGCGCGTGAAGAGCCAGTGGTCGTAGCACTGCGCCGCGAGCCAGGGCGCACCGGCGAAGTTCCAGCGCCAGCCGCCGCCGCCAACGGCGTTCGCGCTCGTGCGGTACGCATAGCCCTTCGAGTTGGGGAACGCCGCGCGAGTGCCCGCCTCCGCGACGGGGAGGGAGTTCATCATCCAGTCGGAAAGCGGCGTGAAGCAGTCGGATAGGTTTGCGGAATCCGCGCCCCAGTAGTTCATCTGGATGTTGATGTTCGTATGGTAGTCGCAGTGCCACGGCGGGTTGTTGGAGTTGTTCCATATCCCCTGCAGGTTCGCGGGGAGAGTGCCAGGGCGCGAGCACGATATAAGCAGGTAGCGCCCGAAATTGAACATAAGCGCGATAAGCGCAGGATCCTTCGCGCCCTTGCGGACGCGGTCGAGGCGCACGCGCGTCGGAACCGTCTCGTCGCCCTTCCCGAGGTCGAACGTCATGCGGTCGTAGTATTTCCGATAGTCGGCGAAGTGGCGCTCGAATATCGCCCTCAGGTCGAACTTTCCATTGACGTTCAGGCAGTCCCCCGATGCCGGGATTGCGCTCTTACCCGTCTCCGCCCGAAGGACTACGGCGTAGACTTTCGGCATGCCGAAGGCCTTGGAGAGTCCCTCAAGGTCTCGTTTGTGACAGAACAAGTCTGCGCGCGCCGCGTAATCAAGTCCGTTCGGCAACCTTCCGGAGAACGAAGCGGGAGAACCAAGCCCGCCGACCGACTCCGTCTCCCCATGTGCGCCCTTGAGCCTCATGCGCACATCGGAATCGCAGGAGAAGGTAATGTATATCGCATCGTCCGGCGCACTCGCGAACACCTTGCGCCACACCATCGCATTGCCGACTTTGAATTCGTCAGAATAGACGGCACGCGAAAGGTCGAGTTCGCGGCGGTATTCTGTAATCTCGCCATCGGGAAGCTTTGGGAGCTCAATCTCCAGCTCGCCGAAGTTCTGGTACGCGCCCATCGTGTTGTAGTTCGCGTCGGCGCGGTTGTCGCCGATGTCGTTCGTCAGGTTTTTGTCGCCGGTCCAGAGGGAGTCGACGTTGAACTGTATGCGCAGCTTCCGCGCGCCGCCGTCGACCATGCAGCCGAGCCGTCCGTTGCCGAGAGGATACCACGAATTCTCCCATTTGTCGCCTGGACGGTCATCCCAGATCTTGTCCTCCGCGCAGAACGAGCAGAGCGCCGAAACGGAAAATACGGCAGCAAGGTAGAACCTCGCCGCCGCAGATGTCTTTGCAGTTTTCATTGTCGTTTTCCCGACTATGCGTCGTAGTGGCGGGCAATGGCCTCGTAGCCCTCGATCATCGCGGCCGGGAGCTTGCCGTAGAGCTTGTAGTAGTCGCAGACGACAGGGAGGCACCGCGTCTTCCACTTCGCGATCGTGTTGAGCGCGATCGACTTGAGCTGGTGGTGGGCGAAGGGATTGGCGAAGCGCTCGAGGACGCTCTCGGCGTACTCCTTCTTCTCCGCGTCAGGGAGGTTCACCGTCGGGAAGATCTCGTCGAAGATCACCTGGCGGACGAACTTGTTGAACTCCGGGTCTGCGATGCACTGCGCGACCTCCGTGAAGCCCTTCTCGAGCCCGCGGTAGACCATCGTCGTGTGCGTCGCGTTCAAAAAGCGCACCTTGCGCGTGCGGTAGGGCTGCATGTCGGGCGTGTAGACGACGTTGACGCCGGCGGCCTTGAGCGGGAGCTCCTTCTCGAGGTCGAAGCCAGCGGGCGTCTCGACGACGAAGAAGTGGAACGGCTCGCCGCAGACGAGAACGTCGTCCTTCTCACCGAGCTTCTCGGCATAGCGCGCGGCGGACTCGGGATCGGGACGGCCCGCCACTATGCGGTCGACGAGCGTAGAGCAGAAGACGCACTCCTTCTCGACATAGTCTGCAAGTGCCTTGTCGTTCCAGTCTGCCGCGTACTGGAGAACGCACTTCTTGAGGTTGTCGCCATTGTGCTCGATAAGCTCGCAGGGAATGAAGACGAGGCCCTTGAGCCCCGCAGCGGCGCGGGCCTTGAGGAACTTCGCGACCTTCGAGGGGAACGTCTCCTGGTCCTTGACGTACTGGATGCCGGCCTCGGTCGTGTTGGAAAAGACGAAGCGGAGAGAGGGAAGAGTCGCGTACTTGTCAAGGTTCTGCCACATGTCGACGCCCTTGACGCAGGAAATCTCCTCAATCTCCTCGACGGTCTTGCCGCCGATAATGCCACGAAGGCAAGTGTGGTACTTTCCACCGCGGTCGTTCAAAATCTTCGCTGGAACACAGAGCTCGTCGCCGATCGGCTGGATTATCTGGACCGCGCCGTCAAAGCCCGCCTTGTCGTTCATCTTCTGCACCATCCAGTCGATGAAGCACCTGAGGAAGTTGCCCTCGCCAAACTGCAATATCTTAGTTTCCATAGTTTCCTTTCGTTTTGTCGATAGATTATATCAAATCCCCAAGCCCCGCCGCAATCCTGTCACCGGGAAGAATGTCATAAAACGAAGGCGCGGCAACAAGTGCCACGCCTTCAGCGTGCCGCGCAAGCGCGGCAGCATCGTCATAAAGACACCAAACGCCTTTACTTCTTCAGCTCGTCCAGCTTGCGCGGGATCGAGACGATCGCCCTGTAGAAGTCGAGCGTGAACACTACGACGAGGTAGATGAAATACACGATCAGCGGAACCACGAACGGGACGAGTGCCGTTGTGCCAAACGCCATCGCGGCAGAAAGCCCGTCGTCAAACCACAGCACAATGCCGTAGACGATGCCGCCAACCGCAGCCATGCCGATAAGCAAAGTGAGCAGCGCGATGAGCACCCTGACCGGGAACAGCACAAGCGCAATCACCTCTTCGACACAGTTCGCCGGATAACCGGGCTTCACACCGACGATGCCAGGGCGCTCAAGGCATATAATCATCAGGACGGCGAAGATTATCGCAACTATTGCAGAGACCACCAGGTCCTTGTCAAAGTTCAGGAGCAGATACACTCCAAGGAGAATGCCGCCGATTCCGCAGATCACCTTCATGATGTACATCAATTCAGGACGAATAACCGCGGGCTCGCCCTTCTCGATAAACGAGCGAGTGAGCGCGAGCGCCTTGGGAGCCAGATGCATGGCAAAAAGAACAGGCACAAGAATGAAGAGCATCTTCACGACATAAGAGAACGGAGCATCGGCTTTTATCATTGTGACCAAGCCAGTCAAGCACGCAAGAACGCCGGCAAGGGCAATCGCCGCAGGCAAGAACTTGGAAATGTATTTGTTCGCGGTGTCGAGCCACGAATCCCATGGGCGGTTGCCGATAATGCCAAGTGCACTTTCAACCACGGCATCGACCTTACCGCTGTATTCGCTGATTTTCTCGGTCACCATCTTGGAGGCATCGGTGCTCTCGGTGGTTTCGGCATTCTCGCCGACATTCGCGTTTTCTTCGCTCATGTTTCTCCTTTTGTTTTCGGTGTTGTGTGCAACTCTTTTGGAGCTGCAAATTACGTTGTGCACACATTATATCAAAAATTGCGCAGAAGTTCATCAACCAAGACAACCCCAGAGAAAAAAACGAAGGCGCAGCAAATATGCCGCGCCTTCGTTTTGGTTCAATCCTCCTTCGCGCCCAACAGCAGCTTCGGAGAATGAGCTACGCTCACATCTCGGAGAGCTTCTTCAGGAGCGCGTAGTTGTCCTTGAAGCCCTGCTCATATCCACCGGACGAAGTCCGCTTGCGAAGCAAGTCGCTAGAGTGGTGCGCCCTTGAGCATCTCCATTGCCTTGTCCTGGCCGATCTTCTTGAGTCGGTCTTTACTGTTGCGGCGGCAAATACGCACCGTCATCACAGGAAGCCTGGCACCGATCGCTCGTACGGGCTTGCTCGATGAAGTACACAACCAGGACGACAGTGCACAACAAGCCCGGCAACGTCGTGAAAAAGCTCAAAACGGCATAAATGGTCTGCATGCCGTCTATCGTAACGCCATACCAACGCCTATAGACCTCCACGCCCTGCCACGCAAGCTGACAGACAAGACCATAGGCGGCAGCGACAACCGCCCAAACCCGCAATGCGCGCGACACATTGTTTTTTATGAGAACCAGCGAAAGAAAATACATCACTGCAAGCGCGAAATGAACGAGAGGCCCGCAAAGCATGTTGTCATTATAAACCCATGATGCGCCGATCAACCCAGTGAAAGTGATGATACAACCAACACAGGCTTGCACGATACCAATCAGCCCTGCTACACGATTCTCCCTGTCCTGCAACAATATCCCAAATGCAGCCGCAAGAAGCACGCTTATAGGAAGGTGCGCTCCTAAACTGATCTGGGACAACACCCTGCCATCCATCCCAAACTGATGTAACAATGTGAATCCTCCCAAACTGAAGAAAGCGCTCACAAGAAACGAGAGAGCAAATGCCACAGCCGCGAGAATGCCAGAAAGGCGAAGTATCGAAGAACGGTTCATCATTGCCTATTGGATTTCTTTTTACACTGAATTGTTGTTCGTACATTATACCAAAAAACGAGGGCGCGGCAAATCTGCCGCGCCTTCGTTTTGGTTCAATCCTCCTTCGCGCCCAACAGCAGCTTCGGAGAATGAGCTACGCTCACATCTCGGAGAGCTTCTTGAGGAGGGCGTAGTTGTCCTTGAAGCCCTGCTCGGCGCCCTTGAGCATCTCCATCGCCTTGTCCTGGCCGATCTTCTTGACGAGCTGCTTGAAGCGGTTCTCGCCAAGCTCCTTCGAAACGGCGTTCGCCGCGAAAGAGACGGTGTCGGACTTGTCGGCGCTGTCGAGCTTCACCTTGCCGGTCGTCGGGTTGTACGTCCAGAGCGGGAAGTGGACGGACTCCACCGCCGCCTTCTGGTGCGCAGGACCCGTCTTCGTGAGGAGACCCTGCTCGATGCAGTGCGCGTACGCGATGATGATCGCCGGGCCGTTGTAGTTCTCGGCCTCGTTGAACGCCTTCACGGTCGCCGCGGGGTTGGTGCCCATCGAGACGTACGCGACGTAGACGTTCTTGTACTGCATCTGCATGAGGCCGAGGTTCTTCTTGGCCTGCACCTTGCCGGACGCCGCGAACTTCGCGATCGCGCCGGTAGGCGTCGCCTTGGAAGCCTGCCCGCCCGTGTTGGAGTACACCTCGGTGTCCATGACGAGGATCTTGATGTTCTTGCCCGAGGCGAGAACGTGGTCAAGCCCGCCGTAGCCGATGTCGTACGCCCATCCGTCGCCGCCGAGCACCCAAACGGACTTGCGGACGAGGTTGTCAGCAACCGCGAGGAGCTGAGCGCAGATCGGGCAGCCGTTGGCCTTGCCGGCCTCGCAGCCCTTCTTGAGCTCCTTGACGAGCGCGCGCATTTCTTCGACGCCCTGGCCCTTCTCATCGTACTGGTTGACGGCCTTGATCTTCTCGCAGAGCGCCTTCATCTCGGCCGGCGTCTTCTCGTGCGCGATGACCTTGTCGACGAGTTCCATGGCGAAGCCGTGGAGCTTGTCGGCGGAAACGCGCATGCCGAGACCGAACTGTGCGTTGTCCTCGAAGAGCGAGTTCGACCACGCAGGGCCACGACCGTCGGCGCGCTGGCAGTACGGGGTCGTCGGCAGGTTGCCGCCGTAGATCGACGAGCAGCCGGTCGCGTTCGCGATGAGGAGGCGATCGCCGCAGATCTGGGTGAGAAGCTTGACGTAAGGAGTCTCGCCGCAGCCCGCGCACGCGCCAGAGAACTCGAACAGCGGACGCTTGAGCTGGCTGTCGAGGAGCATCTTCGTGTTGAGCTTCATCGGGTCGACCTCCGGGAGGCCGAGGAAGAACTTCCAGTTCTCGGCCTCGGTCTTGCGGAGCGGAATCTGCTCGACCATCTTGAGCGCGCCCTTCGCCTTCATCGGGCACTGGACGACGCAGAGCTCGCAGCCCATGCAGTCCTCGGGAGCGACCTGGATCGTCACCTTCTCGCCGAACTTCGCGGTGAGCTTGCCGGCGTCGACCGACTTGAACGTCGCGGGGGCGTTCTTGAGCTCGGCGGCAGGGTAGACCTTCATGCGGATCGCCGCGTGCGAGCAGATCGCAAGGCAGTTGCCGCACTGGATGCAGGCCGCGGGATCCCACTGCGGGATGAACGCCGCGACATTGCGCTTCTCCCACTGAGTCGTCGCGGTCGGCCATGTGCCGTCCACGGGAAGCTCGGAGACCTTGAGCGTGTCGCCCTTCTGAGCGATCATCTTCGCGGAGACCTGCTTGACGAAGTCAGGAGCGTCGGCAGGAACCGCCGCGGGCATCTTCGCCTTGCCGGCCGGGGCCGCGGGATACTTGACCTCCTCGATCGCCGCGGAAGCGGCCTCGATGCACTTCCAGTTCATCTCGACGACTTCCTGGCCCTTCTTGGAGTAGGCCTTCTCGGCGTAGTCCTTGAGGACCTGGATCGGGTCGAGAACCGTGCCGTCCGCCTTCTTGAGCGTGATGCCAGAGAGCTTGAAGAACGCGGTCTGGAGAACGGTGTTCGTGCGCGTGCCCATTCCGTTCTCGCGGGCGATCTTCGCCGCGTCGATCACGTAGAACTTGAGCTTCTTGTCGATGATCGCCTGCTCAACCTCGTCGGGCATGTGGTCCCAGACCTCGGCCGCCGTGTAGGGCGATGCGAGCAGGAACACCGAACCCGGCTTCGCCGCCTTGAGCATGTCGTACTTCTCGAGGTACGGGAAGCAGTGGCACGCCGTGAAGTCGGCCGAGTTGATGAAGTAGGGCGAGCGGATCATGTCGCTGCCGAAGCGGAGGTGCGAGATCGTGACGCCGCCGGACTTCTTGGAGTCGTACTCGAAGTAGCCCTGCGCGTAGTTCTCGGTGTAGTTGCCGATGATCTTGATGGAGTTCTTGTTCGCGCCGACCGTGCCGTCCGCGCCGAGGCCCCAGAACATGCACTCCTTGCGGTCGCCCTTCGGGACGACGAAGCCGTCGTCGCCGAGGATGTAGCGGTTCGTAACGTCGTCGACGATGCCGACGCAGAAGTGGTCCATCGGCTTGTCCTTCGCCATGTTCGCGAAGACGTTCGCGCACATCTGCGGAGTGAAGTCCTTAGAGCCGATGCCGTAGCGGCCGGCGAGGATCTTAGGATACTTGAACGAAACGACGCCGTCCTGCAGGCCCTGGCCGATCGCGGCCGCGACGTCGAGG
Source organism: uncultured bacterium (assembly GCA_902761275.1). Classification (GTDB taxonomy): domain Bacteria; phylum Verrucomicrobiota; class Kiritimatiellia; order RFP12; family UBA1067; genus UBA1067. The sequence continues at coordinate 5,749 of CACWJS010000047.1, read as the reverse complement.
TAGAGAGGATCGCCGATCGCGCCCGGCTCCTTCACGCGGTCGAGGACCGTGACGACCTTGACGGTCGCGGGTAGCGCCTTGACGAAGTCGACCATCGAGAACGGACGGTAGAGGTGCACCTTGAGGAGGCCGACCTTCTTGCCCTCCTTGACGAGCGCGTCGACGGTCTCGTGCAGCGTGTCGCAGCCCGAGCCCATCGCGACGACGACGTACTCGGCGTCCTTGGCGCCGACGTAGTCGTAGAGCTTGTACGCGCGGCCCGTGAGCTTGGCGAGACGGTCCATGTACTCCTGGACGATCGCCGGGGTCGCGTCGTAGTACTTGTTGCAGACCTCGCGGAGCTGGAACGTGACGTCGGGGTTCGAAGCCGTGCCGCGCATCGTCGGGTGCTCAGGGTCAAGCGCGCGCCTGCGGAAGTCCTCGACGTACTCCTCGTCGATCATCTGGCGGATGACGTCCTGCGGGATCTCGTCGATCTTCTGGACCTCGTGCGAGGTGCGGAAGCCGTCGAAGAAGTGGAGAAACGGGACCTTCGACTTGAGCGTCGCCGCGTGCGCGACCATCGCCATGTCGTGCGCTTCCTGAACGCTGTTCGACGCGAGCATCGCAAAGCCCGTCTGGCGGCAGGCCATAACGTCGCCCTGGTCGCCGAAGATGCAGAGCGAGTTCGACGCGAGCGAGCGGGCGGAGACGTGGAACACGGAGGGGCAGAGCTCGCCCGCGATCTTGTACATGTTCGGGATCATCAGCAGGAGACCCTGCGACGCCGTGAAGGTCGTCGTGAGCGAGCCCGTCGTGAGCGAGCCGTGGACCGCGCCTGCGGCGCCTCCCTCGGACTCCATCTCGACGATCGAGGGAATCGAGCCCCAGATGTTCGTCTTGCACATGGAGGCGAGCTCGTCGCACGTCTCGGCCATGGGCGAGGACGGGATAGATCGCGGCCACTTCAGAGCACGCGAAGGCGATTTGAGCCGCGGCTGTGTTGCCGTCGACCATTATCTTCTTTGCCATTTTGCTTTGTTCCTTTGGTTGTGAAATCAGAAACCGTGAGGGTTAATATACCAAATCTTGCCTCGAATGTGAAGGGTTTAGCCGAGGTTAACACGCCACGGGACGGGTGTCGAGAAGGCATGTAATCTCGCATTCCGCGGCGATTTCGTCGCCTACATAGCCCTTCACGGCAAAAGTCCGTATGCGCGAGCGCGCCTTGACGTTCTTGGCCACGATCGTGAAAGTGTCGCCAGGAACGACGGGGCGGCGAAACCTCGCCGACGTCACCGCCGCGAGCACAAAGCGGTTCTTCCTGTCGCGATCCATGCCCCCCATCACGTTCTGGGCGACTATCCCGGCACCGGCGCACTGGCACATCGACTCGACGAGGACTACGCCGGGAACGACAGGCGCACCTGGGAAATGACCCTTGAAAAAGTCGTTTTTCTCCGCAGTGAACGTATATTCACCAAGGCAACCCGTCTCGTCGGCCGAAACGAGGCGGTCGAGAAAAAGGAACGGCTCGCGGTGCGGCAAAAGCTCGCGCCCCGGTAGGTTGTATTCTTTTTTGAACTTAGGATGCATCATTTCCCCCTCAAAATCCCCCAAACTCGGCGTCAAACACCCTTTGTAATGTAGATCTTCGCCATATCCGTCTTGTAGCAGGAGCGCTCCGACACGTCCAGCTCCTCGAAAAGCTTCTCGCCGGGACGAATACCCGTGAACACAATCGGGATGTCGACGTATGGGCGGTAGCCCGCCTGCTCTATCATCCCCTCCGCAAGATCAAGAATCTTCACCGGTTCGCCCATGTCGAGCGTATAGATCGCCCGCTCGTCGCGCGACGCCGCCTGAAGGACGAGCGACACCGCTTCCTCGATCGTCATGAAGTAGCGCTTCATGTCGGGATGCGTCACGGTAATCGGAAGCCGCTTTGCGATAAGCTCCTTAAAGAGCGGAACGACCGAGCCCGAGGAGCCGAAGACGTTGCCGAAGCGAACAGCGCAGAAGGAAGTGGGGGAGTTCAAGGCCATGATTGCCTGCTCGGCGGCGAGCTTCGTCTTGCCCATAACAGAAACGGGGTTCACGGCCTTGTCAGTCGAAATAAGGACGAACCTCTTAACGCCGTGCGCGGCAGAAAGTTCCGCGAGCAGCTTCGTCGCCTCGGTGTTGTTGCGCCACCCTTCCTCGGGGTTCATCTCGACCATCGGAACATGCTTGTACGCTGCCGCGTGGAGAACGACTTCCGGCTTTTCGGCGGCGAAAAGCGACTCCATCTTGCCGCAGTCGTTGATGTCGTACATGAGAGGTACGCACCGCGAGTCGTGCATCCGGCGGTCGATTTCGTAAAGCGCGTTTTCGCCACGCTCGACCATAAGTATTTTCTTTGCGCCCGCCGCCGCGACCTGGCGAACGATCTCCGAACCAATCGACCCGCCAGCGCCTGTCACCATAACGACCTTGTCAGCGAGGAACTTGCGCGCAGCCACTCCGCCAAAGTGCTGGACATTGCGCTCAAGGAGCTCGTCTTCCTTCACGCGGCTCGTCCAGTAGACGCGCCACAGGACTCGGACGCCAATGATGCCTATCGTACCGAGGAAAAACGATATAACAGTCACGGAATAAGGCGGACGGATATGCGAGAGCGAGACGTTCGGCAGGAAATAGCGCATCAGCGTCAGGACACCGCATGCAAACATCATCGCACCGATGTATTGCGGAAGCTCGCTCCCGCGTATCCTACGCCACGCGAGGCGATAGCAGCCGAAAAACAGGAGCGAAGCGAGATGGACGGCGCAAACAGTCACATAAAGCCGCGCGACCGTTCCCCACCCGCCAAGCGACGTCGGCTCCTGGAAGTCGAACCTTAGCGCAAACGCGCAGAGATAGGCAAAGCCGATTACTGCGGCATCTACCGCGAGACCGACGACACGCGTCGCCAGGAAGAGAATCCATGCCTCGCGGGAACGCGTCATTTCAGAACTCGAGCCCCATGAGGAAATAAAGTACCGCAGGCGCGAAGAGGAGCGAGTCGACCATGTCGAGGAACCCGCCCATGCCGTTCGTGATCTTCATCGTCGAAGAGTCCTTGACGCCGACCCAGCGCTTGAACTTCGACTCAACAAGGTCGCCTGCCGTTCCCACAAGCGCGGCAGTTACGCCGCACGCGAGTGACTTGGCGACGCCAAAACCAGTCGCACCCATAAAGCAACACGAGACAAGACACGAGGCGAAAATGGAACCGACAAGCCCTTCCCAGCTCTTGTTCGGCGAAATCGTCGGGCACATCTTGTGGTTGCCACCCTTCATCAGCTTGGCGGACGTAAGCCCGAATGCGAAACCACCGACATCCGAGAACTTTACGATTGCAATCACATAGAGAAGCATCACATTCCCGAGACGCAAACCTCCGCAAGTTGCGTCACCATATGGCTGTGGAATGCTTGCCAGCATCCAGAGCCCCCACGCAATGATTGCCGCACCGCCGAAAAGCGGTATGCCATAGAGCCAACTGCCGCGTCCATCGGAGCTTTTCCTGAACAGCAGACAATGGAACTCGATCATCGCCAAAAACGCCAAACACGCAACGGCGGGCTTAATTGCGACTGGCGGCGCAAAAAGCGCAATACAAATCACCACCGCACCAACCGCCAGCCCCGTCAATGTTCTCTTTAGTATCGGATTCATGTCATTGCCACTCTCTCAAAATCCCTAACCTTAACCTTCCCCTTAACCTTCCCCTTCACCTTTTCTCCCGCCCATCCGGCGCTCGCGCTTCGAGAAGCTGGCAATCGCCTTGTCGAACTCGGCCTTGTCGAAGTCCGGCCAGAGGACATTAGTAAAGTAGAACTCGGCGTACGCCGCCTGCCAGAGCAGGAAATTGGAAAGCCGCAGCTCCCCCGAGGTCCTAACAATCAAGTCAGGATCGGGAATCCCCGCAGTGTCAAGACAACTCGAGAAGATATCCTCCAAACTCTCTCCGCGCCTCTCGGCACTCGCTTCGCTCGGCGTGTTCGCTTCCCCACGGGTCGCGAACCCCCTCAAGGGGCGGTTACGCGCCTCTGCGTTAAAATTCTTAGCGGCCCGCACAATCTCGTCTCGCCCGCCATAGGAGAGCGCGACGACAAGCGTGAAATCCCCGCCTTTCGTCTTCTCCTCCAGCGCGACGATTTCCTTCTGGAGTTTTGGCGAAAGATCCTCGCGCCGTCCGATGACGCGAAACGCGATGCCGTTCTTGATAAGCTCCTTCTCCTTCGCCTTGATGAAGTGGGAAAGGAGCTTCATCAGCCCCGCGACCTCGCCCTTCGAGCGCTTCCAGTTCTCGGTGGAGAAAGCATAGACGGTCAGGTAGCTTATCCCAGCCTCTTTGCACCAGTGCATCGTACGGTCAAGCGACTCGGCACCGGCCCTGTGACCTGCGAGCCGCGGCAGATGGTGCTTCTTCGCCCACCTGCCGTTCCCGTCCATGATCACCGCCAGATGCCGCAGCCCCATACTGACTNNGAGGATGCGGTTTACGTACTTCTTCGCGTTCTCGGGAAGTTCAGAGTAGTCGGTGATGTGCGAAGTCTCGCACTGCCAGCCGGGCAGCTCCTCGTAGACTGGCGTGCAGCGCTTGAGAACCGCAAGGTCGGCTGGGAACGTCTGGTAGACGAAACCATCGTCGCGGCGATAGCCTGTGCAGATCTTGACGACAGGGAACGTGTCGAGGACATCGAGCTTCGTCATCGCCCAGAAGTCGACGCCGTTTACGCGCTGGGCATAGCGAGCGACGACCGCGTCGAACCAGCCGCAGCGGCGCGGGCGGCCCGTCGTAGCGCCGAACTCGCCGCCGCGCTTTCTAAGCGTCTCGCCGTCTTCGTCGAAGAGCTCAGTCGGAAACGGCCCCTCGCCAACGCGCGTAGTGTAGAGCTTGAGGACGCCGATCACTCGGTCAATCGCGCGCGGGGGAACGCCCGAGCCGGTGCATGCGCCGCCGGCCGTCGGGTTGGACGACGTGACGAACGGGTAGGTGCCGAAGTCGATGTCGAGCATCGTCGCCTGGGCTCCCTCGAAAAGAATCGACTTCTTCTCGTCGAGGTTCTCGTGGAGGAACTGGATCGTGTCGGTCACATACGGCATGAGCGCCTTTACCATCGGCGTATAGAGCTTGACCATCTCCTCTGGGTCGAGCGGCTGGGCGCCAAGCGCCGCGAGCGCGCGATTCGCCTCTGCGACCTGTGCGCGGACGAGATCAAGGAAGTCGGGCTTCAGGATGTCGCCGACGCGCATTCCATAGCGACCGACCTTGGCGGCGTAGGCGGGACCGATGCCGCGCCCGGTGGTGCCGATCTTGTGGCCCTCGGGACGCGCGGCCTCCTCGGCCTTGTCGATCGCGCGGTGCCACTGCATGACCATGTGCGCGCGCTCGGAGATGTGGAAGCGCCCCTTGAGCTCGAAGCCCCAGCTTTCGACCTGCTCAAGCTCCTTCATGAGGTCAAACGGGTCCATGACGACGCCGTTGCCGATTACGCAGTGCTTGCCGTCGTGCAGAACGCCCGAGGGCACGAGGTGGAGAACGTATTTCTTGTCCCCGACAACGACCGTATGGCCCGCGTTCGAGCCGCCCTGGAAGCGGACAACGACATCCGCTTCCTCGGTCAGGAAGTCAATAACCTTGCCCTTGCCTTCATCGCCCCACTGGGCGCCAACGAGTACAGTATTCATAACTGGCCCATATTATACCAAAAATAGCCGCCCAAGGCGAAGACCCGCCTAC
>CACWJS010000046.1 GCA_902761275.1 uncultured bacterium | reverse complement strand
CGTGAGCAACTGTGTGTTTCGCGAAAACAAGACGACAAACGGCACTCAAGATTATTATGGTGGCGGTGTAATGGTATTGGATGCTGATTCTGTCATAAAGGACTCTAGATTTGTGGAGAATTCCACTATGTCTCTTGGAGGCGTTGTGCGAAATACAAGCGGATACACGGGAGATGGCAGCATTTTCGAGAAATGTATTTTTGAGGGTAATTCGTCTTCGGGAGATAAAGGGGGGCGAGGAGGCGTTGTTTACGACATGCGGCATGCTGCCGGACAAACCCCATTGAGGTTCGTGTCCTGTATGTTTGTCTCAAACAGGGTCGATAACACTAAAGCCAATGATACAACGCAGTCCTGTGCCGTGGGGTATTGTGGCTCATATTCAAATTGCGTGTTCGTAGGAAACAGTTCGAATAAGGGCTCATGTCCCAATGGCATAATCTCTGGAACTGCTGACGCGATAGTGCCAATCGTCGATTGCGTGTTTTCCAACAACTTCAACCGCATGGGCGGCATGGTTCGCTATGCGAATATCACGAATACGCTTTTTTGGGGGAACGAAGTGCCTCGTGAAGGAGGAGTCGTCAAGCGTTGCAGCGTAGTTGATTGTCAGTTTGTCGGCAACCGTGCTAGGAGCGACACGTATTCATTAGCAGTTGATGCGTCCAGTCCGTCCGGCGATGCAACCGAATCCACGTTGGTTAAGTGTGACATGGACCTTGGCTGCATCGTGAACAGCGTTCTCGTTGATTGCCATATACACACGCTTTCTGACGCGAGCGCAAAATATGTGTTTTACGGACACAATGTGGCTACCAACTGCTTGATTGAGAACTGCAGGCCTTTGGCAGACCAGAATCGCGGGTTGATCTATCGTTTCAACTCAACGATTCCCGCGCCTGCATACATTGACGGCAGCGACTACGTGAACTGTACATTTGCGGACAACGTGTTTCCGTATATTCTGCACCATCCAAACGAGTACGGCGTATATACTCCGTTCAAGAATTGCCTCTTCTACAATAACAAGAACCAGTCCGGGAAGTTGATTGACGCTTACTACAAAGTTAAGGATGTTCATGGAGATTTGTCCAATCTGGATTCCGGATTTGCGCTTTCAAACTGCGTTGTCGGAGCCAGCGTCGAGTCGGCAATCGCTGGTGACACGTGGCAGGACCTGGGCGGCAACAAGGTAATCGCCCCTGATTCGCTTTACCTTGCCGGTGCTAAAGCTGAAGAACTTGGTGTCAACAAGTATTCGCCGCTTCTCAAGTCGTCGGCTGTCGGCATGGGCGATGCGAGCATGTTCACGGCAACCGACCTAGACTACGCCGGCAATCTGCGTCTGCGCGGTGGGCAACTCGACGCCGGCTGCTTCCAGTGCTGGCTTCGTTCGTCGGGAATGATATTGTTCGTCAGGTAGTTGGATTAGCAATGAAGCCGGTCGCTTTTGCATTCGCGCTCGCTGCATCTGCCGTGAGCGCCATTGCCGAACCTTCTTTGATGCAGATTCGCCTTAAGAGCGAGCACACGCAGACTGATGCTCAGTGGGCGAAGACGTTCAAGATATTGCGCGATAACCGTGCCGCCTGCGACGAGGTTTGGTTCTCGACAGGGACTGGATACCCTGCGCTGGAGTGGCACAGGGAACACGCCCGGCGTCTTGCGCAATACGCCGGGCAGTTGCGCTCCGTCGGCATAGTGCCGAGTCTGCAGTTTCAGGCGACGATAGGACACGACGATCACACCTTCAAGGCGGGTTTGGGTGCCGACGGCAAGACATGGAGCGGCTTCACAGGGCGCGGCGGAACGGAATGCCGTTATTGCGGGTGTCCGCGCCAGGCTGGCTTTCTTGCATATTACCGTGAGGCGGGGCGGATATATGCCGCGTTCCACCCTGCATGGGTCTGGATAGACGACGACCTTCGCGTCGCCGGACATGACCCCGGCTCCCCGTGGAGCAAGGCAAAGGATGGCTGGATCGGATGCTGGTGCAAGACATGCATCGCGGCGTTCAACGCCGAGACCGGCGGTAACTGGACGCGCGAGACGCTTGACGAGGCCATGAAGGTAGATCCCGGCCTTTACGACAGATGGGAAAAGTTCTCGTTTGACGGTATCGCCGCCGTTGCCCGGGCGATGGCAGAGGAAATCCACAAAGTTTCTCCGGAAACACGCCTTGCCTACCAGCACGGTCCTTATCGAAACGATTCACAGCTTGCCGTTTATCGTGCGCTTTACGATGCTACCGGGCTCGGCACAGGAGGCCGCCTCGGCGGCGGTGCATACTACGACATGAACCCTCATGGCCAGATGGTCAAGGCGTTCGATGCCGCTCGTCAGTGTCGATGCCTTGGAAATCCGAGGTGGGTGGAGGCCTGGTGTGCGGAAGTCGAGACTTGGCCAAGAGCCTTCGCGAGCCGCACTGCGCAAAGCCTTCTGGACGAGGCATTTGCAAGCCTTGTCGTTGGCATGAACTGTCTCAGTTTCCTTATTATGGATCCCAAGATTGAAGAGGACGAATGGTACGGCGAGAACCTGCTGTCGCCGCTGGCCGTAGAAAGACCGCTTTTGGAAGCGTATTGGCGCAGTTGCATGGGTACAGTCCCCGCCGGGTTTGCTGACGCGACTGGCGCGCCGTCCGATGCACTGTATAACTTCGCGTTGGCCGGCGTGCCAGTCATGCCTGGTCCCGGGATGGCCTGCGGCGAGGTTACGAATGCTGATCTTGCGGGGTTCGACATCAGAAAAATGTCGTCTTCGGCTCTCGTGGATCTGCGTCGCAAGATGGACGAGCGGTCTGGCGGCAAGGCGCCGATTGTTGTCGAGACTCCGTCCGTCGGACTGTTCCTGCCGCGAGTGACGCCTGAAGGTGTGTTGCGCAGCGTAGCCGTTGTAAATGCAAGAATAGATGTGCAGAAGCCAGTCAAACTTCGCCTGCGCAACGTTCCCGCCAGTGTCAAGACCGCGACATGGTGGGCGTTTCATGGCAAGGGGGTGTCGCTCCCTGTGGAACGCATTGCCAATGGCGATGCAGCGGTTGTGATTCCAGCCCTCTCCGCATGGAACTGCGGCTGGCTTGATTTGACAGAAGTTGAATAACGAAAGGAACGATAGCATGAAGACGACCAACCTTGTGATCTGCGCAATGGCTGTTGCTGGATTTCTGACGGCAACTGCGAAGCCGGTATTTCAGCCCGACGTCAAGGAATACAAGGCAAGTGCTGGAAGTTTCCAGTCGAAAGACCTGCCTGTGTTTTATCAGGCAGGCAATGTGTTTCGTATCGCGGCGGACGAGACGATGTCATCCGGGGCAAAGTCCGAGTGGAGGGGCGCCGAGGCGTTTCCAAGGGGCATATACATTGCGGTCGCGGATTCCACTCTTGGAAAAAGACTGGTAAAGTCGTTCACGCTTGATGTTCCCGCGAAGAAGCAGGGCTACGCCATATATGCGGGAGAGGGGCGCGTTGCGATAGTCGGCCATGACGACGAAGGCGCATTGTATGGCGCGGTGACGTATGCGCAGATGTCTTCTGGCGGGATTTGCGAGAATGCGCGAGTGCGCGACTGGCCCGACATCCTCTATCGCGGTGCTCCAAGCATCGGGAGGGGGATTCACCTTCTTACAGCTGGCGAAAATACGCGTGAAGGAAGGGTCGCCGCATACAGGACGGGAATCGACTGGATGCTGCGGCATAAACTTAATACGTTTTGCGACAACAACAAGATTACGATGCATTCGTCGGATGCGGAAATCAAGTTCTACCGCGAGATATACGAATACGCTCAGGAGAGAGGCATACATCCGGTCGACTACGGCAGTACTGCGTTGTACGCAAACTCGTCCTACAAGTCGCACCCGGATGTTTACACGAACTGGCCGTGCATAAAGATCCATGCTCCATGGGGCTGGGATGCTTACTATTGCTGGGCGGACGACGAGGCGACGCGGGTTGCCGCCGAGTCGTATGCAGACTACATCGAGAAGCTTGGCGCGACAAAAAGCGTTCTTGTAATCCATCCAATCGACGGTGGAAGCTGGATGGACCCCGAATTGTGGAGCAGGCGCTGCGAAAAGTGCAAATCCAAATACGGAGACGGCGAACGGTGGAAGGCGTCGGTCAGGCAGTTCGACATCTGGAGTGATGTCCTTCACAAGCGGTTGCCCGATGCCGTTGTCGGGTCATGCATCTATCCATATTCGTTTGGCGCCTTGCTTGCGCCGGAATCCTTCAGAACGCCGAAATGGAAGGAGTCGATGCCCGAATACTGGGACAAACTTGACGAGGGGCTGAAGGACGATACGTTCTTCTTTTCGAGCTGGATAGCGGCAAGGGAGACGTTGCCTGAATTGCGCAAACTTGTGCCGGACAGAAACTTTCATTTCTCGGACACTTACCCGTTTTCGGCGGGCATATTCGCCACGTACCACCGCAAAGCCGGATTGACGGTGTACGAGCCTGGCAGGGAAAATCTCTTCTGGGTGCAGGGAACTGATATCAGGGGACGTTGGGAATCGCTTTTCCTCGCTTCCGAATACACGTGGAATGTAAATGCGCCGGGCGCGGAAATGTACGACGGCGGAACTTACTACGATCCGCTTGAAGACCATACGGGACCGGCGGCGGTGATAGACGGCCCGCTGGACAGGATATGCCGGACGTTCTGGGGTGAAAAGTTGGCGCCACACATGAAGAAGATAATCGCTTCCGGCGTAATGCCGCTTTACATAGACGATCCTGCTGCAATGGTGAAGTACTGGAACGTTACAAGACGCGACCCCTTGTACGACCCGGCGGGCGGGCTGGTGCACCGCATGGCCGCCGGAGTGACGCCATCCACATACGCGGCAAGGAAGCCGCCTATCGCCGATTCCCCTGAAATGATGCTTGCACAGGTCAAGGCGGCGAAGACAATTGTCGCCGAGACGGAGGCGATGTTGCCGATGATCGCCGGGATGGACAGGTTTCAGCGGAAGTACTTCTTCAAGTTTGTGAAGAACGGCCCGAAGTGGCTTGCCGCCGCTCGGGCGAAATGTTGCCTTAGGTATGCGCAGAAGGCTATCCGTGACGGTAATCGTGAGAAGGCTATTGCACTTCTGGAGAAAGGCAAGGAGCAACTAAGGCGCGATTTTGACGAAGCCGAGCGCGTGGCCGCCGAGTTCGCCAACGAGCCTATAACGGATGAAGCCCCTCATGAGTTGGAATATGACAGGTCCGGACGCAAGAACCGTCTGTGCGGGATGGAGCGTGATATTTTGGAGAAGGCTATTGACGACCTTCTTGCATCCGCGAAAGTTGGGCTGAAGCCGCGGCAGGCGAAAGGCAAAATCAGGATAGGCGTTGTGTCAGGTCCGTCACAGAAAGGTGCATTGGAGTTCTTCAATGGGTTTGAAAACGTCGAGACGCTGGCGCTTGATTCAATCTCGCTCGCAAATCTCGATTCCTGCGATTGCGTCTATGTCCCGTCACGCGTCTACGACAAGAAGGAGTATTTCTTCAATCTGAGGGAGTTTGTCGAGAAAGCCGGTGGTGGCGTGTATCTTGAAGGGCAGTTATGCGGTCATGCGAGGTTTGACACGGCGACGCCGTTCCCTGAAATCGTAAAGACCTCCCCCGACCGGAAGGAAAACTTATCGCGACGCGTCAAGACCATCGACGGAAAGGAGCGCGAGACAATGTATGTGGATTATTTTGTCCTCAGGCCGGGCGCAAAAGGCGAGGTGCGGGCGACGGCAATAGACGGAAGTCCGATATGCGTCAGGGGGAAGTGCGGCATAGGCAAGGTTTTCTTCAACGGGACTGTCGGCGTCGAGTCCGTGAATGGAACATACGATACGAGGAGTGCCAGATTGAACGGCTTCAATGCGGACATGGCACACGAGGCTGTGGAATATTTCACGGGCATTACACTTGTGTCCAAGGCTTCTTCGGCGCGTTGATGCGGCATCTGGAAAGCCATGGATGCGGGTTGTAGCAATGTCTTCTTATTAATAGCAATCCGGTAAACAAGAAAAAGGAGGCTGGAATTGAAAAAGATAGTTATGGCAATCTGCGCGGCGCAGATGTTTACCTTGAGTTCTGCCGGCACGGATGGACAGAACTCCATTGCGGACATCTTCCGTCCCGGCGCGTTCTTTGTCGGCGTGAACTACTGGGGTTCCCAGGCGGGAATCCACATGTGGAGAGCGCAGGACTGGAACGAGAAGGAAATCGAAAAAGATATTGCCGCGCTTGCGTCCGGCGGCGTCGAGGTGATTCGCGTATTCCCCACGTGGAGCGAGTTCCAGCCGATTGCCTTGAGCCGCTGGAGTCAGGGAACGCCATGGGGGTATGTAGAGGAGACGACAGACCATGTGCTTTTAGATCCTTATTGGCTTGAACCGGGTGCGATGGCGCGGTTCAGGTTCTTCTGCGACACCGCCAGGAAACACAACGTGAAACTGATGGTCTCGCTTGTCACAGGGTGGATGAGCGGACGGCTTTTCTTCCCGCGCGTACTGGAGGGCAAGAATCTTCTCACGGACCCTGAGGCGTTGATGTGGGAAGGCCGTTTCGTCCGCGCGTTTGTGCGTGCGAACCGAGACCATCCCGCCATAGTAGCGTGGGATCTCGGCAACGAGTGCAACAACCTCGGCAAGGCGGAGACCCCAGCCCAGGCGTGGAACTGGTTGAATACCATATCGTCCACAATCCGGCTTGAGGACTCCACGCGCCCTGTAATCGCCGGAATGCATGGAATCAGCTCATCCATGTTCGACACGTGGAATCTCCAAATGCAGGGTGAACTTTTGGACTATCTTACGCCGCATCCGTATTCGGCACCATGGCGGGTGGATGCCAATCGAGGTCCTTTCAACGGCTTTCGCAATGCGCTTCATCCAGCAGGCCAGTGCCTCTTCTATCAAGGCGTCGGCGGCAAGCCGGCATTTCCGCAGGAAGTCGGCAACTTCGGCCCGGCAATGTCACCCGACCGCATCGCCGCCGCCGGAATGCGCCAGCAGATGTTTGCCAGTTGGATGCATGGCATGAACGGCTATCTGTGGTGGTGCGCGTTTGTGCAGATGCACCTCGACTATCCGCCGTTCGAGAACAATGCAATGGAGCGCAATCTCGGAATATTCAATGCTGACGCATCGCGCACTCCGAAGGCGCATGTCGCTGCACTCAAGGAATTCAAGGCATTCAAGGATTCCCTGCCTTTCAAGACGTTGCCTCCGCGCAAGATTGACGCGGTGTGCCTTCTTTCTGAAAAGCACGAGGACGCGTGGCAGACGTCGTTCGGCGCGTTCATGTTGGCGAGACAGGCTGGATTCGATCTTGACTTCGTCGGTGCGGAGGCTCGCGAACTGCCGGAAGCCGATCTTTATTTCTTGCCGTCAGGCGAAGAATGGGAATCATATTCGCATTCTGCCTGGAAGCGCCTTCTCGCAAAGGCTGAGGCCGGCGCGACGGTTGTTGTGAGTCGTGGCGGATCGGCGGGGCTTTCGGATTGGGAGCGCTCCACCGGACTGGAACAGCAGGTGTGGCGCGGGGAGCGCAACATAGAATTCGAGCTGGACGGACACGCTTTGCACGGATTCGACTCTTTCACGGTGACGCAAACTCCGATTGACTGCGAGGTTGTCGCGAAAGACAAGACCGGCAATGTCGTTGTGTCCCGCAAGAAGTACGGCAAGGGTCAGGTGATTGTTGTCAACTTTGCAATCGAAAAGGAGACGATGACGCATCTACCGAATGTGGTGGACGGTGATTTCTCCAACGAACTTTGGCGCATCTACGCATACGCGGCGAAGGCGGCGGGGGTGACGCGCCTTGTCGAGCGGGACGACACTCGGCTTGTCGTCACCGAGCATCCGCGCGGCGACGGCTCCGCTCTCGTCTGCATCCTCAACACACGCGCCGAGGACGTGACTGCGCCTCTGCGCCTTGCCAAGGGTCGCGTCGTGAATGTCTGGAACGGGAAATATTCCGACGGCTCGGTGTCGATTCGTGCAAACGACGGTTGTATCATGGAGGTGAGGTGAATATGAAATCCTTAAAATCATTGGCAGTTGGCATAATTGCATATTTCCATATTTTCACATTTGCACATTTCGCCGCGCACGCGGAGACTGTGCCGCCGCCGTGGTCGCCGGTGGTGGCGAAGGACGGAGTTGTGTCCGTTTGGGGGCGCGAGTATGCTTTTGCGTCGAACGCACTACCTGTCGGCCTAAAGAGCGCGGGACACGACTTGCTCGCAGGGCCGATGCGTATCGTCTGCACGGATGCCGGCGGCAAGGAACTTGTCTGGAAGAAGGGCGGCAGCTGGGTTCAGGAGTCGGACGACGAATCCGCCACTGTCTGCGCTTGGCAAGAAGCGGATGCGGTTGTGGCCGATGTGACATTGCGCATCGAGTTTGACGGCATGGCTAAGGTGTCGCTCGCGCTTGTGCCAGGGGCAAAGGGCGAAGGCGTTGAAATCTCGCGCGTCTGGCTCGAGATTCCTCTATCACATGAAAGGGCGTCGCTTTTCAGCTGGTATCCGGTTCTTGACGGACCTGGCGACACAGGGCTGGAGAATTCGGGCGAGATTGCAGGGAACCTCTCCTGGCCGTTCCTCAGTTCTGTATGGATAGGCGACGAGTCCGCCGGACTTGCATGGTTCTGCGAATCGGGCGAAAATTTCCATCCTGGCGATCCAAAACGCGTCGTGGAAGTGTTGCCAGGCAGCAAGGAGACGGTTCTTCGCATCAGGCTTTCGGACAAGCCGATAGCAAAGCCTGACACTTGGATGTTCGGACTTCAGGCAACGCCCGTGAAGCCGTTGCCAAGGAAGTTCAATACGAACCATACTGTCCATGCGCCTCAAATGGGCGCCGGCATACTTTTCAAGAGACCCGAAGTCTGGTGGACGGCGCAGAGGGCGTTCCCCGACGGCAAGATGGACGAGACGCTTGACGCTGCGGCAAGGTCGGGTGCCAAGACTGTCGTGTTCCATGAGGACTGGATTCCTGTTCAGAACAATCCTACGCCGAATCCAGACTTCAAGAAGATTGTAGATGCATGCCATGCGAGGGGGATGAAGGCGCTTGTCTATTTGGGATATGAACTTTCGCCGCTTGATCCTGCATGGGGCGAGAACCATGCGAAATGGTTGGTGACGGGAGATGACGGAAATCTCGTGGGCGGGGTTGCAGGCGGGTGGTTCCGGCAGCCTGGACAGCGGGACTATTCTGTATGCTATCACAGCGATGCAGCCTCTGTTTGGCTGGAGCGGGCGAAGAAGGCCTACGATTCGCTCGTGCTGGACGGATTCTATCTGGACGGCACGATACTGCCGCGTAAATGTGCTAACGAGCGGCACGGATGCGGCTGGCGCGACGGAGAAGGGAAGCTGCATGTCACGTATCCTATATTTGCAGTCCGGCGCATGATGCGCGAGTTGTACAGTTTCGTGGAGTCTCGCGGCGGTCGCATAGATGCGCATCAAAGCGGATGCGTATGTCCGGCAACGCTCGCATTCGTGCATTCGTATTGGGACGGCGAGCAGATCGCGTTTCGAAAGGACATTCGCAAGAACATGAGCCTCGGCGCGTTCCGCGCAGAGTTCATGGGGCGCAACCACGGCGTTCCATGCGAGTTCCTCGCATACGAAAAGCCAGGTTGGAGTTATGATGACGCGCTGTCGATAACGCTCCTTCACGACGTGATGGTGCGTCCGTGCGGCTTCGCGTCCGTTCCGCGAATTGCGCCAGTCTGGAAGGTGTTTGACGACTTTGGTGCAACGGAAGCTGAATGGACGCCGTACTGGGAAAACCACGTCGCCGTGTCGCCGGAAAGCGTAAAGGCCAGCATCTACCGTCGCGGCGAGAATTCTCTGATTGTGGTGTCGAACGTCTCGCCCGACAAGCCGGCGTCCGCAGTTGTGGCGCTCCCCGACGGCGCAAGCCATGCGATAGACGCGCTTGCAGGGCGCGAACTGGAGGTTGTTGATGGCAAGGTCAGCCTTGACATCCAGCCATTCCGCATGGTGCTGATCAAGGCTTGGTGAACAATAAAATGAAACGTATTATCGTATCTGTTTTATTTGTTGCGGCTGCCCTGTGTGGCGCGGCTTCTACTGTCTCTTTGGACGAGGTCGAGCTGAAGACGTATCCGTTCTCCGATCCTGACCCTGTGCCGCCGGTCGCGGAGAAGCGGTTTCCATATTTTCGCTACGACGGCTCTTCGGCTTCGTCGAGCCCCCGTGTGTTCAAGGCCGTCGAAATGAGCAACGGAAGGATATCCCTGACATTGCTCCCCGAGGCGGGAGGCAAAGTGTGGGGGGCGACAGACGTCAAAACCGGATTCGACTTCATCTACAGAAACCACGCGGCGAAATTCAGGAACGTTGCGATGCGAGGCCCGTGGTGGTCGGGCGGCATAGAGTACAACTTCGGGATAATCGGACACGGCCCCTATACCTCGACGCCGGTTGACTATACCGTGCGCACGAACGCAGACGGCTCGGTGAGTTGCTTTGTCGCAGTTGACGAGCTTGTCTGCCGAACCTCCTATCAGGTTGAGGTGCGGCTTGCGCCTGACGCGGACGGTTTTACCACGCGCGTCATCTGGTACAATGGGTCGGGTCTTCCGGTTCCATACTACCACTGGATGAACATGGCGGCGCACGTCGAGGACGACATGGTGCTCAAGTTTGACGGAAAGGCGGAGATAGGACACCAGGGCGACGCTCACCCGTGGCCGGTCGATTCCGAAGGACGCCACCTCGACAGGTACGCCGTAAACGCATTCGGCGGAAACAAGTCCTATCACGTCCTGAACGGCGACAACCGCGTGTTCGGCGTGTGGTATTCGTCGCGTGGAATAGGATTCATTCACGAGAACGAGTCCTGCGACAAGTACGGGCGAAAGGTATGGATGTGGACCCAGTCGCGCGAAGGCGCTATATGGGAGGACCTTCTCACTGACTCCGACGGCCAGTACGTCGAGCTTCAGAGCGGACGCGCCTTCAACCAGCCGCGCTTCGCCACGGTGAAGACTCCGTTCAAGCATCCGTCGTTTTCGCCGGGGCGCACGGATTGCTTCGTGGAGCGCTGGGACGTTGTGAGGGATGAATCCGCATATCTGCCGAAAGGGAAGAATCCGCCATCTGCGGCTGTTCCGCGTCCTGTCGAATCGCCAAAGGACTTCGACTGGGACGGCGTTTACGGCCACTACCTTCGCGGGCAGCAGGCGATACGCGAGCGCGAGGACGCACTTGGCGAAAAGGAGTTGAACGCCGCGCTTGCGATTGACGGGAACTTCGCACCTGCGCTTGACGAGCTTGCGTTTCTGATGATACGGCGCGGCAGATATGGCGACGCGCTTGAACTGGCGGCAAAGTCTTTGTCGGTCGATACATACGGCGGCGCGGCGAACTACGCGGCGGGATTCGCGGCGTTTGCGGCGAACGACAATGCTACGGCAAGGGAGCGGCTTGGACTTGCGTCTTATTCCGCAGAATTCCGCAATGCGTCATACGCGCTCCTTGTGCGCATATCTCTCCGCGAACAGGACTGGCGCAGCGCTGTCGCGATGGCCAAGCGCGTCCTTGCAGCAGACAGCGCGAACCGCGACGCATTGCTTGCGAAAATTGCCGCGCTGCGGCTTTGCGGCGATGCGGATGCGGCGCGAAATGCTGCATCTGCCGCGCTTGGCGTCTGGCCGCTCTTCCATGCGGCGAAGTACGAGGCGAGCCGTGCCGGCGTTGGCGGAGACTGGACGGACGCCATACAGAACGAATTTCCCGAAGAGACACTTCTTGAAATCGCGTCGTGGTACAGGGAGTCGGGGCTTGAGGACGACGCAAAGAGAATCGAGTTGTGTGCCGGAGATTGCCCGATGGCGAAGATTCGCCTTGGCGACTATGAAGCGGCGGCGAGGCTCCCCCTGCCGCGACTCTTTCCGTTCCGCAGGGAGGACATTCCGGCTCTCGACAATGCCGTGTCCGCGCATCCGTCGTGGAAGTTCAAATACTGCCGTGCGGTGCTGGCGGCGTATTTTCAGGAGGACGCATTGTCCGACAGACTTCTTGACGACTGCGGGAGCGATCCGGACGATTTTGCGTTCTACCTATTCCGTGCTTCTCGCAGGACTGCGGACAAGAAGCTTGCCGACCTCAATCGCGCCGCGTCGCTCTCCGGCAACTGGCGCATTGGCAGGGACATCGCTGCGTTTCACGCTGTGAATGGCGAATGGGAGAAGAGCCTTAATGCGGCCAGCCGGTTCTTGAAGTTGAATCCAGGCAACAACCCGTTGCAGATAGCGTATGCCCGCGCGTTGAACGGTTGCCGCCGTTGGCGCGAGGCGGTGGAGTTCATGAAGGGCATCCAGATACTGCCCTCGGAGTTCGGCGACAACGCCTGGGACATCTGGCACGAAGCGTGGAAGAACCTCGGCGACGACAAGATGGCAGACACATACCCCGAAAACCTCGGCAAGGGAGAACCATATAAATAATGAAAAGATCGGGTGCAACAATACTTGCTGCGGTATTTGCCGCGTGTGCATGCACCGCAGAAGCTTCGCTTCGGAGGGAACCTTGCCGAAGGCAACCAGAAGGGCGCGCAAGCGGGTGCGCTGTCGCCGAGCCGTCTCTGCCGAAAGGCCCCGAGGCGTGGCTGGAGTTTGTCGACGGAAACGTAAGGAAGGACGGACTTCGCCTCGACCTTGAGGCATTGAAGGACGCAGGTATTTCAGGCGTACACTTCTTTCACATTGGCGGGGGTGAGAAAAACGCCCCGTGGCAGGGATGCGAAGATCAGGTCTTCTGCATGGGCGAGAAGTGGTGGGATTTCGTTAAGTTCCTCGGCGAGGAGTGCGAACGCCTTGATCTGGGTCTCGTCGTGCAGAACTGCCCTGGCTGGTCGCAGTCCGGCGGACCGTGGATTGACCTCGATCACTGCCAGCGCGACATTGAGTGCGCCCGCCGCGACATTTCCGGTGGTGAGGCGTTGCGACTCCCCGACATCCCAGTGCGGTTCCGCGATGCGGACACCGACTGGCGCGACATCTGCGTCCTCGCGTTCCCGACTCCGCTTGGGTATGAGGACGGCGGGCAGGGGGCTGCCCGCCCTACCAATGTGGCTACGAACGGCGACGAGCGGGTGTATTCATTCGCCAAGCCAGTGACGATTCGCACGATGACGCTTCCGGCGCTTAGCGGCTGGATACACGACAAGTACTGCTACCATACGCCGTGGCTCCGCATCACTTTGGAGGCGAAGACGCCGGACGGATGGCGCGAGGCTGTGAAGGAGACGCTGCCCGTTTCGTGCTGGCGCGACTACGTGCATACTTTCAGCGTCGCTTGCGACGAGCTTATGAGCGACACGTGGCGCTACCGCATCGACCACGACTTTCCGCTTCCCGCATGGGGCGAGCCGGAGTTCTTCACGGCGGCGCGCCATGCCAACTGGGAGGGGAAGTCCGCGAAGGTTCTGCGTTCTGTCTTTGTCGGCCGCACCCCGAAGCAGGACAGGCGGACGTGGGTCGATTCGTTGAAAATAGTCGATCTCACGGACAATCCGTCGTGGGTCGCGCCTCCTGGACGCTGGACGGTTCTGCGCTTCGGCAATGTGAACCTCAAGCGCGTCAACGCCCCTGCGCCGAAGGAGGCGACTGGATGGGAGTGCGACAAGCTAGACCCCAAGGGCATAGAGGCCAACTTCAAGGGCTACATCGGCAAGCTCCTCGAAGGGCCGCTCAAGGGACGCATGGACGGAATGCTCGTCGACAGCTGGGAGTGCTGGTGCCAGACGTGGACGGGACGCATGGAGGAGTATTTCGAGAAGGCGAATGGATACGCCCTCAGGAAGAACCTGCCCGCGCTCTTCGGCTACGTCCTCGACACGCCGGAGACGACCGACAAGTTCCTCACCGACTGGCGGCGCGTCCTCGGCGACCTCGTGACGAAGAACTACTTCGGGCGGATGTCGGAGCTTGCGCACGAGGAGGGGATCAAGGCGTACTACGAGACGGCCTTCGGTGACATCATCTACGGCGACCTTCTCGAATACTGGAAGTACGCCGACGCGCCGATGTGCGAATATTGGAACCTCCACGCGACGAAGGACGAGGGAGGCGTAAGCTCGTATGCGTTCAAGCCGGTGCGCTTCTGCGCGAGCGCGGCGCACATCTACGGCAAGAGGCGCGTCATGGCCGAAGCGTTCACGGAATGGGGCATCAGGTGGGACGAGGACTTCTGCAGCCTTCAGGACGTCGCCAACCGCCATTTCGCTCGCGGCGTCACGCATCTCGCGCTTCAGAGCAGTACGCACGTTCCGCTTCCCGAAGGGGCGACGCCTCCTGGCGCGTGTATGTCCGGCGGCAATGGCACTCCGTTCAACCGACTTCAAACTTGGTGGCCTTATGCAAAGGAATTCTTCTCCTGGCTGACGCGGTGCGAGGAGTTTTTGGAAGCAGGATTGCCGTCGCAGGACGTGCTGTGGTATCTCGGCGACGCCGTTGACCACCATCCTGACGTTGACTATCCCTTCCCCGAAGGGTTCAGGTACGACTATCTGAACCACGACGTACTCACGAACAGGCTTTCCGTCAAGGATGGACTCTTCACGGTTCCTGAAGGTGCGACGTGGAAGGTGTTGTGGGTTCCCGACGAACGCTACATGCTCCCCGCGACTAAGAAGCGGCTTGCCGAACTCTCGGCGGCGGGATGCAAGGTCGTGTTCGGCGGCAAGGAGGCAATAGCAAAGGCGCTTTCGTCGTATGAGAAGGACGTCGCAACCGAGCCGTCGCTTGGCGACGAGCCGAGCGAGGACTTCATATGGATACACCGCGTCGTCGATGGCTGCGACCGCTATTTCGTCGCGGCGGGCACCAACGGCTGGCGCGGCAAGGTGACGTTCAGGGCGAAAGGGCCGGTGTCTGTGTTCGACCCCGTGTCGTGCGAGCGCGCTAAGTGGCGCAACGGCGACGTCCTTGATATCCCGCCGTCCCGCAGCGTATTCGTGGTGTTCGGTGGTGATGACAAGACAGGATTAACAGGATTTTCAGGATTGAGAGAATCGCATAATCTTGTTAATCCTGTAAATCCTGTCCAAAAAGAAACCGAGCTGACAGGCTGGACGCTGTCGTTTCCAGCGGGCTGGGGTGTTCTGGAAAAGGTGACGCTTGAAAGGCCTGTCTCGTGGACGGAGATTCCGGGATTCTCGCGCGAGGCGCAGGCGTTCTCCGGCACGGCGGTGTACGAGACGGAGTTTGAATGTTCCGATGCGGATTCACATCTTGAGCTTGACGTCGGCAAGGTGGCCTCCGTCGCGAAGGTGTACGTGAATGGCAAGGAAGTGCGGACGCTATGGTGCGCGCCTTGGCGATTCCGTCTCGACGGATTCGTTCGCAAGGGCCGCAACGCGCTTCGCATAGAGGTGACGAACACATGGCGAAACCGCGTCGTCTATGACCTCGGCCAGCCGGAGAAGGATCGCAAGACGTGGATCATCAATCGTCCCGACTTCAATCCGCATCCGACCGATCCGTTCGTGCCGTCCGGCATCCTCGGCCCTGTCGTGCTGAGAAGTACAGGGCACAAATAGTAACGCAAGAATGGAAAACATGAAAATCAGACTTGGAACAATCATAGTTGCTGCGGCTCTTGCGCTTGATGAATCGGCCTTGGCGGAATTGCCGCCGCAGGCTAACTCGTCGGTCACGAATGCTGCCGCTGTGACGGAGGCGAAGACGTTTGTCGGCAATGCGGGCGAGTCTTTGAACTACCGTTTCTATGCGCCGGAGAAGATTGAGACGGGTCGGCGCTATCCGCTCGTCCTTTTCCTGCATGGCGCTGGTGAACGTGGCGACGACAATGCGATGCAGCTTACGTGGGGCGCGTGGCCGATAATCTCGTACATGAAGTCAAAGGGGATTGACGGCTATCTTATCGCGCCGCAGTGTCCGAAGGGCAAGCAGTGGGTTGACACTCCATGGGGACTTCGCGCTCACAAGATGCCCGAAAGTCCGTCGGCGGCAATGTCGCTCGTCGTCGAACTTTTGGAGAAGACGATAAAGGATATGCCAGTCGACGCCTCGCGCGTTTATGTGACGGGACTTTCAATGGGTGGATACGGCACGTGGGACATCGTACAGCGCCGCCCCGAGCTTTTCGCAGCGGCGATGCCGGTATGTGGCGGTGGAGATTCTTCGCTGGCGTGGAAAATCCGCGATGTTCCGATATGGACGTTCCACGGCGACAAAGACGATGCAGTTCCCGTGGTTCGTTCGCGGCAGATGGTGTCCGCGCTTTGGCAGTGCGACGGAAAGATCCGTTACCGCGAATATCCCGGCGTCGGACACGGCTGTTGGATTCCGACATACAACGACCACACAGTTTTGGATTGGCTTTTTGCGCAGAAGCTTCAGACTCCCGTTAAGGCGTCGAGGCCTGTACCGCGCCCTGCGCTTGCGGCGAGGCTTGCGGAAGGACCGGAGATAATCGGCATCGTCCACTGGGGGCTCAACACCTACACCGACCGCGAATGGGGCTTCGGCGACGAAGACCCCGCTATGCTGAACCCCAAGAAGTTCGACGCCGACCAGATCGTCGGCGCGTGCAAGGCCGGTGGAATCGGCGGGCTTGTCGTCGTCGCAAAACACCACGACGGCTTCTGCCTGTGGCCAACGAAGACCACGGAGCACAACATTACCAAAACTCCGTTTTGGAAAAGTTGGAGTCCAAAGTTGGAGTTGGAGAACGAGAAAATTCCGCTCTCGAACTCCAACTCGAAACTCGAACTAAAACGAGAAACTGGGCGCGACTACGTAAAGGAGATGGAACAGGCCTGCCGTCGAGCAGGGTTGAAGTTCGGCGTCTACTGCTCGCCGTGGGACCGCAACAACGCGCACTACGGCACGGAGAAATATGTCACCGACGTTTTTCAGCAGCAGCTGCGCGAATTGCTTTCGGGCGACTACGGCGAGATATTCGAGATGTGGTTCGACGGCGCGAATGGCGGCGACGGATATTACGGCGGTGCGCGGGAGAAGCGCAAGATTCCCGACGGATACTACCGCTACGACACCGAGACGTTCGCGATGGTGCGGAAGCTCCAGCCGAAGGTTTGCATCTTCAACGAGATGGACGAGGCGGACTTCCGCTTCTGCGGCAACGAGCAGGGCCTGGTCGATCCCGATTCCCGCTCGACAGGCGGGCATTACGACGGAATATGGGCAAACTACAGCAAGTGGGCCAACACTGGAATCATCGGCGGCACGACGTTCCATCCAATTGAATCGGACTTCCCTCTTCGAAAGGGCTGGTTCTATCACGAGAGCGAGCGCGGCACGACAAGAAGCGCGGCATATCTGACGAAACTTTATCTTTCGTCAGTCGGCAACGCCTCGACGATGAATATCGGCATCGCGCCGAACAAGGACGGACTTCTCGACGCGGACGACGTAAAGGCGCTCGCCGGATTCAGAACGCTGAAAGACGCGCTCTTTGCGCATGAGGTGAAGCAGGGTGAGTCGTTCAATGTCGTCGTCATGCGGGAGGACATTTCAAAAGGCGAGCAGGTTGACGAGTGGGAGTTTATCGCCGACGGCAAGGCTATCTTGCGCGGTAAGTCGATTGGCCTAAAGCGCATCCGCCTCCTTGAAACGCCCTGCGCCGCGAAGAGTTGCAAAGTCAATGTCCTTAAGGACGGCGGCGCACTTCAGGGCGTCTCGTTCAAGCTCTACCGCGCCGACCCAGAGCTTGTGCGCCTCGTTCTCTCGTCAACTACCGAATCAGGAGAAACCGACACCGCCAAGTGGATGACGGCGACATCGGATATTTGGCAGTAGTGAATCTCTGTCTTTTCTTCGAGGGTACGGGGCGGGGCGTCGCGGGCAAGGTAACGAACGTGACGCGGCTGCGCGACATCTGCGTGGACGATGTGCGGC